>JAEZDL010000237.1 GCA_023418095.1 Bacteroidota bacterium
GCCGCCGATCGATAGCACGCATACCTTTACCGCCCACGATGTTGAGATCCATGACAGGCTTCGGCCGCGCAGAAGGTGTGGTGAAGGAAAGGAAGGTGGTGGCCGAGATCCGATCGCTCAACAGCAAGGGGCTCGATCTGTTGGTGAAGCTGCCCGGGCCTTACAAGGAGAAGGAAGTGGAGATAAGGCAGCTGATCGGCGAAAAGGCCGTGCGCGGCAAGATCGAGGTCTACATCTCACTTGACGGACACCACGCTGCGAAGAAGGCCACGATCGACAAGGAACTGGTGCGCAGTTACCACAAGGAACTTTCCACACTTGTGAAGGAAGTGGATCCGGCCAGTACCATGGACGTGCTTGCGCACGTGTTGCGTATGCCCGATGTGATGGTGGTGGAGAATGAAAGCGCCGATGAGCAGGAATGGAACGCTGTGATGGGGCTGGTCGATCGGGCTTTTGTCAATTACGATTCTTTCCGCGCGAGCGAAGGAGAACGGCTTGCTGAGGATCTGCGCATGCGCGTTGATCGGATCGGCGCATTGCTCGGGCAGATCGAGGAACTTGACCTTGGCCGCACCGATCGCACGCGCGACAGGCTGAAAGCGAAGCTCGCTGAATTGGAGGTGAACGTGGATGCCGATCGGTTCGAACAGGAGCTGGTCTACTACCTAGAGAAACTCGACATCAACGAAGAGAAGGTGCGGCTCCGATCGCATTGTACCTATTTCATTGAAACGATGAACGGGGAAGGCCAGCAGGGCCGCAAGCTCAGTTTCATAGGCCAGGAAATGGGCCGCGAGATAAACACACTTGGATCGAAGGCGAACGACGCATCGATCCAGCGGCTGGTGGTGATGATGAAGGATGAACTTGAAAAAGTGAAGGAGCAGGTGCTCAACGTGCTGTGATGAACGATGGCCGCTGCATCATTTTCTCAGCACCCTCCGGGGCCGGCAAGACCACCATCGTACGCAACCTGCTCGGCCGGGATCTGGGCCTGCGCTTCTCTGTTAGCGCCGCCACCCGCCGGCAACGCGAACATGAAGTGAACGGACGTGACTATCATTTCATGACCGAGGAAGAGTTCAAGGGCTTGATCCAGAGCGGGGCCTTCGTGGAATGGGAGGAAGTGTATCCCGGCCATTTCTATGGAACGCTGAAGAGCGAGATCCAGCGGATCTGGCAGGAGGGTTCCCACCCGATCTTCGATGTGGATGTTGTGGGGGGGCTGGATCTGAAGGCCGCCTTCGGCAAAAAGGCGCTTTCCATCTTCGTGGCGCCACCTTCCATGGAGATCCTTGAGGCGCGGTTGCGCGACCGGGGAACAGAGACCGTGGAGAACCTTGAGCTCCGGCTGCAGAAGGCCGCCCATGAGATCGGTTACGCCGACCTGTTCGATGTGATCATCCTGAACGACGACCTTGAGCGCGCATGCAGCGAGGCCCATGCCGTGGTGAAAAGCTTCCTGAAGTAGATGCATGTAGGCTGCCTGTTCGGAACCTTCGATCCGCCGCACAGGGCGCACGTTGCCATAGCGGAGCACATGCTCAACGAGCTTGCGCTTGACAATGTGTGGCTGGTGGTGACCCCATCGAATCCTTTCAAGGCCGATCGGCGTATCAGCCCCGAAACGCACCGGCTGGCCATGGTGCGCATTGCCCTCATGCGGCATCCCGGTCTCCAGGCGAGCGGCATCGAACTGGATCTGCCGAGGCCGAACTATACGGTGGATACGCTGCGATTCATGCGCTCGCGCTGGCCGTTGGACAAGTTCGACCTGATCATCGGTAGCGACAACCTCGCCACGTTCCATACATGGAAGGATCCCGATGAGATACTTGCGAACCACCGCCTGCTCGTGTACCCCAGGCCCGGCCCGATCGCGAACGGCACCTCACCGTACCGCGATCATCCTTCCGTGCAGATCGTGGATCAGGCCCCATTGATGGATGTGTCATCGACCGCTATCCGCGAAGCATTGCGCGATTGGCGTCCGGTGAACGACCTGGTCGATCCGGCGGTGCTCAGTTACATCAGGCAGCACGGCCTGTATTCACGTTGAAAATGCTGAGGCCGGGAGGAGAACTTCCACGATCGCATACAGTGATATACGCTCTACATCCTGCGCCCACCGCGGGTTCTGGGGATCTGGCACGTTCATTGGAAATCGGCTTGCAAATCCGAGATCGAAATGATGCAGCCAATTGACCGATACACGAAGTTGAAGAGGAAGGCGATCGACTTCATGCTGACCGGGAACGTGGAGCAATACATGCGTACACTGCGCCTGATCAGCAGGATCGCTGTGCGCTAGGATCCGCGCCAGGCGCGGACTTCTCGAAATAGATCGATACCGATGGATCCTTTTTCGGTGCATGCCCGTAGAAGGCCCCATGACAAGGAAGGATAAGATAGCCTTCATAAAGAGCAGCAAGCGAAAATCGCACGTGTACAACGACCTGAACAAGTACACGGAACAGCAGCTGAACGATGTGATCAAGGAGATCGTGCAAGGCCTGATCCGCGAAAGTGAGATCATCGCCAACGCATACATCAACGGGTATCGCTAGTGAAGATGCAGCGGGTGAACTGCTGAAGGCAAAGCAACCCAGGTAGCCGGGCCTCGCACTTGTGCGGGGCTTTGTTACTTATGGCCAAGGTGATCCACCAGGCCCGGTTAAAAACCCCTTCGGCCATCGTGCCGGACCGATCCAGCGGTCCTTTACGTTCGTTCGCATGAGAACACGCATGTTCCTTCCTGGATTCGTGGCCGGTGTGGCCGGTTTCCTTTTCGGGTGGGTCATCCTTGGCGATATCGCATCGGAATTCGCCAGTGGTCCGGAACAGGAGCGTGCGGGTTTCCCTGCAGCGATGCGTAACCTGATCGGGCTGCTCATGGCCGTTCTCATCTTCGGAACGCTCGTTGCACGCGCAGGTGCCCGCCTACGCATCCTTTCCTTCATGAAAGGTTTCACCTCGAGCCTGTTCATCGGCTTCCTGATCTATTCCAGCGTTGAGTTGATCTTTCCGGTCATGAGCGTGGAAAGTCTCTCAGGCTCTTTCATTCTGGAAGTCCTGTTGAAGTCCGCGTTCGCCGGAGTGATGGGAGCGTTCGCGGCCAATGTGCTTTATCTGCTCCGCGATCCGATCGAAAGGAACATGTTCTGGGGCAGCGCTCAGCGCACCAGCGTGATCGATCCCGCTACCTCGCGCCGGTCCTGGTAAGGCAACCGGTAGCTCGCCTTGTAGGCGTAGACACCGATCGGTGATTCGGTCCCATTGTAACTGCCATCCCACACTTGATACGGATCGTTCGACGCGAAGATCAGTTCACCGAACCGATCGAAGATGCGCATGCTGAAATCCTCGGGATCGCATTCACCGCTCCAGGTCCAGCCTTCATTTATCCCATCACCGTTCGGGGTGAAGGAGGAGGGGATCCACACGGTGCAGGAATCGGAGCAATCCTCGATCCTGATCGTTCGCTCCACATCGATCACACCGCAGGTAAGCGTTGCGCGCAATTGTACGCGGATCTCGCCTTCCGAACTGAAACGTACTTCGGGGTCGATCGCCGATGTGTTGTCGGCAGCTCCGTTGAAATTCCACTCAGCACCTATGATCGCGCTATCGGCCACGATGTTGAATTGCACCGGATCCTGCAGGCAGCGTGCATTCTCGGTAAGATCGGCCACGCACATGCATTCGATCGCGATCACGTTCGCGAGGGCCGTATCGCTGCAGCCGTTCGCATCGCTTGCCACAATGAGGTATTGGCCAGCAAGATCGATCGCGGCTGGATCGGGAACAGGTTCACCGTTGAACGAGTAGGTCGCATCCAGCATGCCGGTCGAAAATTCCGTTTGAAGGTCCACGGACTGCCATGGGCAAAGCATGAAGGTCCGATCGGGGCCAAGGTCCGGGCCGGCGTTCACGGTAAGTTGAACGAATGCGGTATCGGTGCAACCCGATGGATCGCCAGCGATCAACCGGTAGGTTCCGGCCAGGTGAACTGCTGCGGGATCTGCGACGGGTGCACCGCTCAGGGTCCAGCTGGCCGCAAGGTCCGTGGTAGTATAAAGCGAGGTCAGGTCCGCGACCGCGCCATCGCAGATCGAAATTGTTCGATCTGCACCAAGCTCCGGTGAAGGCAGTATATCGATCGAAGCAGTTGCGCTGGCCGAACATCCGGCCGGGTTCGTAGCCGTAAGAACGTAAGTGCCCGCTTCGCCCACCGATCCCGGATCGGCGACCACATTGCCATTCAAACTCCAGGATGCTGAATTCGATCCCGTGGCGAATACGGTGGAGAGATCCAATCCGGCTCCATCGCAGATGGTGATCGAAGTATCAGGCCCCAGCACAGGTGGAGTGACCACTTCCAGATCAACCGAACCCGTATCGGAGCAACCCGCGGCATTTGTCACGATCAAGGTGTAGATGCCCGCGTCCGTCACCGCCGATGGATCCGCAACAGGCGCGCCGCCGAATGTCCAGCTTTCCGTCGTTCCAGTGGTGGTGAAATATCCGGTGATGTCCTCCGCTTCACCTTCACATACCGTTGCGAACATATCGGGTTCCAGCACAGGTGCGGGATCCACGGTGATGAATGCGTACGCCGTATCGGCACAGGCAGTGCCGGGGGAAACGATCAATTGGTATGTTCCACCAAGCAGGATGGAAGTGGGATCGTTCACCGGGATCATCATATAGCTCCACTCGGTGGAAAGGCCGGTAGTACTGAACAATGTGGTGAGATCGAACGTCGCGTTGCTGCAGAAGGTGGCATTCTGGTCGGGACCAAGGTCGGAGGCCTGATCCACGGTAACTGTTATCTCCGCGAGATCCGAACAACCATCGGCGGATGTCGCCATGAGCGTGTAGGTTCCAGCATCGGTGGCCGCGATCGGGGCAGGGATCGGTGCGCCACCGAATTGCCATTCCACGGAAAGGCCCGCTGTATTGTAAAGCGTTGTGAGATCGAGGGAAGAACCCGCGCAGATACCGACGGATTGATCTGCTCCCAGATCGATCGGATCGCTGAAGGTCACGGTCACCGTAGCAGTGTCGGAACAATCGGTTCCAGCGGCATCGGTGACCTGGTAGACGCCCGGTGTGGTGGCAGCGCTGACCGCTATACCGCTTACTGGCGCACCGTTCAATGTCCACGCCGGTGTGATGGATCCAAAATTGAACAGGGCGTTCAGGTCGATCGGATCATTTCCACATTGATCGATGACCTGATCCGGGCCGAGCGATATTGATCCAACGGTCAATTCATATTCAGCAAAATACCAGCATCCATCCCACTGATCATAGGCATCGATCCAATAAGTGCCAGGTTCGGTCGCCGCGTAGGGATCGGACATGGCCTGGCCGTCCCACGGCGTTACATAGATGCTGTATCCGGTTCCGAGTGATTCATAATAACCCTGGATGTTCGCACTGCCACCTGCGCAGATCGTCTCCGAACCATAGGGGATGCTTCCCCAACATTGGGGTGGTGGAGGACTGTTGAAGCCGAAACTGAATCCTCCTGCCGCTGCTCCTCCATCGAACCAGCCGGGTGTCCAGGTGCCGCCGGGGCCGGTTCCGCCATTTGCACAGGCGGTATCGATCACTGTGATCGTCCAGGTACCATCAGCACTCTCCCAATCGAATACGCTGAAATTTCCACCTTGAGGTGTCCAATTTCCGCTGAATGGCGCCGACCCGGTCGTGATGGACGGGAAGGATGAAATATCGTAAACGAAATTCGTATTCGTATAATTCTGCCCACCCGCACCATTGAATTCCGAAAGTGACAATGTGGTGCCGGCAGGCGAAGTAAGGAGGATCTGCAACGTTTGAGGATGATCGCTAGTGATGTTGATCATCAAGGAATACAAAGTGTAACCTCCCCAATAGCCCGGTGGATGAAGTGCACCCATGCCAGAGACATTCGCTGTGAACGTGCTCGTATCACAAGGTGGAATGGGACCGCTTGTGAAAGGGACCGATGTAACCTGTGCATCGGCGCTCAGTATTCGGAAGACGAGCGAACAGATCAATAACAGGCGCATTGCTCGGATCATCACTTTGATCGTGGGCGAAAGCTAGCCAGCCTTCGTACACAAGACGGATCCATCTTTCCGGGTTGCTTCGAGAGAACGGAACAGATCACGGTCCTCCCTTGTTCTCCTACGAGCGGATCACCAGCCGATCCCCAGCGCATAACCCACGTTCAGCCACAATTTCGAGAGCACATCGGTATCTAACAGCACCTCATTGCCAAGGTCCACATTACCGCCGATGTTGTAACCGATACCCGCATATATATCACCGAAATAGCCATCGAGGTCCGATCGGAAACCCATGCGGATCCCGATCGGGAATGTGGTAGTGCTGGCTGTACGGCTGAAGGAGTTGTATGAAGTGGTGTACGAGGAATAGTTCGAGGTGGAACCTGCGATCTTGATGGAAATGCTGCGGAAACCGATGGTTGAGGCGATGTAACCCGTTCCGGAGAAGAAATAATGGGATCGGTATTGAAGCCCCCAGTAATTCACTTGGGTCGCATAATAGGTGTAGAACGCCCCATTGCTTACTTCATCGCCGATCCCTTCCGGGTTGAAACGGAAACTCTTGATCAGGTCGATCCCGAACGCGGTGCGATCGGTGATGTCGCGATCGAAGCCGAGCAGCAGGTTCGGATCGAATCTTTTCGATGTTGTTCCGAAGTCGAGCATCGTGAAGCGAATGCCTGACTGGCCGCACACGATGGTGGCAAACAGCAGCAGGGTGGTGAGGATGATCGGGCGTGCCATGTTCATTCGAAAGTGATGTTCAATTGTTCCAAGGCCTTGCTGATCGGCACCCCAAAGCCGAGCCCTTCCAGATCGCGCCCGGTGATCTTCATGGTGGCCACGCCGATCACCTTGCCGTTCTCATCGATCAGCGGTCCGCCGCTGTTCCCCGGGTTGATGCTCACATCGGTCTGCAGGAAATGATGACTTTCGAACTCACGGCGGC
>JAEZDL010000222.1 GCA_023418095.1 Bacteroidota bacterium
GCTGGAACCTTTCCATTGGTCTTTGGTGACTTGCGAGGCTATCCGCATCAAGGGTTCGAGGGCGGCCGTGCCGGTAAGAGCGTGGCCTTTTTTTGAGCGATCGCGAAGTTAGCCGGCAAGAAGATCCGCCGTACGTTCAAACTCTTACAACCACGTGGGTTTCAGCGTGTCCTAACGGGCCGATCCGGTGCTTCATCGGGAGTACGGCGCTGTTGTGCGGGCAGCATGGCCCGTTCGTCGGATCGGAAGGCTTTTCGACCAATTCCCCGCTCAGGGGGTCAAGCATTTTCCACACGGTCCCCTATCAGCTCCATCGGGGCGCATAAGGCGATTACCACGAAGGGAAATGTGGAAGATCGCGGAAAATTGACGGGCTCTCGCCACACCCATCCCACCGTGTGGGCCTCAATCCCGCACCAGCTCATACAATTGCTCCAGATCAGGCGCGAGGATCACTTCGATCCGCCTGTTCTTGGCCTTGTCGTTCGGATCGACAGGCAGATATTCGCCCCGCCCGGAAGCCGTGATCCGCAGCGGATCGATCCTGCTTGCTTCCTGCATGATGCGCACAACGCTGGTGGCCCGCAACACGCTCAGGTCCCAATTGTCCTTGTACGTGGAACCGGGCTGCACCTTGTCCACATCGGTGTGTCCTTCCACCATTATGTTCAAGTCCTTCTCGTTCTCGATCGCCTTTGCGAGTTTGCTGATCGCCTCCCTTCCCTTCGGATCCACGGCGGCACTTCCGCTGGGAAAGAGCAGCTTGTTCTCCATGCTCACATAGATCCGCCCGCCACGCTGCTCCACGGTTAGCCCCTTCCCTTCAAAACCGGTGAGCGCCTGGCTTACGCGGTCCTTCAGCCCTTTCATGGCGGCATCCTTGGCGGCGATCTCCGCCTGCAGTTCCGCAAGTCTGGCTTCACGATCGGCCAGGGCAGCCTGCTTCTCGCCCACTCTTTTGGAAAGTGCGTTCAACGAATCCTCTTTGTTGATGAGGTCCGACCGCAAAGCTTCCAGATCGGCCACCAGCTTCTGGTTCTCGCTCCTATCGCCGGCCAGCAGCTTGTTGTACTTCTCCAGCAGTTCGTTGTTCAACGTATTGATCTTGTCGTACTGCATGGTCATCTGCCGCAGCGAAGTACCCGTGATCGTGGTATCGCGTTGGAGTTCCTTCATCCTCCGCTCCAGGTCGGCCATGCGCGAATTCACCTCTTCCAGGGCGGTCTGCGCATCACGGGCTCGGGCATTCGCCGCATCGGTCTCCGCTTGCAGGAGTTTCGCACGATCAGCGGCCTCCTGGTATTTCCGCTGGGGAACACAGGAAGTGAGCAGAACGGCACTGATCAAAGGAAGAAGGATCGACAGGCGGATCGGCATGCTTGTGGATTTACAGGAAGCTGTTCAAAGGTGGGCACGGTGCTGCCACTGCTGCACTCGTGGCAACAATATTTTTGAACATCTCGTTGCAATAGTATTCCCGTAAGGATGAACAACAGCCGCTTGCCGAAGGATTGGGTGGTGATGCCCGCATTGGATGCCGAACTGAAGCGTTACATTCTGCTTGGCTACCTGCAGCGCGTGAACGAACGGTTCAGCGAACGGAAACTTTATCCCTACCTGGATGATCTGCGATCGCACCTGGAGGGATTGGTCCAATTGAAACGCGGCAAGAACGAACTCGCCCAGGGAATGCCGGGCCAGTTGATCGGGTTCGATCCACGTACCGGAGAAGCATTGCATGAACGCGACCCCGATGATGTACTGCTCGAATTGATCGAGGAGGTGATCGACTTTTCGATCCCCGATCTGAGGCGCACCCTGCTGCTTGGGCAGGAATTGAAACACGAACTTGGGGAGAGGATCCAATTCTCCCCGGTGGGCATTCAACCATTGTATGCCACGGAAGGCTGGCTGCTCCTGCGCACCGGCCGCGATGCGCGTGTTTACGCCTACACGATGCCGTTGTTCCGCGAACATTCCGAAGTGGATCAATACCGGAGCGTGATCACCCGATTCGTTACAACTTATTCCGTGGGGATCGCCTGCACATACGAGAACATAAAGGCCGATCTGCGGGCGCAACATCGCGATCATCCCAATCCCGCCACGTTCGTGCTGGAGGCCGAAGTTCCGTTACCGCTGATCGAAACCTACATGCCACTCGCCAAACAACTCGTTTACGAGTTCATTTCCAGCGGCCGCACCTAGGTTAGTTCTTCGGACTCTTCGCAGGATCGAACCACACCGTGGCCAGATCGCGGTATTCCATTCCGTTGATCGGCAGATCGCGCACGTAGGGCTGCAGGAGCCTTATGGACCGTTCGTGGTACAACGGAATCACTACGGCATCGTTCATCAATTGCTTCTCGGCCTTTGCCAGCAGCTTCATTCGTTCTGCGGGATCGGCGGTGGTCTTCGCGAGCGAGAACCATCCATCGAATCGCCTGTCCACGTAGCGTGTGCTGTTCAAGTAGGATACTTCCGCGGCATCCGCAGGCACATGTTTGCCATGGAACAATTCAAGGATGTTCTCCGGATCGGGATGGTCCACGATCCAGCCTTCGCGCCAGAAGTTCGCCTCCCCGCGAAGGATCTTGTCGAAATGCTGGGTCACCGGTAGTACTGTCGTAACCACGCGGACACCAAGTTCCTTCTCGAGCATCTCACGCAACATTCCCGCGACCTTCACATAGCCGAACCCATCGCTGTTCACTTGCAGGAAAACGGTTGGCAATCCGCGTCCTCCTGGATATCCCGCATCCGCCAGCAGCTTCCTGGCCCGGTCGGGATCGAAAACGATCGTCGGTACCGAATCGTAGGGATAACCGGTGAAGCCCGGCGCAACCACGCCATGTGTCGCAGGTACAGCAAGGCCGCTCAAGGCACTATCCACCAGCAGCTGCCTGTCCACCGCCATGCTCAAGGCCCGGCGCACACGCACATCCCTGAACGCTTCGCTTCGCTGGTTGAATCCATAGAACTGTACCGAAAGTGCCGGGATCGATTGCACTTGATGATCGCCACTGTTCGCCTCCACGTATTCCGTGCGGTCCACCGGCAATTCAAAGATCAGGGAAAGGTTCCCTTTCATGAATTCATCCAGCTCCCGGCCTTTATCCGCCGCGAAGGTGTAGCGCACCGCATCCAGGAAGGGAAGCTGGTTGCCGTGCTCATCAGTTCCCCAATAATCGTGGTTGCGTTCCAGGATCAATGCTTCACCCCGCCGGTGCGTGCGCAATTTGAACGGCCCGGTGCCCACCGCGCGCCAGATCACATCCTCGCGGTAATGGTCCACCATCTCCTTCGGATAGATCCAACAGCCCTGGTGCGCGAGCAATTGAAGGAAAATGGGCGATGCGTTGGTAAGCTCGATCTGCAACGTATGATCATCGATCGCCTTTATGCCTTTCACTCCGGCCGATCCATTCCCATTGGAATTGAAATGGTCATCAGCCCCCACGACACGATCCTTGAAGATCCAGCCCATCTGGTTGTGTCCATCGTTGGTGCAGACCTGGGTGAAACAATAGGCCACATCGTGCGCGGTAAGCTCCCTTCCCTTTCCATTGCGGAAGCAGGGATCGTCATGGAAACGGACACCTTTACGTATGTTGAACGTGTAGGTGTTCCTGTTCGGATCGAGCGACCAGCTTGAAGCAAGCCCGGGCTTGATCGATAGATCTGCCTGATCGAAACGCACGAGACCTTCGTAGATCTGGGCCGCTACGCGGTGTGAAGCGGCCTGCGTGAGCGAAAGGGGGAACAGGCCACGCAATTCCTCTCCCTCGTTGGCGTTGAATATCCCACCGTAATACTTGCCGCCCCTGGCTTCATTGCTGTGCCGGTCGGCGCGCGCCGAACAAGAGCAGATCAGTATCGGGAACAGGAAAAATGATATGATCCGCAGGCAGCAACGCATGGAATGGACGGGATACTGCCAAAAATATCCGGGGCTTCCCCGCCGCGGGCAAGGATGCCTCTTATCATTCAACAACCAATTGGTGATGGCGCCTTGAAGGATCACCGTTCGTTCCATAACGGATAATTTTCGGCCAGCTCTGCTCATGCCGATAACGCCCACCGCCTGCTGGAATGCGACGATCCGCCCGACCAGCCGGTCGATGGTCCGATCTCTCGGGCGGTGCCTGGTGTTCCTCTCATTCGTAACGCTCGCTTCTACGGCGGGCGCGCAACAGGGTTCCAATCTGCGCCAGCGCATCGTGCATTTCCACGGCGATACGCTCCGGCTCGATACGCTCAGCGTGGTCCCTGGAAGTCTCCGCTTCCTCATCGACAGCGTTCCCGCCGATCCGGCCAGGTATCAATTGGATCCCTATCGATCCATTGTCATCTGGCCCGGTGCGCCGGATAGCGCGCTGGCGATATACCGCGTGATGCCGCTGCTTCTTGGCAGGGAATATTTCCACAAGGACCAGGCGCTCCTCACCACCCCGTCCGGCGACCATACCGATCCGTTCAAATATGAGATACCGCGGCAGGAGGGTTCGCTGATGGATGCGCAGGGATTGGATCGCAGTGGAAGCATTTCGCGCGGGATACTATTCGGTAACAACCAGGATCTTTCCGTGAATTCGACCCTGAACCTGGAATTGAGCGGAAATCTCACCGATCGGATAAAGGTGCTCGCTTCCGTCACGGACAACAACATTCCGATCCAGGCCGGAGGGAATACGTTGGAACTGCAGGATTTCGATCAGGTGTTCATCAAGCTCTTCGAGGATGATCCAGTGGGTGGTGCTCCATTATGGGAATTGATCGCCGGCGATTTCGTGCTGCTGCGTCCGCGCAGCCATTTCCTCACTTACCTGAAGAAGACGAAAGGCCTTAGCTACAATACCAAATTCGGTCTTGGAGAGAACGGAAAGAGCATCGCTGGTGCGAGCGTTGCGATCAGCAAGGGAAAATTCACGCGCCAACAGATCCAGGGGATCGAAGGTGTGCAAGGGCCTTACCGTTTGCGTGGCAACGCTGGTGAGACCTTCATCGTGGTGCTTTCGGGTACGGAGCGTGTCTACATCGATGGGCAACTGATGACGCGCGGCCAGGAGAACGATTATGTGATCGATTACAATACGGCCGAGCTTACGTTCACTGCGCGCAGGCTGATCACAAAGGATCGAAGGATCGCGGTGGAGTTCCAGTATTCCGACAAGAACTACGCTCGATCGCTCGTGCGGGTTGATGATGTGACGGAGCTTGGAAAAAGCACGATCCGTCTGAACGTTTACAGCGAACAAGATCATAGATCACAACCGCTTCAGCAGCAACTGAGCGAAGAGGATGAACTCGCGCTTTCTGAGGCCGGCGATGATCCGTTCGGCGCCTTGGTGAACGGGATCGATAGCACCGGCTGGGCCGATGACCAGGTGCTTTACCGCCGCACGGATTCACTGGGCTATGATCCGGTCTATGTCTACAGCACCGATCCGGAAGTAGCGCTCTACCGGCTCACGTTCACCCAGATCGGCGCTGGTGCTGGCGACTACGTGCAACAGGAATTCACCCCGAACGGACGCGTATTCCGATGGATCGCACCCGATACGATCAACGGGCAGATCGTGCGGCGCGGCGATCATGCTCCTGTGCGCGTGCTGATACCGCCGCGGACACAACAGCTGATCACCCTCGGCGTGGACCATCGCTTCAGCAAGCGTACGAACGCCACTGTTGAACTGGCGATGAGCAACGATGATCGCAATACGTTCAGTTCGATCGATGAGAGCGATGATCAGGGTTTCGGCATCATGTCGCGGATCCAGCACGCCATCCCGATCCATGAGGAAGATACTTCACTTCAATTTTTGATCGGCGGCGATATCGAATCGATCACAAGGGAATTCCGGCCGGTGGAACGGTACCGCGCGGTGGAATTCGAACGGAACTGGAACGCGCTTTCGATCCCGTTGGACAACGATCAGGTGCTCGCTGGAGTGAACGCCGGTGTGCGCGGGAAAAAGCTCGGCCAATTGATGCTCGGTTCGGAAGTCTTCCATGTAACCGAACTTTATCGTGGTTATCGCCAGCGGATCGATAGCGACCTGCGATCGGGGCGCTGGGAACTTACGGGCACAGGCAGTTGGTTGAATACGACGCTACCAGTGGAAAGCAGCTTCCTGCGACATAAAGGACAGACACGATACAAGTTCAATTCGATCACGATCGGTTATCGCGATGAACACGAGCGGAATCTTTTTCGTGATACGCTGAACAACCTGATCCTGCCGAGCTATTCGTTCCATGATTGGTCGGTCTTCGTTCAAAGTCCGGATAATTTCAAGAATAAATGGATGATCTCCGGAGGACAACGGCTCGATCATGCTTTCCGTGAAGGTGAACTGGTCCTAAGTACGATCGCGAACGCGTATTCCTTCAACCTGGATCTTGCAAGGAATCCGCGGAATCGCCTGAACACGACCTTCACCTACCGTCAGCTGCAGATCGCCGATACGTTACTGACCGCCCAGGAACCGGAGGACACGTATCTCGCACGTTTCGACTATGATCTAACGATGTTCAAAGGCGTGGCGGTGGTGGATGCCTTCTATGAATTCGGATCGGGATTGGAACAACGGCGTGAGTACATCTACCTGGAAGTTCCGGCCGGGCAGGGCACTTATGTGTGGAATGATTACAACGGGAATTCGATAAAGGAATTGAACGAATTCGAGATCGCGCCGTTCGGTTATGAAGCGAACTACGTGCGCGTGTTCGTACCGAGCGATACCTACGTACGCACTTTCAGCAACCAATTGAGCGCATCGCTGGATCTGCGTCCGGCGGTGGTCCTTGGGGAGCGGAAGGGTTTCGGCGGATTCATCGGCAAATTCTCCGATCTGGCATCGATCCGCATCGATCGAAAGACCGGCGTTGATGATCTGCTGCAAGCCCTCGATCCGTTCAACATGCAAGGGGCGGATACCACGCTGAGCGCCTACAACGCTTCGGCGCGCAACACGTTCTATTACGATCGCACCAGCCGATCGTGGAGCGTGGATCATACCTGGCAAAGCGATCAGAGCCGCACACTTCTCACCAACGGTTTCGAATCGCGCTCGCGTGATCTGAATACGATCCGGTTGCGCTGGAACACCACAAGGCAATGGACGCTCGATATTGAAAGTGAACAAGGCCGGATCAGCAGCGGTTCCGATATCCTTTCAGGCCGTACTTATGCGATCGGTCAGCAGGGTGTACGCCCACGGATCACCTGGCAACCAGGAACGACCTTTCGTGCGATCGCTTCCTTTCGTTACACGGAGAAAAAGAACAACGTGGAATTCGGCGGTGAGGAAGCGATCTTGCAGGATCTTGGGATCGAGCTGCGCTACAACACTTCAGGAAAAGGGAGCGTTCTCGCCACCGCCAACCTGGTCGATATAGCATACGATGGCGAAGTGAACTCATCGCTCGGCAATGAGATGTTAAGCGGCCTCCGGCCTGGCACGAATCTCACATGGAGCATGAGCATCCAGCGCAACCTGAGCAACAATCTACAAGTGGACCTTACCTACAATGGCCGCCGATCGGAAGGATTGCCGATCGTGCACGTGGGCGGCGCGCAGGTGCGTGCGTTCTTCTGATCTTATTTCAGATCGAAGGAAGCCTTGCCAACCACTCCGCCGCTCTCGTAGATCTCCACGAGGTACTGGCCTGACTTCAGTTCCTGACCACCGTTCCAGAAGATGCACACATCCACCGGCTGGTTCTGGTAGTTCACTTCACGGCGTGCGCTGTATTCACCTTCAACACCGTTGAAACTGAAACGATCATCGGGGTCGCCGGAAGGCAGCACCTTGCCATCGGGACTGATCACGCGCATGTACAGCACCTTGTCGCCGGCCGTGGCCACGCGATTCTCCCCGAGGGTGAAACAGCACTTCACCATTTCAGCACGTTTCGCGCGATTGGTATCCACCTGCTTGCCATTATTGCGCATGTAAAGTGCACCTGAGGAGATCGTGGTGGCATGGAGCACGCTGCCTTTGGTGATCCGGCCCTCCAGGTCCTGCGCCTTGGTGGCGAGCGCTTCACGCTGGCCCTGCACTTCACCAAGTTCCTGGCGGATGGTCATGTTCTCGGCGGTGAGCAACTGGTTGGCCTGGTTCAACGAATCGATCGTGGCGACATATCCTTTCATGATCCGCCGCAATGTTTCAGCCTCCTTCTTCGCCTTGGAAAGATCATAGTTGCCGCGTTTCACCTGATCGAGCAATTCCTCGATATGCGCGCGTTGCGCTTCCATCTCGGTGGTGATCTGTTCGTTCTCAGTCTTCAGGGTATCGTAGGATGCGAGCATGTTCTCCAGCAGGTGGGTCACGTTCTCCTTCTCGGCCGTTATGTTCTGCACCTGCTGCTCGCTGCGATCCACTTCCTTGTTGCGTTGCATGAGCATCCACAACATCACCACATTGCTGATCAACAATAGCACCACCAGCAACAACAGGCCGGTATTGGAACTCTTCTTCGCAACAGTGGTTCCGCGGTCGTTCTGATTCTCCATGTTCATTCCGGAATGGCGGCTTGGGCCTGATCGGTGCGCTAAATTAGAGGGGTGGGATAACGGCGTTCCCGAATTGAACGTTCCGCTTTTCAACAAAGTATTGATCATTGAACAGCAGTACCGCATCGATCGGTGAATGGATCAGCGATCTCTCGGGATTGCTTTTTCCGCGGCGGTGCGCAGGCTGCGACCAGGCGCTTTTCAGGCACGAACGAATGCTATGCACCGCATGCCTGGCGGACCTACCGCTTGCGCGCTTCCACGATGATCCGGAGAATCGGGTGGAGCAGTTGTTCAAGGGGCGGGTAAATTTGCGGGCGGCCAGTTCATTCCTGCTGTTCAACCGATCGGGCGTCGCTCAACGTTTGCTGCACCGGTTGAAATACAAGGCCGATACGCCGATCGGCAGGGAACTGGGCCGGATGATGGCCACCGACATCCAGGATTCCGAACGGTTCAAGAAGATCGATATCCTGCTTGCAGTGCCGCTGCACCGATCGAAGGAAAGACGACGCGGTTTCAACCAGAGCCAGGTGATCATCGAAGGGATGCAGCAGATCCTTCACCTCCCCTCCCTCAGGAACGAATTGATAAGGATCGAATCAACGGGTTCGCAGACAAGGCGTGGCAGGATCGCGCGCTGGCATAACGTGAAGGAAGCATTTGCGGTGCGTGATCCCGAAAAGTTTCGCGACAAGCATATCCTGCTCGTGGATGATGTGGTGACCACCGGTGCGACCATCGAAGCATGTGTGAATGCGCTGGGTACTGTGCCCGGCATTGCGGTGAGCTTGTATACCGCCGCGTGCGCCTAGCGGGTACTTTAGCGCCGGATGGAACAGATCGAACTACCAGCAACCACCGATCGGAGCGCGATCTGGCGATCGCTCGTGCCGCAGGTAAGAAGCTTGTTGCTCGGTGAGACCGACATGATCGCGGCCATGGCGAACGTTTCCGCAGCGCTCATGCAGGCGTTCAACTGGCATTGGATCGGTTTCTACCGCGTGATCGGGAACGAACTTGTTCTCGGGCCGTTCCAGGGCCCCATCGCATGCACCAGGATCGGTCTCGGGAAAGGTGTTTGCGGAAGCGCCTGGGAGCAACGCCGCACATTGATCGTTCCTGATGTGGAACAGTTCCCCGGCCATATCGCTTGCAGCCCGTTCAGCCGATCGGAGATCGTGGTACCGATCGTGAACAGGACAGGTGAAGTGACCGGCGTGCTGGATATCGATAGTGCACAGCTGGATGAATTCAACGAAGAGGACGCGATGCATCTGCGCGGGCTCTGCGAACTTCTTTCCCATTGCCACTGATGCGGCCGTTCGGGCTGTTGTACCTGTTGATCCTCCTGCTCAGCGCATGTGCGCAGGTGGCCGATATCTCGGGTGGCGAACGCGATACCGATCCACCGTTGCTGGTGGTCGCGGATCCACCCCATCTTACCACGAATTTCACCGGGGACCGGATCACCTTGTCCTTCAATGAACGCGTCCAGCTCGATCGTGTGCGCGATCGGTTGCTGATCTCACCGCCGCTCACATCAACGCCCGAGGTTCGCCTCACCGGCCCGCGCACCGTCACCATCGGCCTTACGGCACCGCTCTCACCCAATACCACCTACAGCTTTTCGATCGGTGAGGCGATCAGGGATCTTACAGAAGGCAACATCGCGGCAGGCCTCGTTCATGTGATAAGTACCGGTTCATTCGTGGATAGTTCGATGATCGCCGGAAAAGTGACCAATGCCTTCACCGGACAACCCGAAAGCGGCGTGCTCGTGGTGGTGCACCAGGTGGGCGACACCGGTAGCGTGCGCACCTCACGGCCTGCCTTCGCGACGCGCACGAACGGTTCCGGTGATCTCCTGCTCGATCATCTGCGTGATGGCGAATACCGGTTGTATGCCTTGCGTGATCAGAATGCGAACTACCGATTCGACCTTCCGAATGAAGAGATCGCTTTCCTGGATGACCCCGTGAGAGCCCTTCGTCCATCGGACTCCCTGCAGGTGCATCAGTTACGCCTGTTCAAGGAAGTTGGATCGAAACAACAGGTGAGGGAAACGCAGGTTACCGCGGATGGCGCACTCCAGCTCATATTGAACCGCCCGGCCAAAAGTATCACCATCGAGGATGTGGCGCGCACCGGTGGAACGCTCCAATGGCTCACCGAGTGGGTGCCCACGCGGGACACGGTGCTACTCTGGCCTTCGGACACAACAGCCCTTCAAGCCGGCAGATACCGGATCACTGCAGAGGAAGAAGTGATCGATACGATCGGTTATCGCCGCAGGCAGGCCATGCCGTTCTTCACAGGTCTCATGGTCGAATTGATGGACGGATCGGACAGCGGCATGATCAGCATCAGTGCTTCACGACCGATCGCCACGATCGACACTTCACTTTTCGAGATCATGCACGAAGACAAGGCGATCGATCATTCACTGTCGCGCGATCCCACATCACCCCGGAAAATACGGATCGAAGCATCGATCCTGCCGGGCGATGAAGTGCTGCTGCTGATCCGACCTGGTGCCATCACCGATATCTACGGAGGCCGGAATGATACACTTCGTGCTCCGCTCGGCCGTGCTGCGGAGGAAAGCACCGGCTCGGTCCGCATTAAGTTGAAAGTGGAGGATGGATCCACCGGTCCGTTCATCATCCAATTGCTCGATCCGCAGGGACGGGTCCTGTTGGAAGGTCCGATCACAGGTCCCGGGGAAGAGATCGTGTGGGACCGGCTCCCTCCCGGAAAGGCGAGGCTCAGGCTGATCGGTGACAGCAACGGCAATGGCCGATGGGACACCGGCGATCTCGATCGGGGTGTTCAACCCGAAATGGTCTGGCATCATCCGGATGTGCTGAACATACGCGCCGCATGGGATATCGGGATCGAATGGCGGATCGGTGAAAAAGTGGCGGTCGGGGTGAAGCAACCCTGAGGATCGATCTTGCGTAGAAAGTCCCGCCGCAACTGCCTGATCAGCGGCGACAAAGGACACATGCAACGACGCACAGGTCGTATTGGAGCGAACGTACAGCCATTGCTGGCTGCGATCTTCACCATCGTTCCTTTGCTTCTCTCCGCACAGAACAATACGCAGCTCGGCACGGCTGGCACGCGCTTCTGGACCGGTTTCATGCAGAACGGATTCGCGGCACAAAGCCTCAAGGTGAACGTGATGGGCGCTGTGGGCACCACTGGTACGGTGAGCATTCCTCTTGCTGCCTGGAGCGTATCGTATGTGATCCCTGCGAACGGTGTCGCCTCGGTGACGCTGCCCAACAGTGCGGAGAATACCGGATCGGAAATGGCTTTGCCCAAGGGCGTGCTGATCGAAGCATCGGCTAATGTGAACGTGCTGATCAGCAGCTTCCAGAATTTCACATTGGATAATTCCCAGATCCTTCCGGAAACATCGCTCGGCGATCGGTACCGCGTGGATGCGTACCACGGCGTGCCCGGCTTCAACAACCTGCATAAAAGCGAACTGCTCATCGTGGCGACGCAGGATGGAACGCAGATCCAGATCACACCGTCGGTGGCCACGCTCGGTGGGCATGCAGCGAACGTGCCCTTCACCATCACTTTGCAGGCCGGGCAGACCTACCAGATACAGGCGGCCTTCGATAACCTCGACCTCACCGGAACATTGATCGAAGCGACGGCCAGTTCCGGCAGTTGCCGCCCGTTCGCGGTCTATGGAGGATCGATGTGCGCGAACATCCCGAGCCAGGCCTGCTCCGCATGCGATCACATCTTCGAGCAGTTGTTCCCGCTCAATACGTGGGGAACCAAATTCTTCACAGTGCCCGTTAATGGCGTGAACGGATCCTCGTATCGCGTTCTGGCACATGAGAACAACACCGCCGTAACGATCGGCGGAAACTTTGTTTCCACCTTGAACGCCGGGCAGAAGTATGAAGTGAACGGCGTGAACACGCCTGTCTGCATCGAGACCAGCAGACCCGCGAGCGTAACGCAACTGCTCGAAGGCATCGCATGTGCGGGCAGCGGCGACCCCTCCATGGTGATCCTCTCGCCAGCGGAACGCTTTTCGACCCAGGCCACGTTCATCACACCCACATCACCCCAGTTGAGCCAGCACAGCGTGAGCATCGTGGTGCCCAATGCCTCGGTGGGCCAGGTGGCGGTGGACGGCAGCGCGATCAACCCGACGCTTTTCCAATCGTACAACGGGTGCAACACGCACAAGCATGTGAAGCTCCCCATCACCGCGGGCGTGCATTCCGTGCAGGCCGCGAACGGGTTTCAATTGTACATGTTCGGTCTCGGTGCCGGTGAAAGCTATGCGGCCTCTGTCCACGATATCGGAACACCGCCAGTTGAACAGGATTCCTTGATCTGCGGGGATGAGACCATCACCCTGAATTGTCCCGGGCCATGGACCAACATCGCGTGGTACGCAGAGTCCGATCCGGATGAGATCCTGGCGACGACCCCAGGTTTCACGATCACCCCCGTGCAAACCGACACCTACGTGGTTACGGGTTCCCTTGGAGTGAATGGATGTCCGCAGAGCTATTCCTATCATGTGGGCATGCCGCTCACCATTCCCACGGAGGCCACGGTGAATGGGGCCAACACGGCAACGATCTGCCAGTACGAACAGGTGCAACTCGGCCTCGATCCACCGCCCGATCCCGCGTGGTTCAACATCGCATGGTCACCGTCCGGATCGCTTGACGACCCTACACGATCGGATCCCATCGCTTCACCGTTGGTAAGCACCTGGTACACGGTTGAAGTGACAAGCCCCACCGGTTGCGGATCCACGATCGATAGCGTTTATGTACAAGTGTCGCCGGGCAGCATACTGGAATTGAACACCTCGGTGAGCAATGATACGATCTGCCTTGGTGGCCAGACGAACCTCACCAGCCAGGCGATACGTGTGGTAGCGCAGGATCAGTTCAATTCGGCGCCTTCAGCGATCTGGTCCAGCATACAAGGTGGCTCTGTGGCCAATACATGCGGAAGTGTCTCAGGCAATGCGCTCTACTTCAATGCGGCCGGCCAGCGATCCGCACAGACCGTGGGATTGAACGCCACCAACGGTCACCAGGTGCGTTTCCAGTTGAAGATCGCGAATGGCACGGCACCGTGTGATGACGCCGATCCGGGTGAGAACGTGGTGTTGGAATACTCCACCACGAACGGTTTCTCCTGGAGCCTCATGGCCACCTACAACGAGAACAATCACCCCTCGTTCACACCGATCCAGGCAACGATCCCGGCAGCGGCCCAAACGGCCAACACCATGTTCCGCATCCGCCAACTCGCGAACTCCGGCCTCGGCCACGACAACTGGGCGATCGACAATTTCACGGTGACCCGCATCGATGACAACTGGCTCAGCTATCAATGGCAACCTTCGGGCTCCGTATCGAACGCGACCGCAGGATCGACCAACGCGACACCCATTGCCACCGGCTGGTTCGTGTTGAACGGCACCGATCCAACGGCGGGATGCGTCTACCAGGATTCCGTGCATGTGGTGGTGATGCCAGCCTTTGCTCTCGATGTAACCCCGGATACGCTGCTCTGCGCCATCGCAGGCATCCAGCTGAACGCGGCACCGATCACACCGGTACAGGCCACCTATACGTGGACGCCAAACAATGGAACGCTCAGTAATGCCAATACCGCGAACCCGATCGCAACGCCGCAGGCCACTACGATCTATACGGTGAATGCCACATCCCAACACGGCTGCACCACTTCCGAACAGGTGCAGATAACCGTTGGCCAATTGCTCAATCTTTCCGTCTCCGCCTCGGACACATCGATCTGCCAGGGCCAGCAGGTGCAGTTGAACGCCTCCGCATCGGGAGGTACGGACCTCACCTATAACTGGAGCAATGGCAGCAGTCTCTCCAATGCATCGATCGCTGCGCCGATCGCCAGTCCCGGCGCTACCACCACTTACTCATGCACGGTCTCGGAATCTTCTGGATGCTCGCTCACTGAAAGTGTGACGATCACCGTAAGCACCGGATATACCGCGAATGCGGGGAACGACCTTTCCCTTTGTTCAGCGCTTGGCCATCAACTTTCCGTACAACACAACGTTCCGAACCCATCCTACCAATGGAGCCCCGCCGCGAACCTGAACGCGGCGAACATCCAGTCGCCCACCATTCTTTTCGATGGATCGGCTACCTATACCGTTACGATCACCGATCAGAACGGATGTTCCGTGACCGATCAGATCACGATAACGAAGTATTTCGAGGGTGTTCCTTCACAAGCATCGGTATCGGTCTGTGCGAACACGCCTCCGTTGCTTTCGGCGCCAGCACCAGCGGTGAGCTACCTGTGGAGCACCGGCCAGACGACCTCATCGATCACCGCGATGACAGGCGGGCCACATACGGTGACCATGACGAACAGTGCAGGTTGCCAGGTGAGTACGACATTCAATGTCGTACTGATGGCGATACCGGTGGTGGAACTTGGATCCGATGTGACACTTTGCGGTGCGAACAGCCATGTTCTTGACGCCGGGAACGATGGGACCACTTATGCCTGGAACACCGGTGGAACGGGCCAGACATTGGTGGTGACCAATTCCGGCAACTACTCGGTCTCCGTGACCAACGCGAATGGATGCATGAACAATGATGCGGTGCAGGTGCAATTCAATGCGTTACCAACGGATGTGCTGCAAGATGTGACCACGTGCGAGACATCGCCACCCACATTGAATGCCGGGAATCCGGGATCGGCCTACCTCTGGTCCACAGGTGCCACCACGCAATCCATCGTCCCAACAGCGACAGGAACATATTCCGTCTCCATCACCTCACCGCAGGATTGCAACGCCACCTACGATGTCTATGTCGATCTCGTGCAGCAGATCCATGTGGACCTTGGGAACGATACAACGCTCTGCCAGGGCCAGCAGGTGATCCTGAATGCAGGGAATCCGGGAGCGACGTACCAATGGTCGAACATGTCCACCGCAGCATCGATCGTGGCGAATTCAACCGGCACCTATGGCGTAACGGTAAGCAACGGCTATTGCACTGCATCCGATGCGATCGACGTACAGGTGGATCCATTGCCAACTGATGAACTTGTGGACGCCGTTGATTGCATCGGTGAGAGCATCATTCTCAACGCTGGGAACAATGGATCGGACCATATCTGGAATACCGGTGAAAGCACGGCCACGATCGAAGTGACCACACCGGGAACGTATAGCGTATCCATCACGAACCAGTCCGGATGTTCGGCCACCTATGATGCATCCGTGCAATTCGTTCAACCACCGATCGTGCAACTCGGGAACGATACAGTGCTCTGCAGCGGACAGATCCTTGTTCTGGATGCCGGCCCCACACCACAAGGCATGTATCTCTGGAACACTGGCGCCACAACGCGCACCATCGCGGTGAGCACGGCCGGGACGTATGGCGTTTCAGTGAGCAACGGCTATTGCTCAAGAGAAGATCAGATCACCGTACTATTCAACCCCGCACCACACCGCATCCAGGATCGGCAACATCAATTCTGCCTGGATGATGAACCGTACCACGTGACTTTGGATGCAGGGAACACTGGCTCGCAATACCAATGGTCCACCGGTGATACCACGCGATCGATCGAAGCAACCGAGTATGGATCGTTCACCGTGATCATCACCAATGAATACGGCTGTTCGCTCACCGACTCGGTGCAGGTGATCGAATTCTGCCCATCCACCATCTTCCTTCCCAACACGTTCACACCGAACGGCGATGGCATGAACGACATCTTCCTGCCGGTGGGGAACAACATCGCGAGCCTGAAGCTCATGATCTTCGATCGATGGGGCACCATGATCTTCCAGAGCACCGATCCCACGATCGGCTGGGATGGCACCTATCGTGGTGAATTCGTTACCGACGACATCTACGTCTGGCGGATCAATTACCGCTTTTACGAGGATCGGAACGGAAAGCTTGGCATGGAGAAGGAAATGACCGGCCACATCCAGGTGCTGCGCTGATCAGAGCTTCAACTCGAAATCATCCGCATCAAGATCGGCCGGAAATTTTTTGCGGAAGGCCTGCAGCTCTTCTGCATCCAGCACCGCATTGATGATGGCGAGAGTTGCTGGCTCCGCGGCAGCGACCATCGCTCCCTTCGGATCCAATACCACACTGTCGCCGGTATAATGGATGCCGTTGCCATCCATCCCGACCCGGTTCACCCCTGCCACGTATGATCGGTTCTCGATCGCGCGGGCGATCAGCAGCTGGCTCCATGCATACCGCCGCACTTCGGGCCAATTTGCCACGTAGAGCATCAGATCGTGATCGTTCCTGTTCCTGCTGAACACCGGGAAACGCAGATCATAGCACACTTGAAGAAGGATGCGCCAGCCCTGCCAGTTCACCACGACACGCTCCATGCCGGGGGCGAAATGCTGATGCTCACCCGCCATGCGGAACAGATGTCTTTTGTCGTAATGAGTCAATACACCATCGGGCCGTGCGAAGATCCCGCGATTGAAATAACGGCCATTCTCCCTGATGATCGCACTGCCATAGATCGCCGCTCGGGAGCTCTCCGCCTGGTCCCGCATCCAGATCACCGTGGGGCCGTCCATCGTTTCGGCGAGCCGCTCGCTGTTCATGGAAAAACCGGTGTTGAACATCTCGGGCAGCACGATCAGATCGGTATTACCGGCCAGCGATCGGATCTCGTGCGCGAACATTTCACGGTTGGCCGCCGCATCCTCCCAATGGAGCATGGATTGAACAAGGGAGATCCTCAGATCGCGCATAGTCTTTCGAGGGCAAGGTCGAGTGTGTGATCCTGTTTGGCGAAACAGAAGCGAAGAAGCCGCCGCTCCTTCGGTGTATCGTTATGGAACGGTGAGAGCGGGATCGCAGCTACACCATGCTCACGGGCCAGCCTTTCGGCGAACAGCAGATCGTTCTCCTCACTGATCCTGGAATAATCCATCACCTGGAAATACGAGCCTTCGCACGGCAGTGGATCGAACCGTGAAGCGCGCGCACCGGCGAGGAATCGATCGCGCTTCTGTTGATACAGATCAGCAAGTTGAAGGTGCGGGGATCCATTCCGCATGTAGGCCGCCAGGGCATGCTGCATCGGTGTGTTCACGCTGAACACATTGAATTGATGCACTTTTCGGATCAGCTTCATCAATGGTGCCGGGGCGATCACGTACCCGATCTTCCAGCCGGTGCCATGGTAGGTCTTTCCGAAGCTGAAAATAACGATGCTCCGATCGCGCAGATCGCTGTGACGCATCACACTTTCATGCCTTTCCCCATCGAACACGATATGCTCATACACCTCGTCGCTCAACAACAATATGTCCGTGGGCGCGAGCATCTGTCGTATCTGTTGCAGGTCCGATCCGCGCAGGATCCTTCCCGCGGGATTGTGTGGCGAATTGATGATGAGCATCCTGGTGCGTGCACCGATCGCCGACCGTACCGCATCCGCATCGAACCGCATGTCAGCCCCTACGGGAACATGTACCGGAGTTCCGCCGGCGAGCCGCACCGCCGGGGCATAACAATCATACGCCGGATCGATCACGATCACTTCATCGCCAGGATGGATGAGCGCCATGATCGTGGTGAAGATCGCCTGTGTGGCGCCCGCTGTGATCGTGATCTCCGTACCGGGATCGTACACCGCACCGTAGGAACCTTCCACCTTGTGCGCGATCGCTTCGCGCAACTCCGGTACACCGGGCATCGGCGCATATTGGTTCCTGCCTTCGCGCATCGCATCGTGCACCAACCCGATCAATCCTGGATCGAGTGGCAGATCAGGGAAGCCTTGTGAGAGGTTGATCGCACCGGTCTCCGCAGCGAGCTGGCTCATCACCGAGAAGATGGTGGTGCCGACCTCGGGAAGTTTATCGGCCAGCGACCTCAATGCTGGATCGTTCATTGTTCATCGCGATGCGATCGCACCAAAGTAAATGATCCCGCAGGGCGGGATCATCCAATGTCATGATCGAGCTGTCCTATTCCTTGAAGCCGAGAAGGATCGCTACGCAACCCACATGCACCATATCCCCACCACCACCGGGCCGATCGGGCACGGTGACCACCACCTTCATTTGTGTGGTCCCAGCTGCCTTCAGATCAAAGCTCGGTTTGGGGTCGCTGGCAAGACTTTCGAAAACGGTAGTTCCCGCGGGATCCACAAGCTTCCAATTCACTTCACCAAGGATCGGGTGGCTGCAGACCAGTACACGATATTCCTGGCCACTGAACAACGTAAGGTTCACTTCGGCCTCTTCGCCTGGTGATAATTGCGCCGCATTGAACGTTTCGTTGAACTTGTAAGGCGCCAGTGCTGGAACACACTTGTTCTTCGCAAAACTGCGGCATTGCGCCTGCAGCCCGAACGATACGAGCAGCAATAAGCTTGCGATCACGATCTTCACTGCCGTTGGGGTTTGCTTGATCATACCGGTCAGTTGATGTATTTGTTACGGATCGATGCTGCCTTATCCCTGATCGCGTTCAGCTTCTCATCACTCAGTTGCGCGGGTTGCGCTCCGCCCCCCACCACGGTAACACCGTTCTCCTGGGCCACTTCACCTCCGCCGCCAATGCCCACATCGGCATAGATGGCCTCGAGTTCCTTCAGATCTGTGCGCACATCGTTCACCAAGGGGTGATCGTAGGTTCCGATCAAGGCGGCCAGGTCGCCGAGGGAAAGCTTCTGTTCCGCGATGCGCTGGCGCAGTTCGGGAGAATCGTTCGCCTGCGCCACCTGGGTCGCGATGTAGAGGCCTTCAACCCAGCCACCAGCGATCATCAATGCGCTCAGGTGATCGCGGTCATTCTCCTTCAGGTAGGCGTCCATTGTCCAATACGTTTCGCTGATGATGGTGAGCAGCGAATCACGATCGTTCATGTTCTTCTCCATACGCTCGATCGTTCGATCGTTGAACGCCGCGGTGATGTCCAGCTTATCGGCGAGCTTCCGCGTGGCCGCGGTGTAGAACATGCTTTCCTGTGTCTGGTTGAAGACGCTCGCATAGCTCAGATCGGCACCGAAGATCCCCAGGTTCAGCGCCTGCTGACTGGAGGATGTGTACCGATCCACGTTCTTCACATCGTTGAGGATCTTCGCATTGTATTGTGCGCCCGCCTTCTTCAGCAGGCCTGCGGTCTCCATGGGTGAAGGGATGTTGAAGAAGATGTTCTTCGTCTTCTTCGCCCGGATCTCCTTCACGGTGGTATCCTGCTGGTCCACCACCAGAGGCTCCTGCGGGGGCTGGGTTCCGCCACATGCGGATAGAAAGACCGATGCGGCCACCACGAGTGACCAACTGTTCATGCGCATGATGTTCATTTGATCTTGGAGCCGGATGGCGTAAAGGTCCACCGGGCCACAAGCGCGATCAATGCGCTTCAAGCCAGTTTTTCCCCAACTGCATGTCAACAACGAGCGGTACATCGAGTTGAAGAGCGCCTTCCATGTGCTCTTTTACCAACGCTTTTACGTTTTCCGCTTCGGAAAGTTCCACGTCCAGCACCAGTTCATCGTGCACTTGTAACAGCAGCCTGCTCTTCAGGCCTTCGCGAAGGATCCGATCGTGTATGCGCACCATGGCGAGCTTGATCACATCGGCGGCAGTACCCTGCATGGGCGCATTGATCGCGATCCGTTCAGCAGCCGCGCGCACCGTCTGGTTCGCGCTGTTGATGTCCGGCAGATAGCGGCGCCGATCGAGCATCGTTCTCACGTAACCATGCGTGCGCGCAAAACCGATCTGCGTTTCCATGTAGCGCTTCACGCCGGGGAATTGTTCGAAGTATTCATCGATGATCTGCTTCGCTTCACCCCGCGGGATCGAAAGCACCTGGCTGAGGCCGAATGCGCCCTGGCCATAGGCGATGCCGAAATTCACCGCCTTGGCGCGGCTGCGCTGCTCGCGATCCACCGCATCCAGCGCCACGTTGAACACTTTCGCCGCTGTCGCCGCATGGATGTCCAGCCCCTGCCTGAACGCTTCCTGCATGTTGGGATCGCCGCTCATGTGCGCGATCACGCGCAATTCGATCTGGCTGTAATCGGCGCTCAGCAACAAATGGTTCGCGTCCCTCGGCACGAACGCCTTCCTGATCTCACGGCCCTTCTCGGTGCGGATCGGAATGTTCTGGAGGTTGGGATCCTCACTGCTCAGGCGGCCGGTGGCCGCAACGGCCTGGCGGTAATTGGTATGCAACCGGCCTGTTGAAGGATCCACCATCTTCGGCAGCGGATCCACATACGTGCCCTTCAATTTGCGCAGGCTGCGGTAATCCAGGATCAGCGGGATCACCGGGTGCGCCTTCGCCAGTTCGGCAAGTACGTCCTCGCCTGTCTGGTACTGGCCTGTCTTGGTCTTCTTCGGCTTCTCGGCGATCTTCAATCGCTCAAAAAGCACCTCACCCAGTTGCTTCGGCGAATCGATGTTGAACTGCGTGCAGCAATGGTCATGTATGCGCTGTTCAAGATCCCTGATGCTCGTACCCAATTCCTCGCCAAAGGCCGACATGGCCTCCACATCAAGCTTGATCCCTTCGGCCTCCATGTCGGTAAGCACTCGCACCAACGGCATTTCCACCTCGCGGTACAGCCGATCCAATCGATCCTTTTCCAGCCTGGGTGCGAAGTTCCTGTGAAGCTGCAGACTTACATCGGCATCTTCCGAGGCCAGATCGGCGATCTGCCGGGGATCCGCATCACGCAGTTTCTTCTGTCCCTTCCCCTTCGCCCCGATCAGCTCGGTGATCGGTATCGGGCGGTA
>JAEZDL010000195.1 GCA_023418095.1 Bacteroidota bacterium
ACGGTACGCGCGCGATCTCCTTCGCATCCTCTTCATAGGTGTTGCCCATGAAACGCTTGATGGAGAAGATGGTGTTGGTGGGATTGGTAATGGCCTGGCGCTTCGCGGGGTCACCCACTTTGCGTTCGCCCCCTTCAACGAACGCCACTACGCTCGGTGTGGTGCGCTTGCCTTCGCTGTTGGGGATCACCACGGGCTCATTGCCCTCCATCACGGCAACGCAGCTGTTGGTGGTTCCCAGGTCGATCCCGATGATCTTGCTCATGTGTCTCTTTTGCTTTCGATCCCGGATCAGTCCGGGGAACCGCCCGTCGTCAATGAATGTGCCATTGGCCCGATTCGAGTTACTTCTCTGTCACATCAACAAAAAAGCCCGCATTTCTGCGGACTTTTCAACTGTCAAAAAGACAGAATGACACCTTGCGGACGATCAGTCACAGAGCAGGTTCTCGCCAACGAAGTAGCAGAAGTTCCGGTCGGCGAGCGATCCGGTGATCATCTCGTTCATGGTGATCGTAGTGAGCTGCTTGCCGATCACCGCTTTGTTGTACCGGCTCCCGAAAACTCCTAAACCGTTCTCCACATTGCTATAGGCGGGCCGTTCTTCAACAATGCCGCTGATCGGTTCGTTCAAGGCCAGTGCGGTATGGAATTCATCGTTCGCCACATCCACCATCAGGTCCATGCCGCGTATGATGCGGTGTACACCCGGCTTCACTGGCACCTGGTTGGCGATCGTGTTGAAGAAGCCTTCACCTTCGATCTGTGCCTCGAATTCCTGGCCCGGTGTGCTGGAATTGCTCGCCACGCGGCTGGCAAATCGCTGCGTAACCGAATGCTCCGTGGTATCACCATTCTCGTTCACCTCGGAATAATTGAAACGCCAGCTCGCTTCGTAGCGCTTTCCATCGCGGCCGCTCGTCCACTTGAAAAGATAATTCTGGAAACCGTTCGTAGTGTAGAAGGACACCAGATTTAAGGGATGCGAATTCACGGAACTGATCGAGAAACTGTTCACCACGGTCGTGCGCGCGGTGATCTGCTTTCCCTTCACGACCAGATCGAGTTCATAGTCATTCTCCTGCTCCAGGAAAACAGTGAACGTATCGCCCGTCACGGATTGTGGTCCATCTTGGAAATAGTAGACCGTCTGTTGCGGCGAATAGAAATCACCTGGTTCACGCCATACCGTGGTATCGCGCAACTCGAACGTTTCCACGCGCGCTCCAGCAGCGTTCAACCGGTGGATCTGTTTGTGGCTGATCTGTTCGTTGGTGTACTCGTTGCTATCGCGGATCATGGCGTACTGATACGCATCGCCTTCACCCAGAAAAGCCTTGTTGATCTTGATGTACTGGATGGTATCGCGCTGGTTCAGCAGCCCATACACCACGGTTATGTCCTTGTACGGGGCGTTCACCTCCAGCTCGGTGCTGCAACCGATCATGGCGGCCGCCGCCAGGAGAAAAAGCGATCTTTTCATGTGCATCAGCCGCATGGGGCGGCCAAAGATAGACGAAGCCGCGGGCCATGCTAACACCGTTGCTCAAGCCGATCGCACGGCTACCGTCCCGCGATCGCCGTTCCCTTCCCGAAATTCCGGATCGACCATGGATCGCGCCGCATGTTCGAGCGCACGATCGTTGCCTGCTCACAGATCGATCATATGGTCAAGGAAGATAGACGCTGGGTTTGGATCGTTGTGTGAGCAGGCAACGATTTGTTTTAATCTGCAAGTCTAATCAACCACCTGACAGCGTTGTTCAAACAGAACGCCACAGCTACCGTCCCGCGCGACGCCCTTCACGTCGTGAAGTTCCGGATGGATGATGGTATTGCGCCGGATGTTTGTGCATAGGATCGTTGCCTGCTCACAGATCGATCGTGTGGTTAAGGAAGACCGGCCACGTGCTTGGATCGTTGTGTGAGCAGGCAACGATCCATCTCTCCAGATCTGGAGATGGATCACCCGCTTAACATCATTGCTCATCCGATCGCACGACTTCCGCGATCTTTCCCTTCCCGAACTTCCAATTGAGCAGCGGCATCGCGCCACGTTCATTCCTGTTCCAAAGCCCGATCTGCACACCATTGCCGCGGCGGCTCCGGTTGATCAGCCCGATCTGCACGCCGCGCATCATTTCCGCCTCGTTCACCATGGCGATGGCCGCACCGTTCAACTCCAAAGTACGGGTCCAGATCAGGTCCAAGGAAATTCCGTTCACGCGTTCCAATGCGCTCATCCATCCGGAGATCGAAATTCCGTTCACTACCGTTGTGCGGGTGCCGAATGTTGAGAGCAGCAGCCCGTTGTGTTGCGATCCGCCGGTAACGCCGGCCGTGTCTGCGCTTGCAACGGCGGGTTCATTTCTTCCGATCTTGAACGGCTGGAAGATCCCATTCCCGATGATCTGCAGGTTGATGCCATGCGAGCGTTTCATGTTCGCCGGTGAGCAGACGCTTTCCGATCCGATCGGCCCGATCGCAAAACCGTAGATATTGTCCCGCGCACACGGTATCGGTTTGATCACATAACTGTTCCGCATCGCCTGCGCGCTCAGCCAGATGGGTAGAACGAGCGAGGCGGATAGCAGCACGCGGCGGATCATCACCAGCCAAGTTAGTTCAATTTTTTGGGCGTGCCCGCTCGCTTCGCTCGGGTCAGGCTATCCGGTACAAGTCCTCAGCCGCCAAAAGCGCGGCTTCCGGGCTTTCCCCTTCTATCCTTCACGCACAACCCGCCATGCCGTTCTGTTCCTGCCAGGGTATCGATCGGCCCTTGCCAGAGCTATATTCGGAACTCATGTCCGGCCAGATCACAGGTATCCATCATGTCACCGCGCTTTCTTCCAGCGCGCAGCGGAACGTGGATCTCTATGCCGGTGTTCTCGGCCTGCGGCTGGTGAAGCGCACGGTGAATTTCGACGCGCCCGGTGTACATCATCTCTATTATGGCGATGAGGCGGGTTCACCGGGTTCCATCATGACCTTCTTCCCTTACGAGGATCTGGCGCGCGGCCGGCCGGGCAAAGGCCAGCTCACGGTCACCATGTTCTCCGTACCCGAAGGTTCCATCGATCACTGGGTTCAGCGGCTCACGCGCTTCAACATTCCGGTGAAAGGCCCGCAACTGCGGTTGGGCGGCGAGGTTTTCATTTCATTCGAGGATCACGACGGGCTCAACCTTGAATTGGTGGAGGCTCCCGCCGATCGGCGTCCCGGCAACGGTCTTGGGCCCGTGGCACCGGAGCATGCGATCAAGGGTTTCCATGGCGTAGTGCTCAGTCTGGACGGGCCGGAGCCGACCGCTGCGCTGCTCACCGGACAACTGGGGTATCGTGCAGGCAGGGAAGGGAGCGATCGGTTCCGTTTTTCGGTCGGGGATCGGCCCGGCTCCATCGTGGATATCGTTTGCAGCCCGCACGAATTGCGTGGTCTCGCAGGTAGCGGAACGGTGCACCACGTGGCCTTCTCCACGCCCGATGATCGGGGACAGGAGGAGTTGCAGGAAAGCCTCTCGCGGATCGGTCTGCAGGAGACCCCGGTGATGGATCGCCAGTATTTCCGATCGATCTATTTCCGCGA
>JAEZDL010000247.1 GCA_023418095.1 Bacteroidota bacterium
TCGCGACATTCACCTGCCACCGCTGGCTTCCATTGATCGAGTTGGCAGATGCTTATGATCTGGTGTACAAATGGATGCACATTGCCTATTTCAAAGGGTATCGATTCTTTGGTCACGTGATCATGCCGAACCACTTTCATTTCATCATTCGCGTGCCGGATGGTGGTATGATCAACTCATTGCTTGCGAATGGCAAACGCTTCATGGCATATGAGATCATTCGGCGGCTGAGGGCGAAAGGATCGATCGCGATCTTGCAGGAGCTTCAAGAAGACTTGAGGCCTTCGGATGTTGAACGTGGACAGAAGCATCGTGTATTCGATACATCGACCGACCTGATCGAATTATTCAGCGGAAAAATGATCGAGCAGAAGCTGCGCTATATGCATGCGAATCCCGTTAGCAAGCGCTGGAAGTTAGCAGATGATGCTGTGGAATATGAGCATTCAAGCTTCGCGTTCTACGTAAATGGTGAGGCACGCAGTGCACCTTTGACGCCTTATCATGAATACGGTTATCTTGTGCGGTGAGCGCAGGGTCCCGAAGCGGAGATCCTGCGGAGGTTTGAGAATACGATTATCTTGTGCGGTGAGCGCAGGGTCCCCTTTGGGAGACCCTGCGGAGGTTTGGGTGTTACTCGACTCCATAATGACGGATCCCTTGATACCAGAACTCCAACAGCACATGCATGGCTCCTCATGTTGGGACATGAGATTGAACCACCGGCGGTGCAATTCCCTGGCAGCCACAGAGGTGGTGGGAAGAGCTTGTTCAATTCACTCAAAGCCCCCGCTCCTTCAGCAGCTTTGGTCTATCCCAATCCGGCTAAAGGCAGATTCCAGCTTTATCATGTTGTCCCTGAAGGCGTCGAGCACGTGCAGATTTCAATCAAGGATGCTTTGGGGAAGGAGCTATTCCAGAAAGATCTATCTACGCAAGGAGGAGTTGCTGATGTGGAATGCACAGCAGCCACGGGCCTCCATTTTCTTTCGCTCTATTACGATGGCCTATTGATGGAGACCCTGAAGGTGCACCTGATCAAATAAGCATGAAGAAAGGCTTGACGTGCGGCTTGTTCTGGTCTTCGTTTTGGGTCGCACTCTCCGCACAAACCTTCAATAAACGCTATGATCCATACGGCTTGGACTTGTATGGATTTGCATTTTCAGTTGAGATCATAGATCCCGGGAGCCAATTAATTGTATTCTATAATGCAGGTTGGCAGGATACGATCTACTACAGCTCTGTATTAGGTACTTTGCTATTGAGTGATGCAGGTTTACCGTTGGATACGACTGAGTACTTTGTGCCATTGAATGCAACCTATAACGGTTGGAGCGATGCATCTTTCAAGCGTGCTAATGGAAGCTATGTTGTTGGTGGCTCAATTCGTGGCCAAGATGAGATTCATTATCCTGCAGTGTTTTTTTTCTCTGCGCAGGGTAATCCCGATAGCCTATTCGCAATGAGCGAATTGGACGGTTGGATCGGTCGCCATACCGTTGAAACTTTCAATGGAAATTATTTATTATGCGGCGAGCGGAGCAATGGGAACGACCTGGACGGTTTCCTGATCAAACTTTCTCCTACAGGAAATACGCTCTGGACTTGGTCTGGAGGGGGGGGGAGTGCTGATTATGCCACTTCAGTGGGGGAAAGCTCGGATAGCAAGTATTACATGGGCGGTGCAAAGGAATTCTCGAGCAGCAATATTGATTTCTGGGTCAAGGCTTTCGATACTTCTGGTCAACCCCTATGGGATACGATATGGGGTTCTCCATATCTCGAAAGTGTTGCTTATGTACGTATTGCTTCGGATGGAGGTCTCTTGGTCGCTGGGGGATTTGGGATCTCTGCCGGGAACAATAAGGTAAAATATATAGCCAAGCTCAATCACGAAGACGGATCTCCGATCTGGGAACGCTTTTACGGACCGGGAGGATATGATGGAGCTCTCTTATCTCTGAAGGAACTTCCCAGCGGCGATCTGATCGGAACTGGTACACACGTGCTAGGGGTTGTGGATTACACAGGTGTGCTTCTGCGCACCACCAGCGAAGGCGATAGTCTTTGGATGCGTTATTACTATTATGAGGATTCCATCACCACCAACGGTCGTGGCATCTTTCGCGATGTAGAACCAACGCCGGATGGAGGGTTCGTTGCAGTGGGCAGTGCGTTCAGTGATGCGAATTACAGCCAGGATGTATGGGTGGTAAAGGTGGATCAACATGGCTGCATCGAACCAGGCTGCCACCTGATCACGGGCATGGAAACGCAGATCACCAACATGCGCGATGTGCTGCGGGTATGGCCGAATCCTGTTCATGCGGAAGGCCAGGTGCAAGTACAACTCGTTCTACCCGAAACCTTTGTCCCGCAAGGCGATCTGCGCATCACGGTCACCAGCAGCGATGGGCGGTTGGTCCATGAGGAAGCGGTTTACAACTCCTCAACTACCTCAACCCTCCAACTACCTCAACTTACACCTGGACTCTATCATATTCACCTGTGTGATGCCAGCCGATGGATCAGCGGTGCGAAACTCGTAGTGGAATGATCACCGGCTCGCAATGCTCCGCTGATCCAACCCCCAATTCAATTTCGTGCGCAACGTGCTCAGGAAATCATTTCCTTCCAATTGCACCATTTTCATCGAGAACGGCGCACGGCGGATCGTTACGCGGCTGTGTCCATCGATCGAGGTGCTGCGCGAATCGAGGTTGAGCAGGCACAGATCGGCGCGTGCTTCAAGTTGGAGCGTGATCGTGAAATGATCGGGCACCACGAACGGACGCACGTTCAGGTTGTGCGGTGAAAGCGGATTGATGATCAGCACATCGCTGGTGGGATAGAGGATCGGTCCGCCGGAGCTGAGCGAATATGCGGTGGATCCGGTGGGCGTGGAGATGATCAATCCATCGCTCCAATAGGTGTTCAAATAATCGGCGCCAAGATCCACGTGGATCGCGATCATGCTGGATGTATCGCGCTTGTGCACGCTCACTTCGTTCAACGCGAAATTCCGTTTCCCCAATTCCGGATGATCGGTCACTTCCAGCAGCGATCGGTCCTGGAGGGAATAATGTCCGTGGCGGATCGCATCGATCGCAGCATCCACATCCTCGATCCGCACGTTGGAAAGGAAACCCAGCCGGCCGAGGTTGATCCCCAGCACCGGTATCTCCGATCGGCCCACGAGCGCAACGGTATCGAGCAAAGATCCATCGCCGCCAAGCCCGATGCAGAGATCGAGATCGTTCGGGTTGATCTTCTTCTCTTCCATGGTCGGGAATTCCGGTTTCCGATCGGATGAAGCGCCGATCCATTCCGCGAGTGCGGGTGAGAGAAGTGGCTGGATCCTTTTGGCCACGAGCCGATCGAGAATGGACCAAACGAGCGGCAGGTTCTCCACATCCATCGCCCTTCCGTTCACGCCGACGTGCATCATTCAAAAAGGTTGTTTGAAGTGAAGGAAGAAGCCATGTTCACCGATCCCGTTCAGGCTGTATTCCGCGCGCACCACCTGATCGTAACTGGTTACCAGATCGATGCCGAGGCCGTGGCCGTTCAACCATGTGTTCGCAAGGAAATTCCGATCCGCATACAATTCATCCCAAACGTAACCCGCATCGGTGTAAACGTTCAGGTAGAGCGCGAAATAAAGATCGCGAAAGGCTTCCAGCGGAATGGCTTCGATCCGGAACGCTCGTGGCTTGATCAGCTGGTAGATCAGGTTGGCACGGCCGTACGCGAAATGCTGCCCATCGATCACGTAGTATTCATAGCCGCGGATCTGGTGATCGTAACCAAGTCCCTGTTGCACGTAGTACGGCGGATCGCCGATCGTGGTCTTTCCGTTCAGGCTTGGCGCAAAGGTGAATTTCTCGCTCAGGCGGAACCAGCGTTGCAGACCGAGTTGGAACGTGGTGATATCCGGAGAAGCGAGATCGAGAAGACCGAGCCCGAGCCGATCGAAACGCAGTTCCATGAAATGGCCTTTCCGCGGAAAATAGCGCAGATCGCGCGTATCCCAGATCAGTGAATAACCGGCGTTGAGGTAACGTGTGCGGGTGGAATTTTCGCTGAAGAAATCCAGCGCGAAAAGCCGCACGGTATCGCGCACTGCGGCCTGGTTGAAACCGAGCCGGAAATGATGGCGGAAATCGTGGTAACGTCGCCAGGTGAATTCCACATCGGCGAGTTGTTCCTCCAGATTGTTCTTGAATTGATCGCGCACCAGGATCCGTTCGTTGCCGAACGTTCCCGCGATCACTTCGCCGCGCTGCAGGTACGATCCGCCAACGCTCATTCCCCATCGCTGCGCCCGATCGATGTAGGGCACCGAATAGCGGAACGCGTATTCTTCCGCGTAACCGAACTGCGCCATAACGTAGATCGTTTCGTTCTGTCCGCGGAAGTTGTATTTGTTCAGGAAGAAGCCATAGTTGATCCGCGAAAGATCCTTCGTTTCCCACCACGTATTGAAGTTCGGATCGGCCAGTTCGAAGCTCACCGAAGGCCAGATGTACCAGCGCTCTCGCACCGAGACCTCGATGATCACGTTCTGCGGATCGATGTAGACCGGCAACACGCTCACGGTGTTGAAGAGCGCGGTGTTCATCAGGTTCTGGCGGCTTCGCTCGAGCTTCGCGTACATGTCCGTGAGGCGCAAAGTGTCGCCTTCGCGGAAGAGCAGTTCGCGAAGGATGATCCGATCGCGGGTGCGGCGGTTGCCCGATAGGACGATCGAGCGGATCACCACCGATCCGCTGTCCTGTTCGATCGTATCCGTTCGATCGGCTTCCATTGAAGAAGCCGCGCGGGAAGTGCCGATCGAAGCCGTGAGAGTGAAGATCCAAAGGAGCAGGAGCGGAGCGCGGGCGGAAAGCATCTTGCCCAGTTCCGATCACGGATTGATGAAGCGCATCAGCTCCTCGTACCGGTCGCGTAACGAGTCATCGAACTTCGATCCCTGGTACGTGCTCTTGATGTAATAATCGTAGCGCTCGAAGGTCTGGATGATGCCGCCGATGTCCTCGCGATTGATCTTCACGGTGATTTCCACACGCGCCGATCCGGGCAGCGAATTGCTGTAAACGCTCAGCACTTTTGCATCGTTGCCTTCCACGATCCGCGCGATCTCCTGCAGGCTGTAATCCTGCTGGTTCATCTCCAGCACAACAATGCTTCCCGGCTCGTGGATGTTGGTGACCTCAGCGAGTTTCTTCAACGCTTCGTGCTCGGTGATCGCGCCGAGGTACGTTCCCATTTCATCGAGCACAGGGACCACGGTGAGCCCGCGTTCACTGAAGAGCTTCATCACTTCGTAGATGTGCTGGCCACCTCGCACGTACGGGATCTCCACCTGCTCCATCACACTGCTCACGGCCACACGCGGATCGTTCCGATCCACAAGGTCCTGGTCCTTCACCAATCCCACCAATCGCCGTTGCTCAACCACGGGAAGATGGCCCACCTTGAATTCCTCCAGCCAGTCGAGCGCGCGGCCAACATCGTCCTGCGGCCGTAGCGGCGGGATCGCGGGTGTGATCAGGTCGATGGCGTGCATTTTCGGCGTTCGTGCTTGCGGGTGAACTTACTTTTGGCCTTCACCCAACGGGGCAAAGTAAAGGATAGCGGGTTGACGAGGCTGAGCGTTAATATCAACAAGATCGCCACGTTGCGCAACGCGCGCGGTGGAAATGTTCCCGATGTGATCGCCATGGCGCTCGCGATCGAACGTTATGGCGCACAAGGCATCACCGTTCATCCACGCCCCGATGAGCGGCATATACGCAAAAGCGATGTTCGCGCCTTGGCGCCGCTGCTGAAGACGGAATTCAACATCGAAGGATTTCCTTCCGAGGAATTCATCGCGCTCGTTCTTGAAGTGAGGCCGGCGCAGGTGACGTTGGTTCCTGATCCGCCGGGCGTGCTCACCAGCAACGCGGGCTGGGATACGATCGAGCATCGCGATCTGTTGAAGCAGGTGATCCATCGGTTCAAAAGTGAAGGGATCCGCACATCCATCTTCATGGGGACTGGAGTTGAATTGATCGCGCGCGCTGCCGATACCGGCACCGATCGGATCGAATTGTATACCGGTCCGTACGCGGAGGAGTTCCGATCGGATCGCGAAGCGGCCGTCGCGCCGTTCGTGAAAGCGGCGGAAACGGCTGCGGAGGCTGGTCTGGGATTGAACGCCGGACATGATCTTGATCTGGAGAATCTCGCTTTCTTCCAGAAGAACGTTCCGGATCTGCTGGAAGTGTCGATCGGCCACGCGCTGATCAGCGATGCCTTGATCTTCGGGCTCGAGAACACAGTGCAATTGTATTTGCGGGAATTGATGATGCATGAAGGAAAATGAGTGAAGCGGTCGATCTTTATTACCGGCGGCTCGGTCCGCAAGGCGCGAAACCCGTGGTGATCCTTCATGGACTTTTCGGCAGCGGAGATAATTGGGGAAGCATCGGCAAGGAACTGGCCGAGCCTTCCGATCCGAATGTCGATGCATTCGATGTTGTTCTCGCGGATCTGCGCGATCATGGCCGCTCCCCGCACACCGATCGGATCGATTATCCAACGATGGCGCTGGATGTCCACCGGCTGATCGAGAAGCTTCAATTGAAGGAAGTGACGCTTGTGGGACATTCCATGGGTGGAAAAACGGCGATGGTGTTTGCCCAGAAATGGCCGGATCTGTTATCGCGCTTGATCGTGGTGGACATGGGCCCGAAAGAGAACCGCAGCACACAGGATACGATCCTCGAAGCGATGCACACCGCCGATCTTTCCAAGGGAAGAACAAGGAAGGAAGTTGAAGCACATGTTTCGAGCCTGGTGAAGGAACCCGGGGTCGTGCAATTCCTTTTGAAAAGCCTTTATTGGACCGATGACCAGCGCCTGGCGTGGCGCATGAACGTCGATCTGCTGAAAGAGCAACTCCCGAACATCCTTGCCGCCATCGGACCGGAACAAGTTAAGGTGCCGACGCTCTTCATCCGCGGCGGACAAAGCGATTACATCGTCCGCGAGGATATCCCGGCGATCAAGGAACAATTCCCGAACAGCCGTATCGAAACGATCGAATTCGCCGGACATTGGGTGCATGCGCAGGCGCCGGAGGAAGTGATCTCATTGATCCGCGACCGATAAGGATCAGAATGGATCGCCGTTCAATCATCGGATCGATGAAACTCTTAACTCTTCTTCTCACGGTTTGGATCGCGATCGGCGCTTTCGCGCAGGACACGCTTCAGTGGGTTCCATACCACGGCGGCATGGATCTGAAGGACGGGATCTACCTGGATTTCAACGCCTTCAAATTCAACCGCCCGATCCCGATCGAAAATCTGCGCGATCCGCAAGGCATTCCGATCAGCGATATCCGATCGGTGGTGAGCAAACTCTACTGGCAACCCGATACCGGTGGGAGCCAGGCGATCAAAATGCACCAGATCTGGGGTTTCTGCCAGAATGATGCGATCTACGTGGCCGCAGGTAATGGGTTTTTCCGGATCGGACTGATGGGCAGCCTGAGCCACATGATGTACGAGCAGACCTACCGCGACTGGGATCCGTACTTCCACTCACGTGGTACCATGGATCGCACGTTCATCGTGCAACAGATGGTGGACATGCGAACGGGCGAATTCCTTCCCTTCAACGCTGCTGGAATGGATCGGGCGCTGCAACATGATCCCGTGTTGTTGGAGGAATTCCGGGCACTGAAGAAGAAGGAGCGCAACAGCGATGAGGCGCTGTTCCGCTTCCTGCGGATCTACAACGATCGGCACCCTCTTGAATTCCCGCTTTGAAGCGCGGCGTTCGCAGCCTTTAAGGAGGCATTCAACGGAAAGATCGAAGGGCACCGGGAGCCGTCCGGGGCGATTGGTCTAAAAGCCACAGTTACAGACAAATGGATCGGTGCTGAAGTGTATTTTTGTATTGGATCGAATTCCGCCCGGAATACCACGTTGCTCCAGACCGCCCCCAGATCTATTTTCCTGACCCTTGTGCTGAGCGTGTTATGCGTGCTCGGCGCCACTATTTCACGCGCCGATCACTTCTCCGGCGCCAGCATCACCTACGAGTGCACGGGGGGCGGCATGTACAATGTGTATCTGGATCTTTACCTGGATTGCGCCGGTACTGCGATCACGCCACAGACCTTGAACTTCACGAATGATTGCGGGGTCTCCTTCGCGATCGCCAACCTGCTGTACGTGAGCGAGCAGGAGGTTTCGCCGTTGTGCAACGCGGCCCTGCCGAACAGCACCTGCAACGGCGGCACGCTTCCGGGCTTCCGTTGGTATCGGTTCCAAACGAGCCTTTTCCTTTCGCCGTGCGATGCATGGACGATCAGCTGGAACATCTGCTGCCGCAACACGATGGAGAACATCGCCGGTACGCCGGGCACCTACGTTGAGGCCACGCTGAACAATGCGAACGGGATCTGCGATGCTTCACCCGTTTTCGCCGACAGTGGTATTCCGTACATCTGCCTTGGCAACGATCTGTTGTACAGCCCGGGCGCGACTGATCCGGATGGCAACACGATGCAGTTCGCCCTGATCGATGCGCGGTTCAACGCGCCGCCACCGATGACGGTGAATTACCTGCCAGGTTATACCGGCGCCGAGCCACTGCCCGGCATGACGATCGACCCGAATACCGGCCAGTTGAATTTCGAGCCCACCGAACAGGGGAACTATACCGTGGTGGTGCAGGTTTCCACATTCGATCCCGATGGGAATCTGATCGGCACTGTGATGCGCGACCTGATGTTCGTGGCCGTGGCCTGCAACGGAACACCACCGATCACTCCCGGCCTGAGCAATGCCACGGGAGGTGCCATGATAACCGGTCCCAATTCGATCGAGGTCTGTGATGGCGAGAACTTCTGTGTCGATCTTGAATTCACGGATGAGGAACTGAACAATGTGGTCTCGCTTTTCTCCAATGCCACCACGCAACTTCCGGGTGCCACCTTCCAGGTGAACGGCACCAATCCGGTGATCGCAACGATCTGCTGGGTCGCCGATACGGCAGTATTGCCCTTGAACGTATATGTGCAGGCCGATGATGGTGATTGTCCGATCATGAACATCATCTCCACTTCGCTGCTGATCGCACCGGCCATCGATCCGCCTACACCGCCCGATGCTGGTCTCCCCGGAAGTGCCACAGCGTGCAGCGGCGGTCCTGCGATCGCACTGTTCCCATTGCTCGGTGGGTCCCCTGATGCCAACGGTACGTGGACCGATCCGGATGGGAATGCACATTCGGGAACATTCACGCCTGGTACCGATCCATTTGGCGATTACACGTATACGGTCGGCTCTGCCTGTGAGAATGCAAGTGCGATCGTTTCGATCGCCGATGATGCGAATGGTGCTGCCGGAAGTGACGGAACATTGACGATCTGCACAGCGGATGCGCCCATGGATCTGTTAAACAGTCTCGGTGGATCGCCTACGATCGGTGGAACGTGGACTGGTCCGCTCGGCCCGATGAACGGCACGTACGATCCTGCCGCACACGATCCGGGTGTTTACACGTACACCTTGGTTGGCGGACCTTGTCCGGGAGCGAGCGCTACGGTCACGGTGAACGAGATCATTTCACCGTACGCGGGAGTGGGAGGCGCGTTGGATCTCTGCACTTCCAGCCCAGCGACCGATCTGTTCAATTCGCTCGGTGCCGCTGCGCAACCCGGCGGAACATGGAGCGGGCCAAGCGCGATCACCGGAACATATTCGCCGGCGTTGCATGATCCCGGTGATTATGTGTACACGGTGACAGGTGATCCGGCCTGTGCGAGTTCTTCCGTCATGCTCACAGTGAACGAATATGTTGCACCGGATGCAGGAATGAACGCGAACCTTACGATCTGCGAAGGAGCGGCAGCGATCGATCTGATCGATGTATTGAACGGCTCGCCACAACCCGGCGGAGCATGGAGCGGTCCGGCTGGTGTGATGGATGGGAATTACGACCCTGCGATCCATGATCCTGGCAATTATGGTTATACGATCACCGGAACTCCGCCTTGCGCGAATTCGACCGCTTGGGTGATCGTGTCCGAGGTTCCTGCGCCGAATGCGGGGTCTGATGCTTCATTGCAGGTTTGCAGCAACGATGGCGCGATCGATCTGTTCAGCCAGCTTGGTGGAACGCCCGCTGCGAATGGCACTTGGAGCGGACCGAGCGCGACCACCGGCGCCTTCGATCCAGCGATCCATCTGCCCGGCGATTATGTGTACACGGTGAACGGTCCGGCAAGCTGCCAGCCTGCAACGGCAACTGTTTCGGTTTCCCTGATCACTGCGCCCGATGCCGGCACCATGGGAAACATCACGCTATGCAGCGACGCGGCGCCTGTGGATCTCTTCACCGTACTGAACGGAACACCACAGGCAGGCGGTACCTGGAGCGGCCCAAGCACGATCGATGGGAATTTCGATCCTGCACTCCATGTTGAAGGGATCTACATCTACACGGTCACTGGAGCCGATCCGTGCGCTGATGCGAGTGCCACAGTAACGGTGGATGTCCAGGAAGCCGCAAATGCAGGTGCCGATGCCATGATCGATCTCTGCGCGAACGATGCTCCAGTGGATCTGTTCGGTCTGCTCGGCGCAGGTGCGCAACCCGGCGGAACGTGGACTGGTCTTGATCCGATCGATGGAACCTATGATCCAGCCGCGAATGCCCCGGGAGCATACGTGTACACCGTGGCTGGCGCAAATGGATGTGCCGATGCTTCCGCGATCGTAACTGTCAACGAATTCGTGCCTGCTGACGCTGGTTCTGATGCCACTTTGGAGATCTGCAGCGATGCCGCACCGATCGATCTGCTTTCACAATTGAACGGTACGCCCCAAGTTGGCGGAGCATGGAGCGGACCCTCGGCGATCACCGGGATTTTCGATCCTGCGTTGCATGCTGGTGGGGTCTATTACTACACAGTGACGGGATCCGCAGCCTGTCCGGATGCAATGGCTTCGATCGATATCACCGTGACACCCGCCGCGGATGCGGGCACCGATGGAACACTTTCCATTTGTGCGACGGATGCACCTGCCGATCTCTTAAGCGCTCTAGGTGGTACGCCACAAGCGGGGGGAATATGGTCCGGGCCCAGCGCGATCGATGGGAACTATGATCCTTCGATCCATGATCCAGGCGCATACATGTATTCGATCGCTGCGAACGGCACTTGCGCTGGAGCGAGCGCGATCGTGGTGGTCACGGAAGCACTTCCAGTCTCTGCCGGAGAGAACGCAAGTCTTCAGCTGTGCAGCTCATCAGCGCCTGCCGATCTGTTCAATTCACTCGGTGGTTCAGCACAAAATGGCGGCACCTGGACTGGCCCAAGTAATTTGAACGCGGGGATCTTCGATCCAGCGGTACATCAAGCGGGCGATTACGTCTACACCATCACTGGAAATGCGCCTTGCCCATCTTCTTCAGCGACCGTAACGGTGGATCTGGAGGAAGCGGCTGACGCCGGGACCGACGGATCGATCACGATCTGTAATTCCAGTCCGGTCGTCGATCTGTTCGTTTCTCTCGGCGGAAGTCCGCAGCCGGGTGGCACCTGGAGCGGCCCGAGCGCGATCGACGGGAATTATGATCCTGCGATCCATGATCCCGGTGTGTACACTTATTCGATAGCTGGCGGAACGATCTGCCCAGGAGCGTCGGCGAGCGTAACAGTGGTGGAGACCGGTTCGCCAAACGCCGGTGACGATCAGCTGATCAGCTTTTGTTCAAGCGATGATGCCGCCGATCTGTTCACCTTTTTCAATGGAACGGCCGATCCGGGTGGTGAATGGATCGGGCCTGCCGGAAGTTTCGGTGGTGTATTCGATCCGGCCACGGATCCGGAAGGGATCTATACGTATTCGATCGAAGCCGTGGCGCCCTGCGTGAGCGATGAAGCCTCGATCACCGTAACGGTTTATCCCGCGCCGGATGCAGGAACGGACGGTTCGATCACCGTGTGCGAGAACGGCGGCGCGAACAATCTTTTCAGCAGTCTTGGCGGTACACCGCAGCCGGGCGGCACATGGACAGGGCCGGCGGGCAATTTCGATGGCATGTACGATCCGTCGATCCATGATCCCGGCAATTACACCTATACGATCAATGGAACCGCGCCGTGCGGAAGTTCGACCGCGGTGGTGGTCGTCACCGAGACCGGTTCGCCCAATGCAGGCACCGATGCGCTCGCTTCGATCTGTCCAGATGCAACTCCAGTGGATCTTTTCAGCCTTCTGGGCGGATCGCCTGATGCCGGTGGAAATTGGTCAGGGCCATCGACGGATATGGCGGGCACCTTCGACCCTTCAATTCATCTCGCTGGCATTTACACTTACACGATCGAGGCGACCGCGCCATGTGTGAGCGATGCATCAACGATCACGGTGGAGATCCTGGAAGGCGCAGATGCAGGAGAGAACGCGGCCGTTGCGGCCTGTTCTTCAGGCGGCATCCTTTCGCTGTTCGATCAGCTTGGCGGAACACCGCAGCCTGGTGGATCGTGGTCCGGTCCTTCGCCGATCGATGGGAATTTCGATCCCGCTTCACATGCTGCCGGTACTTATGTGTACACGGTGGAAGGCAGCGGTTCATGTGGATCGGCTTCAGCGGAAGTAGTGGTTTCGATCACTTCGGAACCCGATGCGGGGGAGGATGCCGATCTCACGATCTGCTCTTCCGGCACGATCACCGATCTGTTCACGGTGCTTGGTGGTGCTCCCGATATCGGTGGAAGCTGGAGCGGCCCCGTCCCGAATTTCAGTGGCCAGTTCGATCCATCGATCCATCCTTCCGGAACCTACACGTATACGATCGATGCCACCGCGCCGTGCGTAGCGGATCAGGCGATCGTTTCCGTGAACGTGGAAGATGCGCCTGGTCCGGGAACTTCCGCAGAGATCGAGATCTGTTCGTCCGCGGAGCCACAAGATCTTCTGGCCGTTCTCGGCGGATCGGCCGGCGGTTCCTGGAGCGGACCTTCGCAAGGTTTCGATGGGGATCTCGATCCCGCGATCCATCAACCCGGCACCTACACCTACACGCTTACGGGATCGGAATGTGCTGATGCTTCGGCTACGGTAACGGTTGCGATCCTTCCAGGTGCAAATGCTGGTGCCGATGCCACGATCGATCTGTGCAGCACGGATGTTCCGTTCAACATGACCGCCACGCTAGAAGGTGATCCCGATCAAAACGGAATTTGGACCGATCCAGCAGGCATCACAGTTCCAGTAACGCTTGATCCATCCACATCGCAAAGCGGAACTTACACATATACTGTTGCTGGATCAGGTGATTGTCCGGCGGCTTCAGCCGCTCTGCAAGTCGCGATCAGCGCGGCACCGCAAGCCGGCATCGGTGGAAGCTTGGAGATGTGCGCCAACGAAGGCCAGGTCTCACTTTTCGATGGATTATCGGGAACGCTGGATGCTGGCGGAACATGGACCGATCCGAATGGGCAACCGCATGCATCGCTCATCGATCCGCTGATCGACGTCGCTGGCACATATACATACACCGTGGCCAATGGCAGTTGTGCGCCTGCGAGCTCGGTCGTGAACGTGGTGATCTATTCGCTGCCGGATGCCGGCGAAAGCAGTTCGATCCTGTTCTGCACGAATCAATCCGGGGCCACATTGATGAGCCTTCTTGAAGGAGATCCCGATCCGAACGGCACGTGGACCGGTCCCGACGGAAGTACACCACCCGCGATGTTCCTTCCCGGGTCGAGCGCGCCGGGCATCTACACATACACTGTGCAGGGCAACGCCGCGTGCGGAGCGGATTCAGCCACGGTTACGATCGCGATCAGCGAAGCGGCGAATGCCGGCACCGGCGCAACGATCACGCTTTGCCAGAATGATCAACCAGTGGATCTGTTCACGCTTATAGGCGGATCTCCTGATGCCAATGGATCATGGCTCGCTCCCGATGGATCGGAATTCAATGGAAATTTCGATCCCGCGACCCTGCCTGGCGGAAGCTACACGTACACGATCGAGCCTGACGCTCCCTGTGCTGCGGTCTCATCCATCGTTTCCGTGGATCTGCTCCCGGTGCCGAACCCGGTGATCACGGCGACAAGCTCCGACGCCTGCGCACCGGTGGAAGTGACGATCTCGCATGATTTCGCGGGATCGGCGAGCTGCACCTGGATCATCGGCAACGGCGAATTCTCGCAGGATTGCGCGCCGATCACCACCACCTTCGAGGAAGCCGGTTCGTACGATGTAACACTCATCATCGATGCTGGTAACGGTTGCGGTGCGAATACCGTGCAGGCGATCGGGTTGGTGAATGTTTTCGAGAAACCAGTCGCTGCTTTCGAAGCCCTGCCGGAAGCGATCGGTACACAGAACCCTACAGCTTATTTCCATAATTACTCCGAAGGAGCTTCCACCTATTTGTGGGGCATGGGTGGAACGGCGACCTATTCCACCGAGCACGTGAACCATCTCTTCCCGGGCGAATTGGCGGATGAATATGAGGTCTGTTTGATCGCTTACGCTTCACCACAATGCGCGGATACGATCTGCAAGGTGATCACCGTGGGCGATGCACTCGAACTTCACGTGCCGAACGCCTTCTCTCCGGATGGCGATGGCATCAACGATCTTTTCCAGCCGGTGGTGGGTGGTATCGATCCAGATCGGTACCAGTTCATCATCTTCGATCGCTGGGGTGCCGAGATATTCGCGACAACCGATCCGGATGCAGCGTGGAACGGGCTTTCCTCTTCCGGCGAAGAATTCCCCCAAGGCGTGTATGCGTGGAAACTTCATATGAAGGATCCCTATTCCGGTGATCGCGTGGAACGCATCGGCCACGTTACGCTGGTCCGCTGATCCACAGTCGAGCAGGCGGCTATATTTGGCCTCCAACCCCATCCCTTGCGCGAACGTCTCGTCATCATCCCCACCTACGATGAGAAGGAGAATATCCGCGACATCATCACCCATGTGATCGCGCTTCAGCCGGAATTCCATGTACTGGTGGTGGATGATAATTCGCCCGATGGAACGGCAGGGATAGTGAAGGAAATGCAGCGAGAAATTCCCGCGCGCATCCATCTTCTCGAAAGGAAAGGAAAACTCGGTCTGGGCACGGCGTACATCGCGGGTTTCAAGTGGGCGATCGAGCGGAAGTACCAATACGTGTTCGAGATGGACGCGGATTTTTCCCACGACCCGGACGACCTCGTGCGGCTTTATGAAGCATGTGCCACCGGCGGCGCGGACATGAGCGTGGGATCGCGTTATGTGAAAGGCGGCCAGGTACGTGATTGGACTTGGGAAAGGATACTCATGAGCTTCGGGGCCTCACTTTATGTGCGCACCATTCTCTGGCTCGGCGTACGCGATACAACGGCCGGTTTCGTTTGCTATAAATTACATGTGCTGGAAGTGCTTCCGCTGGACGAGATCAAGTTCATCGGTTATGCGTTCCAGATCGAAATGAAATACAGGGTGAAGTTGCACGGATTCAAGATCAAGGAAGTACCGATCACTTTCGTGGACCGGATAAAAGGGCGGAGCAAGATGAGCATGAACATCTTCAACGAAGCGTTCCTTGGTGTGTTGAAGATGCGCATGAACATCAAACGTCCATGAACGACTGGATCATCCGCGGTGCGAACGTGGTGAATGATGGCCGAAGCTTTCCGGCCGATGTACTTGTGCGATCGGGTATGATCGAGCGTGTCGCGGAGGAAGGCATCGGTTCCATCGGCGATGTGCAGGAGATCGATGCGAAAGGAAGAACGCTGCTGCCCGGTGCGATCGATGATCAGGTCCATTTCCGCGAGCCAGGCCTCACGCACAAGGATGACATCGCACATGCGAGCGCGGCTGCGGCGGCCGGTGGCGTAACCAGTTTCATGGAGATGCCGAACACGGTTCCGCAGACGCTGACGCAGGAATTGCTGCAACAGAAATATGATCGCGGCAGTGCTGTTTCCCGCGTGAATTATTCATTCTACATGGGCGTGAGCAACGACAACCTGGATGAAGTGCTTCGCTCCGATCCGCGTTCCGTTTGTGGCTTGAAGGCTTTCCTCGGCTCGAGCACGGGCAACATGCTGGTGGATGAACCTTCAACCCTGGAACGCCTGTTCAGCAAAGCGCACATGCTGCTCGCGATCCATGCGGAAGATGAAACAACGATCCGCGCGAACCTTGCGGCGGCCGTGGCGCAATGGGGCGAGGAGATCCCGATCGAGGAACATCCCTTGATCCGCAGTGCCGAAGCATGTTATATCAGCAGCAGCAATGCGGTGAACCTCGCGAAGGAACACGGCACAAGGCTTCATGTTCTTCATATCAGCACGGCGCGTGAGCTGGAGCTTTTCGATCGCCGACCTTTGGAAAAGAAGCTGATCACCGCGGAAGCGTGCGTACATCATCTCTGGTTCTGCGATGAGGACTACATCTCGAAAGGCGCGTTCATCAAATGGAACCCGGCGGTGAAATCAGCGGCCGATCGGAATGCGATACGCGAAGCGATCAAGGATGATCGGATCGATGTGATCGCCACGGACCATGCGCCGCACACGATCGAAGAGAAGGAGCAACCCTACCACAAATGTCCATCCGGCGGGCCGTTGATCCAGCATTCGCTCGTGGCGATGCTCGAACTCGTAAAGCAGGGCGTTCTGCCGATCGAACGGATGGTGGAGAAGATGTGCCATGCACCCGCAAGGCTCTTCAACATCGAAAAGCGCGGTTACATCCGGGAAGGTTTTCATGCCGATCTCGTGCTGGTGGATCGGGATCGGCCGTGGACCGTATCGAAGGAGAACATCCTTTACAAATGCGGCTGGTCCCCATTCGAAGGACAGCGCTTCTCTTCGCAGGTGCTGAACACCTGGGTGAACGGTGCAATGGTGTACGCCAACGGCCGCGTGGATCACACGGTTCGCGGAAAAAGATTGATGTTCGATCGATGAGAACGATCGTCCTGCTTCTTTCGGTCGCGTTGTTCGCGTGTACCCAGGAACAAAGTGCGCCGGAAGGCGTCCTCGATAGGGAAACGTTCAAGAAAGTGCTCACGGAAGCGCAGTTGATCGAAGCGCGCGTAAACCAGGAATTGGTGAATGCGCAACGCGCCCAGGTGCCGGTGGAACGCTATTACGAAGAAGCCTTCAAGCAATTCCAGGTGGATGAGGAGCAGTTCAAGCGGAGCTTTGAATATTATTCCTCACGACCAGAGGAACTGCGTGCGATCTATGATGAGATCATCGCGGAGCTGAGCAGGCGCAAGGATCTGCCGCCGGTGGAAGAACAGCTCTCTGCCGATCCGATCACGCCGGCTCCCTGAGCGCCGTTCCCATTCTTTCCTTCGATCCTTTCAGATAAGACGCGACATTTCGGAGTGCTTCTCCGGCATCCCGGAATTCGTATCCGAGGAATTCCGTCACTTTTTTATTGCTGTATTTCCGGTGGATGATCGAACTATGCACGGTCGCGCGGGTCACAAAAGGTCTTCCCCCGAAAAGCGCGGTTCGCGCACGTTCCGCGCGCCAGCCCAGTTCAAGTAGCGTCGGAGAAAGTGCGATCGAAGGAGGCGTGTTCCCGAAAGCTTCCGCAGCCTTTGTGAAAAGATCGCGGTAAGTGATGTTCTCACCAACAAGCAGATAACGTTCGCCGGTTGGCGCCACATCGATCAACTGGCGCATGCAAGCAGCGACATCGCGCGCATCAACGATCGCGTTCGATCCCGGTGGAAAAAAGCGCGTCCCTTCATGTAGTTTGCCGATCAATGTCATGGTGCTTCTCCCTGCGGCGCCCGGTCCGATGATCACGCACGGATTCACGATCACGGCGTCGAGCCCTTCGGCAATGCCGCGGTATACCTCCATTTCCGCAGCGTACTTGCTCGCCGCGTAGGGCGATGTGTTCCGATCGGCCTGCCAGGGAAGACCTTCATGCCTTTCGATGGATGGATCGGCCTGGCCGATCGCGGCGGTGGAACTCACATGGCAGATCCGTTGAACACCCTGGATCAGCGCTGCGTTCACGACGTTCGCGGTGCCTTCGGCGTTCACCTTGAAAAGTCTTCGCGCATCGCGCGGATCGAACGAGACCATCGCCGCAGCGTGATGTACCCGCCGGATGCCCGCCATCGCATCGGTGAGCGATCCGATATCATGCAGATCACCCTCCACCCACTCGATCCGATCCAGCAATTCATCCGCCCGATCGGAATAATGGCGGAACACGAGCCGTACGATCTCCCGATCGCTTCCCTTCCGGTGCAATGCGCGAACACGTTCACCCGCTGATGCGTAGGCATGCAGGAGGTGGATCCCCACGATGCCGCAACTTCCGGTGATCAGGTCCATTCGTAGCGCAAGTTAGAGGGACGGCGCGGAAGAGGGTTGATCGCGACGATGCTACGACGCAACGGGAACGCGACGTATTGATGAAGGAAAGCAGAAAAAGGTTCAACCGCGACGACGCGACGACGCAACGGGAACGCGACGTATTGATGAGG
>JAEZDL010000234.1 GCA_023418095.1 Bacteroidota bacterium
GACCTACCTCGATCGAATTCACGTTCACCGTGAGATCCACAGTGCCCATGGCCAGCCATTGATCGATCCGCAGAATCTCCTGCCTTACCGTATCCATCGCCGAAACATCGCCGGTGCCGCGAAGAACAAGTGAATGCACTTCGCCGATCGGCACCTTCACCGTGATCCGCGGTTTGAAACTTCGCACCCAATTGCAGCGATTATCATTCGTGATGTACAGGACACTGTCACGCACATCTGTGCGTATCTGATCCATAAGATTTCTCCCGGCTTCGACAACGATCGTCGTAGTTGGGACATGATCCAATACCAGATCGATCCGATCGCTCAGATCCACTGAATGGAACCCGGACAGAACACGTTCCTCCGATCGTTGCGGGCCGGTGCTCGTGATGCAATCATCCCACTGTTCCTTCTTGCATCCTGCAAAAAGCACGATCGATGCGAGTGCTATGATCGCCTTCAATGCCATCGGTATCCAACACCCCATTCCCAGTGATCGGCCACTGCGTAATGGCTTTTCAAGACCACATGCCACATCAATTTCTCCCCGGATCTGTAACGCATGCCGAGACGATGGAAAAGCGGTGATTCATCGGGATAAGGTGAATAGGCATAAGCCCCCATCTGCAGGAGAAGCTCGCCTCTTCCGAAGCCGAGCGCCCAACCGCCATGGATGCCGACCTGTGTGTGATCGATCCTGTCCTTCCCGCGCAACTCTTCATGGATCGTCTGCAGGCTTCCCTTGTTGAACAGATCGATCCCGGCGGAAAAGGACGACTTCGGTGTAACGTTCCATTGCACCTGGCCGACCACGCTGAACACACTATACTGGCCGCTGAGCGGCCGCGCCACCTCACTTATGCCGAACGCACCGACCACGCTCTGTTCGCGCCTTCTCCTCTGGAAGCGCGTCGTATCCGGCGTCACCGGTGCCACCGATCCTTCGGAAAGTGCGTAGCCCACGGCGAGATCGAGCGAAACGAGGTTCGCACCGAGATTGGGCAGCTTGAATGCGCCATTGCTCCAATGATCGATGGAAATGCCGGCGGAGAAACGTGTTCTGTCCAGATCGATGCGGTACCGGAATTTCAATTGGATCGCCGTGTTGATGCGCGAACCGGTGGTTATCTGCTTGAAATTCTCCACCCGATCGAACGGTTTGAAGATGTAACCCAAACCCCATCCCAGCCGCATACCGAAACTGCTTCGCGAACCGCTCACGAACGGCAGATCGAGATATGGAATGATACGAACGCCACCACCGATCACCTCATCGTTCGCCATTCCGCTGTACATGAGGCCGAACCCGAAACCTGCATCCTTGTAAAGTCTCTGCCATGGCTTGTCACCACGGAACTTCCGCTCAAGATCCAGCTCGAACGCAGTGGCATGATCCTGCACCAGGTACCAGGCGGCCGGCCGGTGCGGCCAGAGAAATCCATAATGTGCATGCGCTCCGACATACCATGGCGGAGTGGTGGACTGGCCAATGACGAAGCCCGGGATCAGCAAAAGGAGCAGAACGATCGTCCGCATTCTCAAGCGGTCACTACCGGGGCGTTCTGCGGCGTGTATCGCTGCTGGCCGTATTGCCGCATGTACAGATCGTAGATGATGCCATCCGCAAGACCGACCTTCGGCACGAACACTTCCTCGACCCCGGCGGCTTCCATGATACGCAGGAAGATGTCCGCCGCCGGCACGATCACATCGGCCCGATCGGGACGAAGCCGCAGGCGTTTGATCCGATCCTGGTAGCTGTACGAAGCGATGCGATCGCGGTGTTTGCGGATATCGCTTCGGAGCAACGGCTCACCGAACGAATTGCCATTCTCCTTGAAGATGCGGTTGATGTTGCCTCCTGTGCCGATCGCCATCACCATGTCATGCCGCTGGCGAAGGTCCTCGAGAAAACCGCGCACTTCGTCCCAGGTAGCTTCCTCCACCTTTCCCTTCAGCATGCGCACCGTACCGATGCGGAAGCTCGCTGCCTTCACGCGACGACCGCCCTGCAACAGCGTCAGCTCGGTGCTTCCACCGCCAACATCGATATAGAGATAGCTCCGATCCTTCAGCAGATCCTGCGTCCAGAAGGTGTTCACGATCAGATCCGCCTCCAGCCTACCATCGATCACCTCGATATGAACACCGCTTTCTATTTCCACACGATGGAGGATCTCTTCCCGGTTCGCGGCTTCGCGCATCGCGCTGGTGGCACAACAACGGAATTGCTTCACTCCATAGACCTCCGTAAGCAGCCGGAAGGCCTTCAGGCTTTTGATCAGGTGATCGCGCCTGGCGTTGCCGATCGAACCGTTGTCGAAGACATCCTCGCCCAGGCGGATCGGCACGCGCACCAGGGTCTGTTTCTTCACCACCGGATGATCTTCCCGTTCGATCACTTCGGCCACCAGCAACCGCACGGCGTTGGATCCGATGTCGATCGCGGCATATGTAAGATTGCGGTCGATGGGACTAAGGTAAGATCCGAAGCGATGCGCTAGTCCTTTTCGGCAGGCCGCTTCAAGATCTCCTGCGCCTCCTTCTCATCGCCGGCCTTCTTTGGCGGGGCTTCCTGTTCGGCCCGAGCCTCAGGTTCCAGGTTGAGCGATACCTGGATCGGAAAGTGGTCCGATCCGAAATACGCCATGCGTTCCATGTGGATCAGTGTGAAATGATCGGAATGGAAAAGGTGGTCCAGCGGATAACGGAAGAAGCGGCTCTTCGCATTGAAACTGTTGTAGAAGCCGCGGCCGACGCGCGGATCGAGAAGCCGGCTGGTGCGCTGGAACAATCGCGTGGTGTGCGACCAGGCCACATCGTTGAAATCACCGGCTATGATGATGGGGACCTCCAGATCATCCACCTCCTTTGCGATCACCACCAATTCCGCATCGCGCTGATCACTATCCTGTCTTTCCTTCAGATGCGGATGCTCTATGCCAGGCGGAAGCGGATGCACGCCATAGAACAGGATCTTGCGGCCACTTTCCAATTGCAAATGGGTGCGGATCGAAGGGATCGTTGGATCGATCAGCGTACGCACTTCCGGCCCGATCACGGCGAAGCGCGAATACAGGTTCATCCCGTAAGTGTTGTCCAGGGGGTGAAGGACCGTATGCGGATGTGATCTTTCAAGATCGCTGAGGCGCTCTGTCCACCACCGATCGGTCTCGGTGAGCAGGATGATGTCCGGATCGCTCTTTGCGATCTCCTTGAGCAGATCTTCGGCCCGCCGATTCTCCTGCAGCACGTTGGCCACGAAAACCGTGATCCTTTCGCGCACATCCTTCGCATCCTTCACCTGCTGTTGCGCGATCCGTGTATAAGGATGGATGTGCCATGCCTGGATCAGCGCCACCAGCAGAAGCCCACCGGTGAAGAGCAGATCCGCGGTCTTCGCCGATCGGAACGTGAGGGCCAGCAGCCCCGTGAGGATGATGGCGAACAAAAGGAACTGCGCACGGGGGAAATCGAAGATCCGTACCCACCAGTGATCGGTGCGCATGAAGGGCAGGAACGTACCTGCGATGGTGAAGCTCGCAAGCGCGTAAACGATCACCCGGAAGATGGTCATTCGGATCTATGCCAGCTGGATCAAGCGCTCTTCCAACGCCTTGATCTTCGCCTCGGCATCGGCCTTCTTCTTCCGCTCGTTCTCGATCACCTGCGGCGGAGCACCGGAAACGAATCGTTCGTTGGAAAGCTTCTTCTCCACGCTCAAAAGAAAACCTTTCAGGTAATCAAGTTCCTCCACGGCTTTCTTCCGTTCTGCTTCAGGATCGATGCTGCCGCCAAGATCCACCGAATATTCCGTGGTGCCTACAAGGAATTTCAAGGCTGTTTCGGAGGATCGGTTTGCAGAATGGATCGCAGCGACATTTGCCAGCTTCCTTGCGATCGCGGCAACCGCTTCGCTCATGGCCGATCCGCCATTAACGTGGATCTCCAAGGCTTCTTTCGGGCTCATGCCGCGTTCGTTACGCATGTTGCGGATCGCGGAAACGAGATCGAACGCATGCTTCACTTCGGCCTCCAATTTCCGATCGCCATCACCACCTTTCGGCCATTGGGCTATGATGACATCATCACCTTGCTTCCGATCGCGCAACGCATGCCACAGCTCCTCGGTGAGGAACGGCATGAACGGATGCAACAGTTTCAACACATCCTCGAAGATCCCGATCGTGGCTTCATAGGTCTTTCGATCGATCGGATGCGCCTTCCCATCAATGAAAGCGGGTTTGATCGCTTCGAGGTACCAGCTGCAGAGATCATCCCAGATAAGTTTGTAGGTCGCCATGAGCGCCTCGCTGATCCGGAATTGATCGTACAGACCGTCGATCTCCGTCGTAGCACGCGCGATCCGGCTTTGCATCCATTGCACCGCGGCTTCAGAAGAGGCTGAGGGTTCCCGATCAGCGATGGCAAAACCCTTCACCAGGCGGAAAGCGTTCCAGATCTTGTTGCTGAAGTTGCGGCCCTGTTCGCAAAGGCTTTCATCGAAAGGCAGGTCGTTGCCGGCCGGACTGCTGAACAACATGCCGGTGCGCACGCCATCGGCGCCGTACTTCTCGATCAGCTCCAGTGGATCGGGGCTGTTGCCAAGGCTCTTGCTCATCTTGCGGCCCAGCTTGTCGCGCACGATCCCAGTGAGATACACGTTCTTGAACGGCACTTCATCGCGATACTCCAGACCGGCCATGATCATGCGCGCCACCCAGAAGAAGAGGATCTCCGGGGCCGTCACCAGATCGTTGGTCGGGTAGTAGTACTTGATGTCGTTGTTCTGCGGATCCTTGAAACCATCGAACACGCTTATCGGCCACAACCAGCTGCTGAACCAGGTGTCCACCACATCCTCGTCCTGCCGGATCCCATCCGTTGAAAGCTGCTTCTCCTTGAAGTACGCGAGCGCTTCAGCCTCTGTCTTGCACACGGCCACATCACCGGCATCGTTGTACCACGCCGGGATCCGCTGCCCCCACCACAATTGCCGGCTGATGCACCAGTCGCGGACGTTCTCCATCCAGTACGTGTAGGTGTTCACGAACTTCTGCGGATGGAGCTTCACGCGGCCGTCCTTCACCACATCCAGCGCGGGTATGGCGAGCTCGGCCATCTTCACGAACCACTGCAGCGAAAGCCGCGGCTCGATCACCGCATCGGTGCGCTCGCTGGTGCCCACCTTGTTGATGATGTCCTCCGTCTTCACCAGATGGCCTTGTGCCTCCAGCTCCTTCGCGATCTTCTTGCGCGCCACGAAACGGTCCTCGCCCACGTACAGTTGTGCGGCGGCGCTCAGCGTCCCGTTCGGTTCCAGGATGTCGATCGTTTCCAGCCCGTGCTTCTTTCCGAGCTCGTGGTCGTTCACATCGTGCGCGGGCGTCACCTTCAACGCACCGGTACCGAACTCGCGCTCCACATACTCATCGAAGATCACCGGAATGCTCCTGTTGATCAGCGGCACCAGCACACGCTTGCCTTTCAGATGCGCGTAGCGCTCATCCTCCGGATGCACCGCAACAGCGGTATCGCCAAGGATCGTTTCGGGACGTGTTGTCGCGATCGTGATCCACTCTTCTCCCCTCTCCACCGGAGAGGGGTTGGGGGTGAGGTCAACCACACGATACCGTACATGATACAGCTTCGAGTTCACCTCCTTGTAGATCACCTCCTCATCGCTCACGGCGGTAAGCGCCTGCGGGTCCCAGTTCACCATGCGCAGGCCGCGGTACACCAGGCCTTTCTTGTGCAGATCGATGAACACGTCCAGCACCGCCTCGCTCAGGTCGGGCTCCATGGTGAAACGCGTGCGGTCCCAATCGCAGCTCGCGCCGAGCTTCTTCAATTGCTCCAGGATCACCCCGCCGTACTTCTCCTTCCACGCGAAGGCATGCTTCAGGAACTCTTCCCGGCCGATCGTACTTTTCTTGATCCCCTGTTCCGCCAGCAAGCGCACCACTTTCGCTTCAGTCGCGATCGATGCATGATCCGTCCCGGGCACCCAACACGCGTTTTTTCCCAACATGCGCGCGCGCCGCACCAGCACATCCTGGATCGTGTTGTTCAGCATGTGCCCCATGTGCAGCACACCGGTCACGTTCGGCGGCGGTATCACGACCGTGTACGGCTCGCGCTCATCGGGCACACTGCGGAAATAGCCCTTCTGCAGCCAGTGCTGGTACCATTTGCTTTCGCTTTGCGCGGGATCGAAACGTTTGGGAAGTTCCATTTGTGGCTGCGAAGTTAGCGGGGTTGACGTTGTCAGTCCGGGCCTTGATCCGGAATCGCGCGATCGAGAATGTTGGAAGGCGGTTGTTCACTGAACCCGTCGGAGTGGGGCGAATTCCTGTCAGGGCGTGCCTTCGCCTGCAAGTCCTCCCCGGAAATTCTTAGCCGCTTCGCTCCCCTCTCCTTCGGGGAGTGGCCGGGGGTGGGGTCCGGGCTTTCCGGCTGCGGCACTTACGCGGATCTGGTCCTTATGCACGGTGATCTGTGATAGGACCATTAATTCAGCTCAACTTCCAACCTCCAACATCCAACTACCCCCGCGGCACTGCATACGCTTTCACTTCACTATCTGTGATCTCCTTTCCGCTCAAGATCACCAATCGCTCGATCACGTTGCGCAACTCCCGCACATTGCCTGTCCACGGAAGTTTCTGCAGTTCCTTTACCGCCTTGTCGTTGATCTTCTTCGCTGGAATTCCCTGCTCATTGCAGACCTGCGCAATGAAGTGGTCGGCAAGCAATGGAATGTCCTCGGTGCGTTCGCTCAGGCTCGGCACATGGATCGGGATCACGCTCAACCGATGGAACAGATCTTCCCGGAAACGGCCTTCGGCGATCTCCTTCTTCAGGTCCTTGTTGGTGGCGGCCACCACACGAACGTTCACGCGGATGTCCTTGTCGCCACCAACGGGTGTGATGCGGTTCTCCTGCAACGCACGCAGCACCTTCGCCTGCGCGGAAAGGCTCATGTCGCCGATCTCATCCAGGAAGAGCGTACCGCCATCGGCCAGTTCGAACTTCCCTTTCCGATCCTTGAACGCACTGGTGAAACTGCCCTTCATGTGACCGAAGAGTTCGCTCTCGATCAATTCACTGGGGATCGCTGCGCAGTTCACTTCAATGAATGGTCCACTGGCGCGTGCGCTCTTCTCGTGGATCATGCGCGCAACGCCTTCCTTGCCTGCACCATTTCCTCCGGTGATCAGTACGCGCGCATCGCTGGGCGCCACTTTCTCGATCATCTCCTTGATCTCCTTCAGCGCCTTGCTTTCGCCCACCATCTGCGTCGCTTGTGCCTTCTTGCTCACCTTTTGGCGTAGCACTTTCGTCTCTTCCACCAGCTTTCCGCGATCCAGCGCATTGCGTACGCTCACCAGGATACGGTTGATGTCGGGTGGTTTCTGTATGAAGTCGAATGCGCCTTTCTTCAATGCATCAACCGCGGTTTCGATCGTGCCATGCCCGCTGATCATCACCACGGGTAATTCCTCATTGAACTGCTGGATCTTCTCGAGTACCTCCAGCCCATCCATCTTCGGCATCTTGATGTCGCACATCACCAGATCGAACTTGCCGGCCTTTGCCTTGCTGCAGCCCTGCTGGCCATCTTCGGCCTCTTCCACCTTGTGCCCTTCATGCTCCAGGATCTCGCGGAGCGCATAACGGATCGCCTTTTCGTCGTCTATGATGAGGATGTTGGCCATGGAAGTTGATCTGCCGCAAAGATGACTAGGGAAGTTGGATCTCCGTCACCTTTTGTCGAACCCATTCCTCATCTTCGCGCCAATGCCAACCCTCAACTGGATCGGAAAGGACAAGGTCATCAACCATCACCGCGATGTGCCCTTCAAGGTGTTGGAGAAGAAGTATACATTCTCAGGGAACGAAAGTGTGGGCAATGCCGGATTCGAACCAGCAGACCCTTCAATCGTGGAGAATACCGGAGTCGAACCGGTGACTGGATCCGTACCGAGGGCGGGACTCGAACCCGTTGCTCCAGAGGTTTCACGCCCCAAGGCGGAGAGGGGAGGATTCGACCCCCCGGTACGCGCTCAGGGTGGCGGCCGCAACATGATCATCCATGGGGACAATCTTGAGGCCCTCAAGAGCCTGTTGCCGCAGTACGAAGGTAAGGTCAAGTGCATCTACATCGATCCACCGTACAACACCGGCAACGAAGGCTGGGTGTACAACGACAATGTGAACGACCCGCGCATCAAGAAATGGCTGGGCGATGTGGTGGGCAAGGAGGGCGAGGACCTGAGCCGCCACGACAAGTGGTTGTGCATGATGTACCCGCGGCTGGTGCTGTTGCACAAGTTGCTGGCGGAGGATGGGTCAATATGGATTTCAATTGATGACCAACGAGTATGCCCACTTAGTCATGGTGTGCAATGAAATTTTTGGTATGTCAAATCATCTTGCCACAATCATTTGGGAGAAGACTGATAGTCCCAAAATGGATTCGAAGTACTTCTCTACAAAGCATGATTATATCGCCGTATATTCTAAAAGCCAGGATGTATTGAGTATCCAGCAATTAAGTGCCTCTACTGAAGATCTTGCGCACTACAACAAGACTGATGTCTATGGGAACAAATATTATCTGAAGCCGCTTCGTGCAATGGGAGGACAAGGAGAAACTCGAGAAGCCCGTCCAAACCTATTTTATCCTCTAACCGCGCCAGATGGAAGCCAACATTTTCCCAAGAGAAAGGACGGTTCAGATGGTGCTTGGCGTTGGTCACAAGAAAAGGTGAGGGAAGAAGCAGAGAGAATCGAATGGGTGAAAACTAGGAATGGTTGGAGCGTCAACTTTAGAATCTATGCTAATGATAATTCCACTAGACCTATTGAAACATTATGGAATCATCATGAAGTAGGCAGCAATCGTACATCGAAGACCGAAGTAAATACGATACTCACAGATACTAACTCTTTCAATACCCCTAAGCCAGTAGCATTAATTGACCGCATTCTAAGGTGTGTGCCGTCCAAGGACTCCATCATCCTCGACTCCTTCGCCGGCAGCGGCACCACCGCCCACGCCGTGCTCAATTTGAACAAGCAGGATGGCGGCAACCGCAAGTTCATCCTCATCGAAATGATGGACTATGCCGAAACGATCACCGCCGAGCGCGTGAAGCGGGTGATCAATGGCTACCCTTCGACTCCGCTCAGGGCAGGTTCCAAGGGCAACAAGAAAGTGGAGGGCACCGGCGGCTCCTTCGACTATTACACGCTGGGTGAGCCGCTCTTCAACGAGCACCAGCAGCTCAACGAGAATGTTCGGGTGGAGAAGATCCGCGAGTACATCTGGTATACGGAGACGCGATCGGCGTTGCCCGCAACAGAGAATGGAGAAGCGCCTCGGCGGGCTCAGCGTGACAGCGGTTATTACCTCGGCACGCACGAGCAGATCGCCTATTACTTCGTGTATGAGAAGGATGAGTTGACCAAGTTGGATCATGAGCTGTTGGCCACACTTCCGGTGAAAGGCGAACGCACCATGATCTATGCGGACAACTGCCTTCTGCCGAAGAAGTTCCTGGAGAAGCATGGCATCATCTTCAAGAAGATCCCCCGGGACATCACGCGCTTCTGAACCATGGAGCGCACGTTCAACATCCTGTCCACGGGCTTGCTGGAGCGCTACCGGCAAGCTGTTGCCATGGCCGATCTGGAGCGGTACAAACAATTGCAGGATAGTGAGCTTTCCGTGGCGGACTTCAGCTTTTACACATCGGTCTCAGCCGTCTATTCTTCCAAGATCGAAGGCGAGAGCATCGATCTGGATTCCTACGTGAAGCACAAGCGCTTCGGGATCTCCTTCCTGCCGGACCATACCCAGAAGATCGACGACCTGTATGCCGCATACCAGTTCGCCGAACAGAACACCTGCGATCGAGCCAACCTTCTCGAGTCGCACCGCATGCTTACGCGCCACCTCCTGCCCGAAGGCAAAAGAGGCCGTGTGCGCACTGGCAATATGTATGTGACCACCGAGGAAGGCCGCATCGAATACGTGGCGGCATCGCCCTTCATGGTGGAAGCGGAACTCGAAAAGCTCTTCAAGGACCTGGACCAATTGCGGAGCATGGAGCTTTCACTCCCCGATGTCTTCCATTTCGCGGCCATGCTGCACCTGGTGTTCGTGAAGATCCATCCCTTCGATGATGGCAACGGAAGGTGTGCACGGCTCCTGGAGAAATGGTTCCTTGCGGAAAAGCTGGGCGAAAAGGCCTGGCTGATCCAGAGTGAGAAGAACTACTACCTGAACCACCAGACGTACTACCGCAACATCCGCATGCTGGGTTTGGAATACGATACGCTCGACTACGGGCAGGCGCTGCCCTTCCTACTGATGCTTCCCGCATCGCTTACTTTGAATACACAGGACACCTGATGGAACTGAAACCATACCAGAAGCGGGTGATCGAGGATCTGGACCAGTATCTCGATAAGTTCAAGTATATCGGCGATCCGGCAAAGACCTTCGATCGGTTCTGGGAGGAAAAGGCCGGGCCTTACGATCCACTCAGCAAGAAGGGCATGCGGCCCTACCAGCGCAATTTGAACGATGCCATACACCTATGCGTTAAGGTGCCTACTGCGGGTGGCAAGACTTTCATTGCAGTGAATGCGTTGAAGACCATCTTCGATCACTTCAGTCCTACAGCACCGAAGGCCGTGGTATGGCTTGTACCGTGGAGCAACCTCTTGCAACAGACGGTGCGCAACTTGAACGATCCAGACCATGCGTACCGCCAGAAGCTGAATCAGCTTTTCCGTAGCCGTGTGGAAGTGTACCAGAAGGACCAACTCCTGATGGGCGCTGGCTTCAATCCAACGAGCGTTCAGGAACAACTGAGCATCATCGTAATGAGTTTTGCCAGCCTGCGTGCCCGGCGGAAGGAGGATCGTAAGGTCTTTCAGGAGAACGGCCAACTCGCTGGTTTCCGGAGCTTGTATGATGATACGACATCGATTAAGGAAGGCACGGACGATACGGCGCTGATCAACGTGATCCGTCATCTTAATCCTGTGGTGGTTGTTGATGAAAGCCACAACGCGGAAAGCGATCTCAGCGTGGACATGCTGAATGATCTGAACCCGAGTTTCATCCTTGACCTCACCGCCACGCCCAAGCAGAACAGCAACATTATAAGCATGGTGCCGGCGTTGGAATTGAAGAAAGAGCACATGGTGAAATTGCCTGTGATCGTATATAACCAACATGATCGGAGTGAGGTCATCGCCAATGCTTTGCACCTGCGCCAACGTCTTCAATCGATCGCCGATGAAGAGGCAAGGCAAGGAGGACGGCATATCAGGCCGATCGTCTTATTCCAGGCACAACCGCGCACCGGTGAAGAGAAGATCACCTTCGAAAAGGTGAAAGCCACGTTGATGAAAGCCGGTGTGCCGGAGGAAGAGATCAAGATCAAAACAGCTGAAAAAGATGAATTGAAGGGTATCGATCTGATGGCACCTGAGTGCCCTGTGAAGTACATCATAACGATCAATGCACTAAAGGAAGGCTGGGATTGTCCCTTCGCGTACATCCTCGCCTCGCTGGCGGACAAGAGCAGTGCGGTGGATGTGGAACAGATCCTGGGCCGTGTGCTTCGCCAACCGTACGTGATGAAGCATGCGAACCCGATGCTGAACATGAGCTACGTGCTCACCGCGAGCGCCAAATTCCACGACACGCTCCAAAGCATTGTGAATGGCCTGCAACAAAGCGGTTTCAGCGACAAGGATTACAGGGCCGTGGATACCATGACGGCTGCCGAAAAAGAAAAAGCGCGTCTCGCTCCTGTGCAAACTGCGATCGATGGCGTCAGCAATGTTGTCGATGAATTGGAACTTGCCTCGATCACGTTCGATCCAAATGCGGACGCTCAGCCTGCGATAACCAGCGTAACAACGATCGAAGCACAAGCCTTGGCAAAGAACGCCGAGATGGAAAAAGAGATCGAAGAAGCTTCCAATTCAGAAGAAGATCCGATCTTGCAGGAAATGGGAGATCAGGTCGATCGTTATTCCATGCGTCCGGATGTGGCTGAAATGGCCCGGAACATGGTGCTGCAACGATTCGTGATCCAGGTACCAGGCAACATCTTTACTGGTGCTGAAGAAGCTTGGGATGAATTGAGCCAGGAACCTTTGCTCAAGGATTTCCGCCTCAGCACGCAGGACCTTCGGATCGACTGGGAAAGCGTTGAGGGCGAACTGTACATGGTGGATCTTGAAGGCGTTTCCGGCGGCGAAGTGAGTCCGAAATACCGGAAGATCTTCCAGAGCGAAGCCATTCACGAACCGATCGTGGCCTACATAACCGCGAAGCCGAAAGAAGAACAGGCACAACACGTGGCCGATCAGATCGTATCGCGGATCGGCGACATGTGGCCGATCGCCGATCAGGAGATCAAGCGATATGTTACGCGGTTGTTCGAGGATTTCAGCGCAGAGCAGTTGCGTGATGTGCTTGCGCGTCCGCTCGTTTACGCGAACCGCATCAAGAAGAAAATCCAGTCACTTGCTGATGCCCACGCAGAACAACGATTCCGCGATCTGCTGCAAGTAGGCAAGATCAGAACGGAAGCGCTCTGGCGATTACCAGAACGCATCATACCTGGTCAACTTGGCAAACCGATCAGCAACAGTCTCTACGATCGAGAAGGCAGCATGAACGGTTTCGAGGAGCGGGCGATCAGCGAATTGGGTATGCTCCCGAACATCGCCTGCTGGCACCGTAATCTTGGAAAGAACAAGGGGTTTCCCATCAACGGATTCAGCAATAACCATTACCCGGATTTCATTCTTCTGACCAAAACCGGCAAAGTGATCTTGATCGAGACCAAGGGTGATGATCGTGACAACAGTGATAGCGCTGCAAAGGCTCGCCTAGGCAAATGCTGGCAGGATCAAGCTGGACCCAATTTCCGATACTTCATGGTGTTCGACCAATTAGCGGTTGAAGGGGCGTACACTTTGGCTAAGGCGAAGGAGTTGGTTGGGGAGGTTTAATAATCCAATTATGAACCCATGACAAAGGAAGAGCGTGCAGAATTGATAGAGCTTTTGGCAACTGGAAAGGAAATCCCGTTAACTGCACGGGAGAAGCACTATGTTACAAATAATCCAGCCGTTTCAAAGTTAGAATTTCTCCAACGACTCTGGCTTCCTCTTGATCCTACCGGGAACCCTTCAGATCTCTTCATAACTGTCAATTCTATTATTATAACGCAGAAAGACTTCTGGGGGAAACCGGTCACTTTTGACATGATAGTCCGGAAGTATACTCAGCATGATTCCATCTATGGTAAGCAAGCATTGCATCGATGGCTCGAACGTGAAAGATGGAATGATGATGCTAAAGTTGAAGATGCCTTACCATTTACAACGACTGCCGAGAAAAAACTTTTGGAACTTTTACCCATACTCCAAAAATTTCGGTCCGATCTTGACTCTGTTCTAGGAGAAGGTTTGAGCAATGAATAGTACCTTAACCGAAGGGGGAGGTGAGCCTAGAATTAGCCACATCCTGAGATCGCTTCAATGGAATACATTCAAATTCACCGTTACGACTCGCTGCGTCTCTATAAGCGCATGGCCACAGAAGAAGTGATCTTCTCTGATGACTTCGAAGATCTAATGGTACGCAGCCATCCTACCGATGGGTATTTCGTGAAGCGAAAAGGAACCGCGGAATATCGAATTGAAGGTTCAAGCAAATTGGTGACCGAAACGATCCTTGGTGGCAAAGTGGTTGATCGGACCCAATACGATGTATATTGATCGGAACCAACACACCCGATCAATCCGGCTGACTGTCCTTCAATGCCTGAAGTTTGAGCAAAGTTGCACTATCTGCAAAGCTGCCTAATTGCGAACCTGCATTCCCCGCTGCCCGATCCGTGCGCACTGGTTCGCCGATCTGCGCATTGATGGCCGCCCATGCCACCACGCGATGATCGCCCATGCCCAAACCTTCCTGGAATCGCCAATTATGCCGCACATAACGCATGATCTGGTAACTGAGCATGCCCCTGCGATCCTCCAGCAGAACAAGGCAAAGAATTCGGCCATTCTCAGGTAGTTCGGGTGGATGGCACCAAGGGCCGGTCGCGTGGGGCATATGTATACGGTGTTTGGCGGAAAACAAGGTAAGTGAAAGCTACGGATGGGATATCCACTTTATGCGGCATAATTCATTCTGCTCAGTGATCCCTGCGCTTGCGCATGATCCCGCCTTTCACATCCTTCACTGGATTCATCACGATGAAGGCGTTGGGATCGATCTTCTGCACTTCGGATAGGAAACGGCTCACTTCCAGGCGTGTGAGCACGCAGTAGATGATGTCCACATCGGCCGAGCTGGCGCCGCGCGTGAAGCCGCGTTTTCCGTTGTAGACCGTGAGGCCGCGGCCCATGGTATTCCCGATCATGTCGCGGATCGCTTCATGGTGCGGACTTATGATCGTAATTCCTGTGTACTCCTCGATCCCTTCGATCACCATGTCCATGGTCTTACCTGCGGCCACGAAGGTGATCATGGCGTAGAGCGCGGTCTCCACATCGATCAGGATGGCGGCCACGGAGAAGATGATCACGTTGATCAGCATCACCACATCGCCGATCGTGATCCCGATCCGGCGGCCAAGCGCCAGCGCCAGCACTTCGGTACCATCGAGCACGCTTCCACCGCGCACTGCAAGCCCGATCCCCGCGCCCATGAAGAATCCACCGAAAGCCGCCACCAAAAGCTTATCAGTGGTCACTTCCGGAAAATCGAACAGCCAGGTGACCACGGCCAGCGAAAGGATCGTGAGGGTGGCATGCAGGGCGAAGGACTTTCCGATCAGTTTGTAGGCAATGAAGAGGAATGGGATGTTCACCACCACGAGCACGGCCGGGAACGGCAATTCCATGAGCCGGCTTATCATCAGGGTGATCCCCGTGGCGCCACCGTCAAGGAAGCCACTGGGGAGCAGAAAACCTTCCAGCGCAAAAGCCGCAGAAAATACTCCAAGGCCTGAGAATGCGACATCCTTCAGCGTGCGCAGTATGCCGATCCGCCATTTCAGCAGTTGCCGCGCACGCTTGTACGGCGATCTCTCCCGCTGCCATTTGGGAACGGGCAGGCTGCGAAGTATCCGGTGCCTCTTTTTGGTCACGTGCGCAAGGTAACTTTTGCCACCGACCCAACTCAGGTCCGATCGACCTTCACCAACAACGACTTGAACTTTCCGCGCTCCACCTCGACCTTTACCCATTCCCCAGCCTTCGGCCAGGGAGCTGTTGTGAAAGGTGTACCATCCGGGAATTCGCCTGCACTGTGGAAATGCGTATGCCCCATGAACACATGCGCAGGCTTGTGCCCGGCGATGATCTCATGCAAAGGGTGAAGATGATCGGGTGATAGCTGGCTTGGATCGGTGGGCGGCACGTGCATCAATACGATCGTAGGCCCCTCGTGCGGGGCCGCCAGCGTGGTGCGCAGCCAATCGTATTCGATCGGGATCTCGCTTTCGGTCACCACATTATCGAAAAGAACGAAGCGAACACCACCGGCTACGAATTGCTGGTTACGTGCACCGAACATCGCCTCGAACGTCGGCCTTCCCGTCCCGCGGTGCTCGCGATTTCCGATCGCGGTCACGAACGGCAAGGGTTGCTCCTTCATGATCCGCAGGTAATCCTTCAATTCGTTCCGATCACCTTTTTCCGTGACATCGCCACATACAAGGATGAAGGAGACCGAACTGTCCGATCGGAGATGCTGGAGCAATGCCTGGAGATCTCCGTATTCCTGGTGCGTATCGGCCGTGATCGCGAACGAAAAGTCCGCCTTTTCAACACCGATCCTCTCCTGGATCCGCGCGATCTGGGTGGCATTCACTCCGGTCTCCAGCGAATCAGGTTCCTTTGCAAGCGGCTGTTTCACATAGGGTTCATCGCAACCCAGCACCAGAAAAAAGAGCAGGAAAAGAGCTATCGCGGTGGAACCCTTCATCGCCGAATTCTTGAAAAGTAGCTCATTTCGACCCCGATCGATCCACTTGACGTTCGATCGGGTTCTTCCGTATTTCGTGCCGCCCTTGTAAATTGCATCATGCTCCGAACCTTACCGATCCGAAACCTCTTTCTTCTGCTTTTACTTCTCGCGGCATTGCCGCTCGCCCAGGCGCAACTCGCAGAGCCCGGGATCATTCCAGGACGCATCCTGTTCATGGTCGCCGATGGCGCCGATCCGCACAAGATCGCTGCCGATCTGCGAACGATCGATGGCGTGAACACGAACGCTTCGATCCTAATGGAAGTGAGTGCGCCCATGCGGATCTGGGAAATGCAGTTCGATCATGAGGCTGTAGCGCAACAGAAAATGCTCGATGCCGTGAAGCGCCACCGATCCGTGATGATCGCCCAGAACGATCATCCCGCCACGTTCCGCGCCGTGCCGAACGATCCCGGTTATGCCAGCCAATGGCATCACCAGAACATTGACAGTGAAGCAGCCTGGAACGTGACCACCGGTGGTACCACGGCGGATGGCGATGAGATCGTGGTGTGCGTGATCGAAGCGGCGAACCTGATGCACAGTGATCTTGTAGGCAACCGATGGGTGAATACGCAGGAAGTGGCGAACAATGGGATCGATGATGACGGCAACGGCTACGTGGATGACTACGACGGCTGGAATCCCGGCGCGAACAACGACAACAACCTGTTCGGCGGATCGCACGGTACAAGTGTGGCAGGAATGATCGGTGCGAAAGGGAACAATGGCGCTGGTGTGACAGGAGCGAATTGGAACGTGAAGATCATGGTGGTGACCGTCGGAAGCCTTACGCAATCAAACGTGATCGCGTCGTACACCTATCCGCTGATCCAACGCCGCCGCTACAACGACAGCAACGGCACACAAGGAGCTTTTGTGGTCGCCACCAATGCGAGCTGGGGGATCGATGGCGGTGATCCAGATGATTATCCGCTTTGGTGCGCGATCTATGACACACTGGGTACAGAAGGCGTTCTGAATTGCGGTGCTACTTCCAACAGCAACGTGAATGTCGATGTTGTGGGCGATCTGCCAACAGCGTGTTCCAGCCCGTTCATGGTGAGCGTTACCGCGACGAACAGCAACAACATGCGCACCTTCAGTGGCTATGGAGCCACCACGATCGATGTAGGTGCGCCGGGTGAAGCGGTGGTGACCACGGCAGGAACCACCAGCGGTAGCACCGGAACCACCACGACGAACGGAACCTCCTTCGCAAGCCCGCTCACAGCCGGTGTGATCGGATTGCTCTACGCGGTGCCTTGTGCTTCAATGATGGACCTAGTGAAGAGCGATCCATCGGCTGGAGCCCTTTACATCCGCCAGAAACTTTTCCAGGGCGTTGAACAGGTCGGGAATCTTCCCGGGCAGACGGTAACAGGTGGAAGGATCAACGCCAACAACAGCGTGCAACTGGTCGTAAGCGAATGCACTTCCCTGGGTTGCCTGCCGCCTGGCGGATCAGCAGTGAACGAAACAACACCGACATCGGTGCAACTTACCTGGACCGGATCCGCAGGGAGCCAGTACAACCTGCGTTATCGCGCGATCGGGGCCGCTCAGTGGACCAATGTTAACGGGCTGAGCACTGCGAGTTACGCGTTGAGCGGGCTCGCTGTGTGTGGCTCCTACGAATTCCAGGTGCAACGGATCTGCAGTGGCACAACGAGCAATTTCAGTTCTTCCACATCGTGGACACTTTCGGGTTGCTGCACGCCTGTGACCGTTGAGATCGCGACGGATCGATATGGACAGGAAACCACCTGGTCGATCACGAACGGAACAACGACCTTCGCTTCCGGTGGGCCGTACACTCAGATGGGCAGCAACGGCGCATATGTGAAGCCGAGCGTTGAATTGTGCCTTCCGGATGGCTGCTATCAATTGGTTGTGAATGATACTTATGGCGATGGGATCTGCTGTGCGTACGGTAATGGTTATGTGCGCGTGAAGGATGAAGATGGCAACGTGCTGGCGAACGCTGCCACGTTCACCTATCAAGCGAACGCACCGTTCTGCGTTACTTCCAGCATAAAGGCCGATGTGAAGGTGTGGCTCCAGGGGCCATACGGCGTTGGGCCATTGATGAGCGATGCTTTGCGGGCCGGGAACCACATCCCGTTGAACGAACCGTATTCCGCGACAGGCCTTTCCGGTGGCGGTGAATCGATCGCATCAAGTGTATTGGCGACCACCGGCAACAATGCGATCGTGGATTGGATCAGGGTGGAGCTCCGATCGGATCCCACCACGCTTGTTGCGGCGCGGCATGGCCTGTTGCAGCGCGATGGTGATATCGTGGACGTTGATGGTACATCACCGCTTTCCTTCACTGCGGCACCAGGGAGTTACCACATTGCAGTGAAGCACCGCAATCACCTGGGTTGCATGACGGCTTCACCGATCGCGATCTCCGGGACCGCGGCCTCCATCGATCTGCGCACGAGCGCAACATCCGCGTACGGCACCGATGCCCGTTACAGCAACGGTACATTGCGCGCACTTTGGGCCGGGAATACGGTGGCTGATGGTCAACTGAAATACACCGGCATGAACAACGATCGGGATCGGATCCTGCAGCAGATCGGCGGTCTGGTGCCTACGAATTCCATCAGCGGATATCATCCGGCGGATGTAAACCTCGACGGCGTGGTGCGATATACGGGAACTGGCAACGATCGTGATATCATTCTGCAGAACATCGGCGGAACGATCCCCACGAACGTGCGTACGCAACAGGTCCCCTAACCGTTGCGCAGTTCGCGGATCGCAGCACCTTCCTTGAGCGAATAACGGCTCCACGCCATATCGCGGATGCCACTTGCAACGAGTACCCGATCGATCGCGATGAATGCGTAGATGATCGTGTCCACGCGGTGCGCTGGAAGTCCGGGAGATGCGGATCGTTCTTCGCGCGAAAGCCTGAAAAGCCGATCCTTAAGTTCCTCGAACCGATCGGTGGTGAACGAATAGGATCGCTGATCGACCTGGATCTGTTCATTCACAATGGCGCTGAGCATGGCCGCGATGCTCTCGAAACTTCCGGCGCTACCGATCAGCAGGTGCGGCTCATGCCGATCGATGATCTGCCAGAGCGGTTCCAGTTGCGCATCGAAGAATTCCGCGACCCGAAGCTCATCATCAACGCCGATCGGATCACCGATCGGAATGCGCTCCCTTACCCGTGTAAGGCCAACTTCGAAGCTTTGCTTCCACATCAAGGCCTTGTTGGTGGCGAGAATGAATTCGATGCTTCCGCCGCCAATATCCATCACCAAAGCGGGCTTTGAAGTGAAGGGAACCGCGAGGCGCACACCATCCAGGATGATCGATGCCTCATCGCCGCCGGCGAGCACTTCGATCCGTATGCCGCGTTCTGCCGCGGCACGAATAAGATCCTTCGCGTTCGCTGCATTGCGGAACGTGGAACAACCGAAACCCTTTGCTTCACTCACGCCATGCGATCGGGCGACAAGCATGATCCGGTCCAATGCGGAAAGTCCACGATCGAAAGCCTCCGGGCCGATCACGCCGCGCTCCAGCCCATCTTTTCCGAGAAGAACGGGGATCTCTTCCTGATGAATGATGTGAAGTCCGATCTGTTCAGTTGACGACCGATCGGGTTCAAAGATGAGCAGGTTGAAGGTGTTGGTACCGAGATCGATGATCGCGCGAGGCATGGGGGAAAAGTACAGTGGCGAGTGGCGAGTCTTGAGTCTTGAGTCTTGAATCTTGAGTCTTGAGTCTTGAGTCTTGAGTCGTGAGTCGTGAGTTGTGAATGGTGAAATGGTGAAATGGTGAATGGTGAATGGTGATCAGATCCTGGTGGCGATAGAATGCTTCAACGGGATGATGCTCTTTGGCCTGCTGTTGCGTGAGGGATAGAAGCGGAAAGCCCGCAAGCGACCGAGGAACGAGGGAGTGCGGACTTGAAGCGTATAGCCCGACGGCGAGTCTTCGAGCCGGCACGCCCTTGGAAACAGTTGACCGTTTACGGTTGGCAGCGGATCAGCCGCGATAGAACAGCCACCTGCCCATTTCGCGCCAGCTGGCTTTTTTGCCGTACATGAGGATGCCTGTACGGTAGATGCGGCCGGCGAACCAGGTGGTGAACAGGAAGGTGCCGATCAGCAGGAACATGCTCAGGAACAACTGCCACATGGGAGCGCTGCCCATCGCTACGCGCACCATCATGACCACCGGACTTGTGAACGGTATGAGGCTGCACCAGACGACCGCCGGGCTGCCGGGATTGTACACCGCGATCTGCGCGATGATGAGGGCTCCGATCATGGGCAATGTGACCGGCAGCATGAACTGTTGTGTGTCCGATTCACTATCCACCGCCGATCCGATCGCTGCGAGCAACGAGCTGTAAAGCAGGTAACCGCCGATGAAGTAGAAGATGAACATGCCGAGCGTGAGCGGCAGATCGATCTGCTTCAGTGCCTGAACGATCTTCACGTCGTTCACATCGGGCATGGCGGCCTGTGCGCCGAGCTGTTCCTGCATCTGTGCGGTCATCGGCGTGTTGGCGACCGTCATTGGATCGATCCGGTCCTTGAGCAAAAGCGTGGATCCAACGGTGATGAGCGTAACGGTGATGATGATCCACAGCATGAACTGGGTGAAACCGACGAGCGCGATGCCCACGATCTTGCCCATCATCAATTGGAACGGCCGCACGGAGCTGATCAGCACTTCCACCACGCGGTTCTGCTTCTCTTCCATGACCCCGCGCATCACCTGCACGCCGTAGAGAAAGATGAAGATGAACATGAAGTAGCCGAAGAAGAATCCGATCCCGGCGCGTTCCTGCTCAAGTGATTCCACGCCGACGCGATCGATGTCGAAAAGCTTTACAACGAGTGATTTGCGCACGCGGCGATAGGCTTCCTCATCGATCGATTCGCCGCGCAGTTTCGCCAGTTCCACCGACCTTTCGATCTCACCGCTTATGGTACGCTGGATGTTGAGGCTCGGCAGATCGCGGTAATAGAAGAGCACCGTGTTGGTGGTTAGGATATCCTCATTCACATCGACCATCACCGTGAACGGACTTTTCTTGAAATCCTCATCGCTCCATTCGCGCTGGTCGAGGTGATAGGTGATGCCTTCGGTATTGCGCAGATCGCCGATGATGCCGGCCTTGTCCACGATGAGCACGGTGTGATGATCGGTCTCCTGCAGTCCCAGGTAGGCGGCCAGTGTAATGCCGCCGGCGATCAGCACAGGGCCAAGGATCGTCATGATAAGAAAGCTGGCCTTCCTTACGCGTGTAATGAATTCCCTCCAGATGATGAGGCGGATCTTGTTCATTCCCTGCTTCGTTCTTACTCCGTGATACCCTCCGTAACGCCGCGCTGCGCGCTGTTCTTCGCGCCCACCGTGCGGATGAATACATCGTGCATGCGCGGCACCTCCTCTTCCACCCCATGGATCTCCACCGAAGTGATCACCTGGCGAAGCACATCGTTCAGCGTGCTGCCTTTGTGGAGCTTCACGCGTGCGTTCGAGAACTCGGGTCCTTCCTTCACATCAGTGATCTCGCCCACCCAGCCGAGCGCGTTGGCGAACGCCACATGGGTGCCCTTGTATTCGATCCGGTAGGTGTTCGTAGCGAAGCGCCGGCGGATCTCCTTCACGTTCCCATCCAGCACCTTGTTGCTCTTGTCGATGAGCGCGATGTGATCGCACAATTCCTCCACACTGCCCATATTGTGCGTGCTGAGCATGACCGTGACGCCCTGATCGCGCAACCGAAGGATCTCCTCGCGGATCAGTTCGGCGTTGATCGGATCGAAGCCGCTGAACGGTTCATCCAGGATCAACAAACGTGGTTGATGCAAAACCGTGGTGATGAACTGCACTTTCTGCGCCATGCCTTTGCTGAGTTCCTCCACGCGCTTGTTCCACCAGCCACCGATCTCCCAGCGCTCGAACCATTCGCGCAAGCGCGCGGTGGCCACATCCTTTGGAAGGCCTTTCAACCGTGCGAGATAGAGCGCCTGCTCCCCCACCTTCATCTTCTTGTAAAGCCCACGTTCCTCGGGGAGGTAGCCGAGCCGTTGCACATCCTTCGGGCCCATGGGGTGCCCATCCAGCGTCACTACGCCTTGATCCGGGCCGGTGATGCGGGTGATGATCCTGATGAGGGTGGTCTTGCCAGCGCCATTGGGTCCGAGCAGCCCGAAGACCTTGCCCGGCGGCACCGTCATGGAGATCCCGTTGAGGGCCGTGAAATTGCCGTATCGCTTAACGATGCCTTCCAGTTGCAGCATGAAGCAACAAAGTTAGTCGGCAGCAAGGGCTGCGGGCGCCGCTGGTGAAGGGCGGGGGCCGTTGGTGTGATCGGGTAGCAGGTTGAACCGATCGCCGGAAGGCTTGTTCACGAGGCCGCGTACAATTCACCATGTCATCCCGTGAAAAAGCATGTACCGCGGATCGGGAGCCACACATTCCTTTGCTAAACGGATCGGAACACGAGCGATTTGGGGTCGAGGTCGTACCGGAGCAGTCGCCCTCCCCCGAAACGAGACCCGGCGATCTTTACCGATCGGCCGGGTCTTGTGCTTCACCGATCCGATCCATGTGGAGCGTGATATCATCGAGCAGGCTGCTCGCACCGATGCGGAAATAACGCGGATCCAGCCATTCCTCACCCAGCAATCGTCGCACGGCGATCAGGTATTGCATCGCATCGGCCACGTTGCGGATCCCGCCCGAAGGTTTGATCCCGATCCGCACCCCGGTGCGCGAGAAATGATCGCGGATCGCATGCAGCATCACCACCACAGCTTCAAGCGTGGCGCCGATCGAAGCCTTTCCTGTGCTCGTCTTGATGAAGCCCGCACCTGCTGCGATCGCGAGATCACTTGCCGTGGCGATCAAGCGTGGATCGGCCAATTCACCGGTCTCCAGGATCACTTTCAATGTTCGATCACCGCAACATTCCTTCATCGCCACGATCTCATCGAACACGAACTGGAGATCGCCTTCCAGAAATTTCCCCCTGTTGATCACCACATCGAGCTCGTCCGCACCTTCCCCGATCGCGTAGGTCACCTCGGCAAGCTTCACGTGGATCGGACTTTGACCACTGGGGAACGCGCCGGCCACGGAAGCGACCCTCACCTCACTTCCGTGCAATGCTCTCTTCGCTTCACGTACGAATGTCGAATGAACGCAGACCGCAGCGACCGCAAGGCGATCGGCCGTACGGACCGCCTTCGCGCAGAGCTTCCGTACTTTTTCATCGGTGTCGGTCCCTTCCAACGTGGTAAGATCGATGGATCGGAAAAGCGTGCGAAGATCTTCGATCGAGGCGGCGGTGCGTGAACTTTCATGCCTTATGCGATCGCATTCACCGGTGATCCGGATCGGATCGATCCGATCCGATCGGAGAGCAGCGAGCATCGGGGTACGTGTTCCCATGGATCGAAAGTTAGGCTTTCCCCCAAATGAAAAAGCCCGCGATCGGCGGGCCTTTCCAAGATCATCAGGTTCTAACGGAGCGTGAAGCGGATCGGAAGGTTGTATTGAACGGTGACCGGTTTCCCGCGTTGCTTGCCCGGTTTCCATGGCGGCATGGATTTCACCACACGAATGGCTTCCTCATCACAACCACCACCAATGCCGCGCAGCACGCGCACATCGGTGATCTTGCCATCCTTGCCCACAACGAAAGTGACATACACAACGCCGGAGATCCCCGCATCGGTGGCCATTTGCGGATACTTGATCGTTTTTCCCAGGTATTTGAAGAGTTCCTCCTCACCTCCCGGGAACGAAGGCATTTCCTCCACGATGGTGAAGATCTGCTCTTCTTCCACCGGTTCTTCACGCTGCACGATCGGCTCAACAACGGTGATCTCGGTCACTTCCTGATCCACCATCTCCACTTCTTCGATCTCCTCTTCATCCTCCACGATCTCGATCACGGTGGTGGGTGCGGGCGGCGGTGGCGGCGGCGGTGGCGGCGTGGCGCTTGGCGGGATCACTTCCTCTTCGAGGAATTCCATGTCGAGCTGTGCCATCTCCGTATCGGTCTTGTCGAAGGTGGTCCATTCGAATGCGACCAGCGTGATGGCGAGCGCTGTGAGCAGCCCGATCAGCAGGAAACTTGTCTTGCGCTTTTCAAGATCGGCTTCAGGTGATTTCCTGAGTTCCATGTTGATGTTGTTTCAAGGCTGTACACGTGAGCGTACCACCGGTTCAAATGTAACGTGTCCGGGGCGTTCAAAAGTGCGCAGGCCGTTCCGCTCCCCAACGCGCTATGTTCGCTCCCAAGATCGCACCGATCGCATCGGCGAGCAGATCTGCCCATTCCGCGCTGCGGCGCAGCACCGGTATCTCCTGCAGCAGTTCGATCGCGGCGCCGTACGCTATCGATACCAATACAGCGAAGATCAACGTACCCTTCCGCAGCGGCCGGCCTTCGATCGCGAACGCCTTCACGAGCAGGAATGCGAGCATGCCATAGAGGATCGCGTGTACGATCTTGTCCAGGTGGAAACGCGAGAAGAGACCAAGACCCGGCACCGTGCCCGAAGGCATCAGGCAGATCACCAGGATCAGTATGCTCCACAGGACCGCCGCACGGAACCTTCCGAACATCGGCCGATCAGGCGCCGATCTGCTGCATGTACTGATCGGCGGCCAGCAGACCATCCGCTTCAGCAGCATCGTTCAATTTGATCCGCACCATCCAGCCTTTCCCGTAGGGATCGCTGTTCACCAAGGCGGGATCATCGGCCAACGCAGGATTCACTTCCACGATGGTACCGCTCACCGGCATGAACAGATCGCTCACGGTCTTCACGGCTTCGACCGTACCGAACACTTCTTCGCTCTTCAGCTCCTGGCCTTCGGTGTTGATATCAATGAAGACGATGTCGCCGAGCTCGCTTTGTGCGAATTCCGTGATGCCTACCACGGCCTCACCGTTCTCCATGCGGACCCATTCATGGTCCTTGGTATAACGCAGTTCCTGCGGAATGTTCATTTCTGTTGTCGTTTATGGGATGGCATGAAGGGCCAAAAGTACATGCGGCCGATCTCCGTGCAACGGATCAATCCGCAAGCGTGAAGCGAAGGCTGATCCCCAGGTTGGTGTTCGCCGATGGGAACGATGTGGTGATGACCGGTGTGTTCAGCACACGCTCGTAGAACGCACGTACATTGAGCCGCTCGTTCAACACATAATCCGCACTGGTCTTTATCGAGAGGATGTTCTGCCCGGCGGTGACCTGGTTCTGCACTTCCTCGATCTTGCGGATCACCGTGAAATTGTCGCGAAGGCTCAGGTCCACACGAAGGTTCAAGTCGCTCTTGGGAGAATTGCCGCCAATGGTGAACGGGAATTTCACGTTCTTGAAGCGATAGCCGGTGCCGATCACGTATTCCTTCCCGCGGATCTCGGTCACCTGGTAGTTCGTCAGGCTCAGGCTCAGGTTCCGATCGCGATTGTATTCCACCTTCACCAGCATGCTGTTGGTGAGGGTTGCATCGAAGCCCATCAACGGCCGCATCACCTCCTGTATGGTCACCACCGAGATCTGGCGTTCAGGTATGAAGTTGCCCGCCGCATCCACTTCATTTCCGCCCGGTATGTAGAGCAGGTTTGTCTGGTAGTTCGCGATGTTGAAGTTCGATCGGTAACTGTTCTTCACCGTGAAGGTGCGGAAAAGTTTCGCGAAGAACGCGAGCTTGGTGAGCCCATCGTAGGTCATGTCCCAGTTCGGTGCCGGCGTCGTCTTGAACGGGTTCAACCGCACATTATCGGCATTGCGGCCGGTGTAGGCGGCGAGGAACGCTGGGATCACAACATCCTGGTTCGTTGGACCGAAACCGGTGTAATAGCCGGTCTGCGTATCGAGCACCGAGTTCTCGTTGGTCTGTGAAAGCCTTGCGCTTATGATCGGCCGGTTGGCGAGCAATTGCTGGAAGTTGTCGTTCACCCACGTGTCCTTGTCATCGGGCACGAACGCCGTGGCCCAGTTGAGCATGCTCACGCTGAAGTTGCCATACTCACGCGGGCTGTCGTTCACATAATCCTGTTCCAGTTCGTTCCACCGGAAGAAGGAGCTCATGTTGTCGGCGATCGTGCGGTTCGCCATGAATTCCACGCGCATGCCACGGAACGGTTCCACCGAAAGCCGCGCATTGATCGTTTCGGTGCGCGTATTGGTGTAGGGATTGAAGATGGAAGGTGTGCGCACCAGCCAGTCGTTCGCCGCCGCGGTGCGCGCGAAATCCCGCACGATGTCGCCACTTAGGTTGTGGTTCTGCTGCCCGGCGATGAAGCCGAAGCCAGGCGCATCGAAGTCATCCATGCCGAACACGTTCGTCCTTCGATCATAGCCGGGCAGGAGCATTCCGGAATTCTGGCTGTAGGTGAACGTTCCGGTCCTGATCGTCATCAGCACGCGCGCGAGACCTTCCAACGGTTTTATCTGGCCTTTTGGCTTCTCTTCATCCTGCTTGTTCTCCTGCGTGGCCGGTTTCGGGGCGCCGGAGTTCTTCGGTGCGGGCCTGCTCTTTCCCTTGTCGTTGATCCGCTTCAGGAATTTCGATTTGTTGTACAGCGTAACGAAGTTCAATTGGCCGTTGAGCGAGATATTCTGCGAGTTCTGGATGATGTGGCCCAAACTGTCCTGTGTGAGGGGTGCCCGATCCCACTGGTAACCTGCCGTGTAAGCGGTGTTCGCGGTGATCCAGTCCGTGAGCGGAAGTTTGTCCAGCGGAAGCGTGTACGTGAGGTTGATGATGTGATCGTACCGCGTTACTTCACCGAAACGGCTGATACTGGTGAGCACGCTGTCCTTCCAGAGCTGGTACTCGTCGCGGAACTTCGGATCCACGCGGCCCGGGGTTTCACCTACGAAGGCCAGGTTGTTCGCACTGAAATCGAGCTTCAGCGCCTTGGTGATGTCGTAACGGAAACCATACTGGCTGGTCCAATTGAAATTCTTGTTGTACGTGGGTCTCTGGGGAAGTGATTCGATGTCCGGGTTGGGGCGGATCAGCCTTTCCAGGTACATGCGATCCATGGAAGTGCGCATGCTGATCTGCTTGAAGCCGGCGTTCACGTTGAAATCCTTGATCAGCTTGAGCCATTTGCTCTTGCCCACCAGACCGATCCCGGCGAATGGTTCGATCGGCCGTGGCTTGGGGTTGTGCAGGTACGCGATCGAACCACGGTAAGTGCGCGTGTGCTCGAATTCGGTGTTCACATCATAGTACTCCTGATCGCTGTACGCGTAGGAGAAATTCAGATTCTCCACCTGGTAGAAACGTTCCTCCTGACCTGGCGCGCGATCCTTGCGCACGTTGGTGAGGTTCATGCT
>JAEZDL010000187.1 GCA_023418095.1 Bacteroidota bacterium
GCCATTACGATACTTCGCCGCTCGTGGGCGGTGGGTTCGATGGCGCATGGGGAGTGTATCCGTTCTTCAGTTCCGATCGGCTGATCATCTCCGATATCCAGGAAGGACTTTTCGTTCTTGACGCCACCTTCGTGCGCGCCGCCTACCTGGAAGGTGTGATCACCAACGCGAATTCCGCCGCGCCGGTCACGCTCGCAACGATCACGATCGTTGGTCCGTCGATCACCACTTCATCGGATGGATCGGGCTTCTACGCCACTGGATATCATGAAGCCGGTACGTATACCGTGAACGTTTCCGCGCCTGGTTACCAGACTGCGACGATCGATGGCGTAGTACTGGAGAATGGTGATGTGACCACCTTGAACGTGCAGCTGATCCCGCTGGAGACCTTCGTGCTGCAGGGCACGATCACCGATGCGGCTTCCGGTGATCCGATCCAGGGGGCGATGGTCGATATCAGGAACGATCTGTACTGGTTCAGCGCACAGACCGATGCGAACGGCCAGTACGTGGTTTCGGCGATCTACCAGGATACGTACACCCTCACCGCCGGTAAATGGGGCTGGTTCTCGCAGTGCAACGGCCAGGCCGTGCTCGCACCCGGAAGCGATGACCAGAACATGGCGCTGCCACGCGGGTATTATGATGACTTCCAGTTCGATTTCGGCTGGACGATCAACTCCAGCGCATCCAGCGGCGAATGGGAAAGGGCCGTTCCTGAAGGCACCGTGTACCAGGGTGGGCCAAGTGCACCGGGATCCGATGTGAACGATGATTGCGGGATCATGGCGATGGTCACCGGGAACGGTGGCGGCGCTGCCGGGAACGATGATCTTGATGATGGTCACACGCAGATGGGGTCGCCGGTATTCGATGCCACCGGCATGCTCGATCCGTATGTGCATTACCAGCGCTGGTTCTACAATGCGGGTGGCAGTGGCTCGCCCAACGACGCAATGGAGATCTCACTTACCAATGGCGATGAGACCGTGGTGATCGAAATGCTCAGCGGGCCGAATTTGAACGGCTGGCAACTTTCAGAGATCTCCATTACCGATCATCTTCCAGCGACCAGCAATATGCAACTGATCGTGCGTGTGGCCGATGATGAGCCAGGCCACCTGGTGGAAGCCGGTTTCGATGAGTTCATGTTGTTCGACATGGGTACGATCGGGATTGATGAGAACACGTTGGCATCGGAACTCAGCATAACGCCGAATCCATCCGGCGGTGAATTCCGCGTGAACGGCCCCGAAGGCTCCAATGCCACGATCACCATCCATGATGCGCTTGGCCGTTCCGTGGCGGGTGCGCAACGAATGGTGGGTGGAAGCCTCACGCTCGATCTGGATCTCGCACCAGGCACATACCTGCTGCGGGCGGTGGATGAGGAGGGGAATTCGGATGTGCGCCGTATCGTGATCCGCTGATCGGATCAGCGGGGCGGGTGGTTCGCGCAATGCTCCTTCAACAGCCTGTCCACCTCGGGTATTTTGGCGAGCACGTTCGCGAGGGTGAGATCCGCGCAGGCCTTTTCATGGTCGCCCTTCCGTAAGCGCAGAAGCGCCCGTGTGCGCAGCGCGTGAGCGTTGGAAGGATAATATTCCAGGCTTCGTTGCACATCCTCCATCGCTTCCTTGTCGCGTCCCATCCTGTAATGGATGTAAGCGCGATTGCTTAGTGCGACCGGCTCATCCTTGTCGATCTTCAACGCCTCGCCGATCATCGCAAGCGCTTCATCATACCGTTCGAGCTGGATCAATTCATAGGATCGATTGCTCCAATGGCCCACATCGCCGGGCTCGAGCACGGTCAGTTTCTCAAGGATCGCCAGCGCTTCCTCATGTTTTTCTGCGGCATCGTACATGCGCGCGAGCGTTCGCATCGCCTCGGTATCCTGTATCCCTGCCGCCAGGCCGATCTCCAGGTCCTCGATCGCCTGTGCCGTGTTCTTCTTTTCCGCATTGCCCAACCCGCGGATCAACCGGGCCTTGGCGGACAGTTGTTCATCCTTCGAATACTCGATCGCTTTTCCCGCATGCAACACGGCCTTCTCATCATCCTGCGCACGTTGTGCGTACAGCCCACGCAGGTAGTGGGCTTCGGCGGAGGTGCTGTCCAGCCGGAGGGCCTGTTCAACATCGAGAAGGAAACGATCGTTGCTGTTGAGCATATCGTACGCCCTGGCGCGCGCCACATAGAGCCGGGCATCGGGCGAGCTGGTGATCGCCTTGTTCAGCAGGTCCACCGCGCGCTGGGGCTTTTCGATCTTGAGAAGTGAATCCGCCTGCGCCAGGGAACTTTCAGTGCTTTGCGCCACCAACATCGATCCCATCACCGCACATATTATGAGGAGGATCGAACGCGGGATCGGGAAAGAGATCGGCGGCTGTTGGTGCATCGGCGCGCGTAAAGGTAAACCGGCTCCAGGCGGTTGCTTCATCACCAACGCGCCACGGGCACCGTATCCAACGCAGCGAACCGCTCCTCCTTGTACATGAAGTGGCCCGCCATTGCGATCATGGCGCCATTGTCGGTGCAATACGCGAACGGCGGAATGAATACTTCCCAGCCTTCACGCACGCCGAGCGCCACGATCTGTTCACGCAACGCACTGTTCGCGCTTACGCCACCGCTCATCGCGATGCGTGCGATCCCGTGCTTTCGTGCGGCCTTGTGAAGTTTCCTGAGCAGAATGTCGATGATGTTCTGTTGGAGTGAAGCGCAGAGGTGCGGCAATTCGTTCTCGATGAATGAAGGATCGGCCTGGATCCCGCGTTGCACCAATTCCCGGAAAGCGGTCTTCACCCCGCTGAAGCTCATGTCCAGCTCGGCGATCTGCGGGATCGGAAGCTTGAATTTGCGGGGATCGCCACCTTTCGAATTCCGATCGATCAGCGGCCCACCAGGATAGGGAAGGCCAAGGATCTTCGCGCCTTTGTCGAATGTTTCACCAGCGGCATCATCGAGCGTGCGGCCGATCACTTCCATTTCCAGCGGCGAACGGACCAGCACCAATTGGGTGTGACCACCGCTCACCGTGAGGTTGATGAACGGGAACTGCGGCACGGGCCGTGGTCGATCGTCCGTGATGAAATGCGCCAGGATGTGCGCCTGCATATGATCCACGGCGATCAGCGGGATCTTCAACGCCTGCGCCATGGATCGGGCAAAGCAGGTGCCTACCAGTAATGCACCGATCAAGCCGGGGCCGCGGGTGAACGCGATCGCGCTCAGCCGATCCTTTGGAATACCGGCTTCCTTCAATGCACGATCCACCACAGGCACGATATGCTCCTGATGGGCGCGGCTCGCAAGTTCGGGCACCACGCCACCCCAGGCCTGGTGCACATCCTGGCCCGCCACGATGTTCGATCGCAGCACGCCATCCACCAGCACGGCGGCCGCTGTTTCATCGCACGAACTTTCGATCCCAAGGATCACGATCGGTCCATCACGTTCTGTCATCCTATCCATTCCACCCGCTCTCTGCGCCGCTCACAAGCTGACAATGTACCGTTATCAAAAATTAAAGGTATCCTTCTGAAGCCCCGCTACTTTTGGTCGCTTAGGCCCGTTAATTGCGAAGGGCCGCGAAATTACGCACTTGCGTTTTGGAAGATCATATCGCCGGGTGGCTGCGATCCTTCGCTGGAGCGGGAGGCTCGTGATCTTCATCGTACTGTTCGTCATCCTGACCGGCGTGCTGCTGCTCTTTCCTTCGGTACAGACGTGGACGGCTGGCGTGGTGAGCGAGCGGATCAGCAAGGAGCTCGGCGCCGAACTGCGCATCGATCGGGTTTCGATCCATCCGTTCGGCGCGATCGTATTGCAGGGCCTTTACATCGAAGATCTGCGTGGCGATACGTTGATCGCTGCGGATGAATTGCGTGTGAAAGGTCTGCGGGTGCATCCGCGTGCCGATCTGGTGCAGGCCGGTGCGGTTGAATTGCGCAACGCCCGTTTCGCGCTGGCCACGGCGAGTGGCGATGCGCACAGCAACCTCACCAACCTTCTGCAAAGATTGAAGTCCACCGACACGGCTTCGGCAGGTGAACCCTGGACGATCAAGGTTGGCAACGTACTTATCGATCGCGTCCACTTCTCCTTCACCGATCACAACAAGGACCAACTCGCCTTCGGGGTCGATTTCGATCACGTCGATCTGCGATCCACCATCCACGGAAGGCAATTCTTCATGCACAAGGATTCGATCGCCGTGGATCTGCAAACGCTCAGCATCGCCGATCGAAGCGGTTTCGTTCTTCACACGTTGAGCGGTGCGAGCAGCATTCGTCCGCGCGGTATCGATATTGAAGGGATGCAGCTGCGAACACCTTCGAGCGACATCCATGGAAAGCTGCGGTTCCAGAGCGAAAGCTGGGCCGATTATGATGATTTCGAGGAGAAGGTGGTGATGCGGCTCGACCTTGACACATCACGCGTGGAATTCGGTGACATCGCCTACTTCGCGCCGGGGCTGGAAGGGATCGATCTGCCGATCGGGATCCATGGAAAGATCCGCGGCACCGTGAACGAACTGCGCGGAAGGGGAGTGGCGATCAATTTCGGCCGGGGATCATGGTTCCGTGGAAATGCCGACCTGAGCGGACTTCCCGATCTGCCGAATACCTTCATGCTGATCGATGTGGAGGAACTGCGTACCGATCCGGGCGATCTGGCGATGCTGCCCGTGCCACCGTTCACCGAAGGCGGCGACCTGAAGATCCCCACCGAAGTGCAACAGCTCGGTGAGATCAGGTTCAGCGGGAATTTCACCGGTTTTACGCGTGCATTCACCGCGTACGGCACCACCACCACCGATCTGGGCGAGTTGCGCACCGACCTTTCATACGAGCGCGATACGCTCAGCAACATCTTCACGCTTTCCGGGCGCGCCGCCACCAATTCGCTCGATCTGGGACCGTTGTTGCGGACCGACGTGATCGGGCCGCTCGCGGCGAACATCCGCATCAAGGGCCGTGGCCGCGATCTGCCCGGAATGCGGGCGGAACTCGATGGAACCTTCCCGATGTTCACGTTCGAGGGTAGAAAGATCACCGGGATCACGGCCAACGGGGTTCTGGAGCGGGATCTTTTCAACGGAAAACTGCAGGTCGATGATGAGCACATGATGATGAAGTTCGAAGGGCTCGCCGATCTGCGCGGGCGCTGGCCGCAGGTTGATTTCGATGCGCAGATCCAGCACCTGGACCTGCGCGCGCTGGGGTTGGCACCGAACGAAGGATACAGCACGCTGAGCATGCTCGTGAACGTGAACGGGCGGTTATCACCGGACAGCCTGCTGGGCCGGCTTGAAGCTGAAAAAGTATCGTACTGCAACGATCGCGGCGAACATGAACTGGGTGACATCATCATTCGCAGCGGGCGTACACAGGGACGCAACGTCCTCGAGCTCGATGCCGATTTCGCCGATGCCACCATAACCGGCGATTTCCTTCCCACGAAGATCGCCGGATCGGTGACCGATCTTCTGCACGGTGTGTTCCCTTCATTGCGGAACGGCACGCGTTACACGGCGGCGGAACAGGACCTCACGTTCGAGATCTACACCAAACACACCGCGCAAATGCTCGATCTTTTCGTACCCGGAATGGGGATCGATTCGGGTGCGGTGATCACGGGCGGCCTCAATAGCATTGAAAAGGATATCGGGCTGAACGCGGAAGTGCCGGGAGTGAGATACAGGGACATCTATGCCCGCGATCTGCGGATCATCGTGGAGAAGACCATGGACGTGCTCGCCTTCCGCATTGAAAGTCCCGAGCAGGTATGGAAGGATAGTGTGAAATTCATCGGCACGAGCATTACGGGGAAGGGTTACCAGGATGAAATGGAGCTTGCGCTGGGTTGGGAAAGTTCCAGCAGCGGCACCAATGGGAAGATCTCGGTCGTGGGCGAAGTGCTCGGGAGGAATTCCTTCGCGCTGATGCTGCAACCTTCGCAGATCCATCTGGGGCGCGGCAATTGGGCGAACCAGGAGGTGGCGTACATAACGATCGATACGAGCACGGTGCGCATCGATTCACTCGTCCTGCAGAACGAGCGTCAACTCCTTGTGATCGATGGTATGATCTCGAAGGATCCGGAGGCATCGCTCACCGTTCTTTTCGATGGCGTCACGCTGGAGAATCTCGATCCGTTCATCGCGAAGCCCGATCTGAGCGGATCGCTCACCGGCAATGGCAGGGTGCACGATCTGTATCGATCGCCGGTGATCACGAGCCAACTTCGGGTCGACAGCCTCGCGATCGATCGTTATCCGATCGGCGACCTTCTCTTCAATGCAGGCTGGGCGCAGGGAAAGCGATCCATCGATGTGATGGGCCGCGTTGAACGTGACGATATCAAGGCGCTTGATTTCGGCGGGATCGTCGTTCTTGACGAAGAGAAGACACTTGATCTCGATCTGGTGATGGATCGGTTCGATCTAACGTTCATCGAGCCATACCTGCCTTCAGGTTTGAGCGATATCCAGGGCAACATCTCCGGCGTGATCGCGGTGGATGGAAAGCTTGCCGAGCCACAGGTGAACGGTGAAGTCGATCTAGTTGATGCCGGCCTGCGGATCGTTTACCTGAACACACTTTACACGTTCGATAATAAAGTGATCATCCGGCCGGACATGTTCGCGATGGACGAAGTGACCGTACGCGATGAAGAAGGCAACACCGGTAAGCTCGGTGCAACGCTGATCCATCACGGGTTGAAGGATTGGAACTTCGATATCTGGGGCACCATGAACGGCATGAAAGTGCTCAACACCACGATCGACCAGAACGAGCTGTTCTATGGAACGGCGTATGGTTTCGGGGAATTCTCGGTGAGCGGTTATTCCGGCGGAATGGAGATCAACGTTGATGCGCGAACTGCTGAAGGCACTGACATCCATTTTCCGATCGGTGGAAGCACGGAAGTGTCGGATATCGGCTTCATCAATTTCATTTCCAGTGACAGCGCGAAAGCGGAAGAACAGGCCGTGGATCTTTCAGGGATCGCGCTGGACATGAAGATCGAAGTGACACCGGACGCGCACTTCGAACTGATCTTCGATCCAACGGTCGGTGACATTCTTTCCGGTCGCGGCCAGGGTAACATCGTAATGGGGATCACGCCCAGCGGGCGATTCGACATGCGCGGCCAGGTGGAGATCAGCGACGGTGATTATCTCTTCACACTTCGAAACGTCGTGAACAAGCGATTCCAGCTCGAGCCCGGCGGAAGGATCGCATGGTACGGCGATCCACTGAACGCACAGCTGGATCTTGAAGCGACCTACCGCGTGCGCGCTCCTCTGTACGACATCATGTACGAGAAGAACGAGGCGTACAGGAGAAGGGTTCCGATCGATGTGGTGATGCAATTGCGTGAACGGCTTCTCAATCCAGAGATCAATTTCGCGATCAGGCTGCCAACAGTGGACGAGGCTGTTCGCACGCAGGTGAACAGTGCGATCGCCACGCAGGATGAACTGAACAAACAGGTATTCGCGTTGATCGTTCTGAACCGGTTCGTTCCAACGCCCAACCAGGGTGAAGCGCCCGGATCGCCGACCGGTGGAAATGTGGCCAGTACCACTACCAGCGAATTATTGAGCAGTCAGGTGAGCAATTGGCTTTCGCGCCTCAGCAACGATTTCGATCTCGGCGTGAACTATCGTCCCGGACAGAACATCACCAACGATGAATTGGAAGTGGCGGTGAGCACGCAGTTATTCGCCGAGCGGCTCCTATTGAGTACGAACCTTGGTGTTGCCTACGGACAACAGACCACGCAGAACAGCAACACGCTGATCGGCGATTTCCAGGTGGAATACCTTCTCACGCAGGATGGCAAACTTCGCTTGAAAGCGTTCAGCCAGAGCAACGATCGCAACCTGAACCGCGCCGATCAGGCGCTCACCACTCAAGGTGCCGGCCTTGCGTTCCGCGAGGAATTCGATCGCTTCGGGGAGTTCATGCAGCAAGTGCTCAACATCTTCCGGCCCGATCACAGGGATCGGAAGATCAATTGATCCTACATGCTCAGCTGGTGGCCCAGCTTGTCGCGTTTCGTCTGCAGGTATTTCCGGTTGTGATCGTTCGCCTTTATCTCGATCGGAACGTTCTCCACGATCTCCAATCCGTAACCGACAAGACCTGTGCGCTTCCGCGGATTGTTCGTCAATAACCGCATCTTGCGCACACCGAGATCGTGCAGGATCTGCGCACCAACGCCGTAATCACGCGCATCCATGTCAAAACCGAGCATCACGTTCGCTTCAACCGTATCTGCGCCTTGTTCCTGCAGTTTGTAGGCCTTCAGTTTGTTCAGCAGACCGATCCCGCGGCCTTCCTGCTGCATGTAAACGATCACGCCTTTTCCTTCACGCTCGATCATCTCCATGGCCTGGTGCAACTGCGGACCGCAATCGCAACGGCACGATCCGAAGATGTCGCCGGTAACACACGATGAGTGCACGCGCACAAGCACCGGTTCATTCGGTTCCCAATGTCCCTTTACCAGGGCCAGATGATCATCGCCGGTGGTGGTCTGCTTGTACGCCACCAGATCGAAATTCCCATGCCGCGTTGGCAATTTCACATCCACCTGCCTTTCCACAAGCCGTTCGGTGCGCATGCGATACGCCACGAGATCCTCGATGCTGATCAGCTTCAATCCGAACTGCTTTGCGATCACGCGAAGCTCCGGAAGGCGCGCCATCGTGCCATCATCATTCATGATCTCAACGATCGATCCCGCTGGTTCGAAACCGGCGAGTCGTGCCAGATCCACCGCTGCTTCGGTATGTCCGGTGCGACGAAGCACACCGCCTTTGCGGGCCTTCAGCGGAAAAATGTGTCCTGGCCGTGCCAGATCCTCCGCTTTCGTCGCCGGATCGATCAAAGCGAGCATCGTCTTGCTGCGATCGGTGGCGCTTATGCCGGTGCTGGTGCCGTGGCCTTTCAGATCAACGCTTACGGTGAACGGCGTTTCATGTAGCGCGGTGTTGTCGCGCACCATCAATTCCAACCCAAGTTCCTCACAACGTTCCTCGGTGAGTGGTGCGCAGATCAGGCCGCGGCCATGCTTCGCCATGAAGTTGATCACCTCGGGAGTCGCGTTGCGCGCGGCGGTCACGAAATCGCCTTCGTTCTCGCGATCCTCATCATCCACCACGATCACCACCTTTCCCTGGCGGATATCCTCAACCGCGTCCTCGATCCGATCGAAGGTCTTGCTCATGCTTTCAAAGTGGATGCAAAGGTACGGCAGCCGCTGCTTTTGGGCGTTCCGGCCCCAGAGCGGGCCGTCGGGCTGCGACCTTGGAGACGAATGACCAATATCCAATATCCAATATCCAATATCCAATATCCAATGATCGACTTCCGACTTCCGACTCACGACTCACGACTTCCGACTCACTACTTCACCAAAACCTCCTTCCGCGCGATCATTCCTTCCAAGGTCGCAGCGGCGCGATCCCAGTCGAAATGTTCCCGCACGAAACGGTGTCCTTCCATCGCGATCCGTTCACGTTCATCCTTATCATCCAGCAGACGAAGAATGTGATCAGCGTATTCCTCCGGCGTGTTCCCGATCAGGATCGCTTCACCGGCCGGTGCGCCCACTGCGTTGTTGGCGAGCGCCGAGGTGATGCAGGGGATCCGCATCGCCATCGCCTCGAGCAATTTGTTCTGCAAGCCTGTGCCGATCTGCATGGGTGCCACGAAGATGCGCGCCTGCGCATAGGAAGATCGGATGTCCTTCACCCAGCCCGTGACAGTGATCTGCGGATCGGTGCGCGCCAGATCGCGTACGCTCGCGCTCGGATCCACGCCGGAGATCAGCAGGGTGGTGGCAGGCCTTTTCCTTCGCACGATCGGAAGCACGCGTTGAACCAGGAAAAGCACGCTGTCGATGTTCGGTGGATAGTTCATGTTCCCTGTGAACAGCAGATCGTATCGCTGTTCCTGCGGCTGCGGCGAGAAATGATGCGTGTCCACACCGTTGGGGATCACCACCATGCGATCGCGGTGCGGATGATAGATGTAATCACGATCCTGCGCGCTTATGATCACGGTATGATCGAATTGATCGAACATCAGGTTCTCGTATCGGATCAGCCTTCGCGTTTCCGTTCGTAACAAAGGCTTCAGGTAGAACGGAGATGTTTCCGTGCGACGCTCCATGCCTTTGGAGAGCGTGTCCATGTAATCCAGTGTCTTTGGCAGATCGTAATGTTCACGCACGTATTCGGTGGTGCGCACGAGCTGGCAAAGCACATGATCGGGCTTCCATTCAGCGATCACCCGATCGATCCTTTTCTGGGCGCTCCGATGGTGGAAATACGCTACCTGGAACGGGAGCCGGCCAAGCATTGCGGTGAAAAGTTTCAACAGGATCGACCAGCGCGGGATGTTCACCACCTCGATGCGGCTGCAGAATTCCTGCAGGTGATCGATGTGCTCCTGTTGTGTCCGTGTATCGCTGAGGCAGAAGAGGTACACTTCGTTGTTTCGGGCCAGTCTTCGAACCAGGTGATAGGCGCGCAACTTGTCACCTTTCTCCAACGGATACGGCACGCGTGAAAGAAGCACCAGCAACTTCATGCTTTCAGCAGGCGCTTGTAGAACGCTACCAGTTCCAATACGATCCGATCGTTCGCGTAATCGGTGCGGATCAATTCCCTTGCCTGCTGCCCAAGGCTGGCCAGCCGTTCGGGATCGTCCATCAACGAGATCATTGCATCGGTGAATTCGGTGGCGGTACGGGCGATCAGAATGTTCCTGCCGTCGGTGTGGCCTATCCCCTCAGCGCCGATCGGTGTGGAGATGATCGCTTTTCCCATCGCCATGCCTTCAATGATCTTCACCCGCATGCCGCCGGCGGAGAACAGCGGCACCACCATCACATCGCGGGATCGCATGTAGGCGATCGCGCTCTTCACCCGGCCTTTCACCGTAAGACCTGCGATCTGCGCATCGAGCATGTCCTGCGGCATTTTGTTCCCCGCAAGGTGGAGTTTCGCCTTCGGACGTTTCTTGATCACTTTGGGCCATACGTTCTCCAGCAGCCAGCGCAACCCTTCTTCGTTGGGCAGCCAGTCCATGCTTCCGAGGTGAAAGAAGATCGGATCGCGCGGGATCGGACGTTCATCTCCGGAATATTCATCCGCCTCTACACCGAACGGGATCGTTGCGATCGGTGTACGTGTGCCGTGCGCAGCGAAGTGATCCGCATCCGACGGACTGATCGCCGCCACTCCATCCACCCGATCGAGCACCGCCATTTCATACTCCTGCAACTGCTTTGCGAGGTATTTGCGGTAGGGCCGTTTGAAGATGTTCTTTTCACCGGTGGCGATCCGTTGCTGGATCACGTGCTCAAGGTTGTGCGATCGCAGAACGATCCGTGCGCGCGAATACCTCCGCAGCGTTGGGATGTACGGCGTCATGAACAGGCTTTCCAACTGCACGATGTCGAACTCACGCTCGGAAAGCAGCTTGATCAACCTGATGTCCACGTCGGGCGAGAAGAAGCGGCTGATGTTGTAATTGTCCGCGGTGAGCAGATCGGTGAATGCATCCACCACGTTCACACTGGTATCCACGAAAACGCCTTCGATCGCGGTATTCTTCACATATTCCTTCGGCAGCCTGCCTTTGTCGAACGGCTGCTTGGGCGTGCAGATGCAAAGCACCTTCACCTCATGGCCCAGATCCAGCAGGCCCTTGGTGAGGTTGTGCATCGCCTTGCTGCCACCATCGAGCGGCGGGTAGGGTGGCTTGTTACAAAGTTGAAGGATGCGCATGTCTACGCCGGAACAATGCCCGGAACCTTTCCCAGCCGCGATAATACACATCCGCATCGAAGAGCGGGCTATCGGTGGCCGCCTTCCAGGTAAGGAACATGCCGATCGGTACCAGGATCAGCGTGCTTATCCACATGCCCGGCCACGGATCGATGCCACCGGCGATCGCCAGTTTTTCCATGGAGAACGAAACGATATGGAAGATGAGGAAGAAGAAGATCGCGAACACCGTTGGAAGCCCCATGCCGCCTTTGCGGATGATTGCGCCCAGCGGTGCACCCACGAAGAAGAAGACCAGGCAGGTGAACGCCAGCATGAACTTGCGGTGCCACTCGATCCGGAATCGCGTGACATGTTCGAGCCGGCCACGGCGCTCTTCCAACGACCGATCGATGAAGCTGATGTTATTGCGCACCATATCGATCGCGGTGTTGTAGACCTGTTCACGCTTTTCACTTCTCACCGGTGGATCGGCCTTTCCAGCCGCCATCATTGCCTCTGCTTCCGGGATCCTTCCTTTTTCGCGAAGAACGTAAAGACTGTTGCGCAGATGTTGTTCCTGCTCTTCCGATCGAAGCCGCAATTTCTTCAGGAGACTGTCCTCCGAGAATTGCAACTGACCCACGGTTAGCATCTTGTAATGGTCCTTGAAAAGATCCTGATCGGTGCGGTTCAGGCTGAGCCCGGAGAGATCGAAACGGATGATGTCCTCCTTGAATTTCCCGCGCATCATCGGCAGTACGCCACCTTCCGCAGCCGGGGAATGTTCATCGTAGAAGTGACCGTCGCGAAGCGTTAGGATCAGGTATCGATCATCGGCGCTTCGGCCCATGATGCCCGAGGCCGCGCGCACCACCGTTTTGTTCCCTTGGAATGCGGCGCGATGATCGTAGATCAATACATCGGTAAGCTCACCGGACTTCTCATCCTTTTCCGCCACGCGTATGCTGAAACCATCGATCCCATTGTAGAAGATGCCTGGCTGGATGTTGAGCGTAGGTTTCTTCTGGGTGACATCCCACAGCAGTGAATGAAAGCGCAGGTTCGCCAGCGGAAGCACGTTGTTACTGAAGAAGAACGATCCAACGCAGATCAGCAACACGAACACCATGAGCGGTGCCAGGATCTTGAAAAGGCCGAGACCCGCGGATCGCATGGGCACCAGCTCCGAGTTCTCTCCCAGGCCACCGAGCGTCATTATACTGCTGAGCAGAACAGCGAGCGGGAGGGCCAGCGGAACGAAGCTCGCAGTGGCATACACCATCAACTCCAGCAGCACGTACCATTCCAGGCCTTTGCCCATTAGATCGTCCACGTACTTCCAGAGGAATTGCATCACCAGGATGAACAGCACGATCACGAACGTGATCAGCAGCGGACCGGCGAATGCGCCGATGACCATGCGATGCAGCCGTTTCATACAGGCCACAACGTTACGGAAACCGATGTGTTATCCGGCCTTTTCAGGCCCCGAGCACGCGAAGAAGGTTCGCGATCTGTGAGTTCCAGAGGTTGCGGGTCTCCTCCACCTCATCGGGCCAGGCGTGATCGGTAACGATCAGGGCCACTTCATTGGTCATCGCATCGATCCGCACGCGGAATTCGAAGTATGAATTCTCGTCGTCATCATCATCACGGTGGAAGCGGATCACCTCACCCAGCTTGCGCCCGATCATGGTGGCGTTCTCTTCCTCACCCTGCCATACGAAAGTGTAATGATCACCGCGCACATGCACATCGTCGCAATACCATTCCGAGAAACCGCTCGGGGTGCTCAGCAGTTCGAAGAGTACGGCGGGTGCGCTGCGCACCATGTATTCGATCTGCACCTTTTCCTTGCTGGCCTCCTTCGGCTCGGCAAGGTCCTGCGTATCGGGCATGGGCAGCTCCAGTTCATCTTCCTCGGGCTGCTGGCGTGAGCGTTGCGCTTTGGGGGCGGTTTTGACCGGCTGTACCTTTTCCCGCACAGGTTGCGCTGGCTTCGCCGCTGGCTTGGCCACCACACCTTTCGTAGCGCTGCGGCCAGGCTTCACCCCGTTCACCGCCTTGCCGTTCGTGGTGGATCGGGCGGTCGCCGAACTTTTTGGTGCTGATGGTGCCGCCGATCGGGAGGCGGGTTGTCGATCCGTGGTCTTCTTCTTTGGAGCCGTTACCTTTTTCGTGATCTTTTTAGCAGCGGCCGTCTTCTTCACAGGCTTCGCCGCAGACTTACCCTTTCCGGTGGCAGCTGTCTTTTTCGCTGTGGCGCCCTTCTTCAATGCTGCACCTTTCTTCGCTGCCGCACTCTTCTTCACAGGCTTGGAGGCCTTGCCTGCTGCAGGCTTCGCCACGCTTTTCGAGGTCTTTGCGGTGGCTTTTTTCACCTTTGGTGAAGCCTTGCCGGATGCGGGACCGGAGGAACGGGAATTCTTTGCCATGATCGGAAGGAATATAAGCAGGAAATTGGATCGCGCTAAAGGTAGAGAAATAAGGTTCCCGTGCAAGTGCGATCGAAAGGCCTGCGGGCGCTGCACCAGTAAAGCTGTTCTCTATATTTGCCGCCCTGTTCCCGGGAACGGGTCTCGGGTTCGATCTTTCTTGGCGCGGTAGCTCAGCTGGTTAGAGCGCGTGATTCATAATCACGAGGTCGGGAGTTCAAGTCTCCCCCGCGCTACAAGATCCCTCCACGGCGCATATCATTCCGCGGTTATCATCACCATTTCCGTTCCAAGCCCACCTTCCGTTGGGCTGCATGGCCTTATGGAAAGTGTGATCACGAATGTCTTTCTTCTCCGATCGGAAAATACCACATGGCCACCCACATTTGTTTCCGTCGCTGTGCCGGTGTGATATGTCGGTATCTGTTCGATCTCGGAAAATAGCTTCGCCGTACTTCCATCCTTTCGCGATCCCGAATAGAACGTTCCGGGGATCACCGCGCTGTTCGGGAATGTCCCGAAGGTCGATTCCATAACGATCTTCGAGCCCATAACGCGGATCATGATGGGGAAGGTCCCATCCATGCCGGATCTCTTGCCCGTATAGGTGCCGGTATAATCCTCGATCCGGTCCTTTCTACAACCCGAAATGAGAAGGCAAAGCAGGATCAATATGGCCGCGCGCATTTTTCGAAGGTACGTTCACATGATCGCGATGCGGCTAATTTCGTCCATCACCAGCATGGCAGTGAAACTCCTTTCAATATCGATCCTTCTCTTCATCATTTCCTGCTCCGATCGGGATGCTGCTGAACAGCATGTGCGCGAGATCATGCGCCAGCAGGAGATCGCGTGGAACAGTGGTGATATCGATCGGTTCATGGAAGGTTATTCCGACACGATCTGTTTCATGGGATCGCGGGGGCTCACCTGTGGCCGTGAAGAAGTGGCGGCGAACTATAAGAAGTCCTATCCGGATCCGGATACGATGGGAGAATTGAAGTTCCAGATCACGGAGATCGTTCCGGTGGGAAATGGCAACGCATGGGTAACCGGCGGTTGGACGTTGTTCCGATCTGCCGATACATTGCAGGGCGGTTATTCGCTTCTGTGGACACGCGAGCGTGAGGGCTGGCGCATCGTGCGCGACCATTCCTACTGATCGAAGGTATCTTCGCGCGCCGATCGGAACGCGTGCTGGAAGGTTTCCATCATACCATCACCATCATCATCATCGTGGTCACTTCGCTGATCTCGATCTCCGCCTTCAGTGATGGAAGAGTGTTCGCGGCGCTGCTCTTCGAACCATACGTGATCAGGGTGCGCAACGAATGGTACCGCTTCTTCACGCATGCGTTCATCCATTCCAATTGGCCGCATCTGCTGGTGAACATGTTCGTCCTTTTCATGTTCGGGCGTAACGTGGAACCGCTGCTGGGTCGCATAACCGGCGCATCGGGAACATTGCCTTTCATCGCGCTTTACGTGGGCGGGATCCTCTTCTCATCACTTCCATCGTACAGGAAATATGTGTTCGATCCGGGTTACCGGGCCGTTGGTGCGAGCGGTGCGGTCTCGGCCGTTCTCTTTTCACAGATCCTCATGCTTCCCACCACTTCGGTCTATTTCTTCCTGATCCCGTTCCCGATCCCGGCATTCGTCTTCGGCGGGCTGTATCTCTTCTATTCCTATTACATGGATAAGCGCGGGGGCGACAACATCGCGCACGATGCACATTTCTATGGCGCGGTGTTCGGCATTGTCTTCACCGCCGCGCTCGAACCGCAATTGCTGTTCGATATCGGTGGATTCCAACGATCGCTGGGCCTATGAAACGTGCTGTTTTTCTCGATCGGGATGGTGTGATCAACCGCGAGCGCGGCGAACATACCTGGCGGCTGGATCATTTCGAGATCCTGCCAGGAGTGCCGCAAGCGTTGAAGGAATTGAAGCAGGCCGGCTGGATGACAGTGGTGATCACCAACCAGAGCGGCATCGGGCTCGGTCTGTACGATCATGCCGATGTGGCGAAGGTGCATCATCACCTCGTCATCGAACTCGGCCGTGCAGGAGCGCAGCTTGATGCGATCCTCTATTGCCCGCACCACCCGGCCGAAGGAAAGTGCCTTTGCCGCAAACCATCGCCGCTGTTGTTCGAAAAGGCGATCGCACGCTGGAGGATCGATCCCGCATCTTCGCTGATGATCGGCGACCGGCAGCGGGACATGGATGCGTCCCGGGCGGCTGATGTGCGTGGTATTCTTGTAGGTTCAAATTCGGAATTGCTTCCGCTGGTGAGAAAGGAGATCTTGAAGAATGAGTGAATTCGTGAACATCAACGGGCAGGTCTTCCCTGCCGATGGACCGGTGATCGGTCTGGACAATCGTGCCTTCCATTTTGGTGATGGACTTTTCGAGAGCATGCGCGTGGTGGGTGGAAAGGTGCGCTTCATCGATGCGCACTGGGCGAGGCTTGCCACCGGGGCGGAAGTGCTGCGGATCGGCATGCCGAAACAACTGACGAGCACATCACTGCAGCAGATGATCGAGGATCTGGTGCAACGCACGGGACACACCAGTGCGCGTTGCCGGCTTACGCTCCATCGCGGTGGCGGTGGGTTCTACAGGCCCGAAACCAACGATGGTGCCTTCACCATCGAGATCGCACCGCTGCCCGATCCCACGTACGTTGAGAACGATCACGGCCTGATGGTGGACATCTGGCCAGAGATGCGCAAACCGCTGAACGACCTTGCTCGGCACAAAACGCTGAATTGCCTGTACTATGTGCTGGCCTCCATCTGGAGCCAGCAGCGCGGGCTGGATGATTGCCTGTTGCAGAACGATCGGGGCAACATCATCGAAAGCAGTTGCGGCAACCTGTTCATCGTGAGCAACGGTGTGCTGTACACGCCCTCGCTTTCCGATGGTTGTGTCGGTGGCGTCATGCGAGCGCAGGTGATCAACCTTGCGCTGGCGAACAATATCAAAGTGTATGAATGTTCACTGAATCCACAGAACCTTCTCGCCGCCGATGAACTCTTCATAACCAATGCGGTGAAAGGGATTCAGTGGGCGAGCACGTACAGGACCAAGCGCTACCAGCACAAACTTTCGGCCACCCTGGTGGATCTTCTGGTGAAGGCCACCGCTTAGTTCAGCGAAGGATCCTCCGGGAAGTTGGAGAGCGGTGCGAATTCCCTTCCCATGGATCGGAGCGTTTCACCCCACAGATCGCGGCTGCGCGTGTTCATGATCCGCTTCTTGTCCGCAGGAGTGATCAGCCAGCTTTTCTCCTCCACCTCCTTCTCGAGTTGTTCAGCGCCCCAGCCTGAATAGCCCACGAAGAAGCGCACATGCCGTGAAAGTTTCGGATCGGTGGTGAGGATCGCGCGAAGCTGATCGTATTCGCCGCCCATATAAACACCATCCACGATCTCGTGGCTTCCTTCGATGTGTGGTCCGAGCGTGTGCAGGTAATACAGATCGCCGCTCTGCACAGGCCCGCCGATGCTCACCTTCGATCCGATCGGCGGAAGATTGTCCACCAGATCGCTAACGTTCATTTCCATGTGGCGGTTGAGCACGAAGCCGAACGATCCCTCCTCGTTGTGATCGCAGAGCAACACTACGGTGCGGCGGAAATATGGATCGGGCAGATAGGGACCGCTCACGAGCAGTCGTCCGCGAGCAGGCCTGTACCGGTTCTCGGGGTCAAGATCAAGGATATCCCTTCTCATACGGAGATCAAAATAGTAAGGATGATCGGGCTTGTGCAAGAGACGTACCGCAGGTGCCTTGATCCACACGAACTTCCATCGATCCCCGATCCGTGGACTTGACAGATGGCGATCGGCGACAGTGGGTGCGGCGGGAAATAACTTCGCTGCCGCATTCAGCCACTTCGATGAGCTACGACAGACACATCCATCACCGCATCGATTACACCAAACTGAAATTGCTCGAGGAAGAGGCGCCCACCGATCCGATGGAACTGTTCGCGGAATGGTTGCGCATGGCCGAAGAGGACCAGGTGGAGGAACCGCATGCAATGACGTTGTCCACCGCAGGAAGCATCACGATCAGCAGCCGTGTGGTGCTGCTGCGCGCGTTCGACCGGGAAGGATTCGTTTTCTACACCAACTACAACAGCCGCAAGGCGATGGACCTTGAACGCGATCCGCGCGCAGCGCTCTGCTTCTTCTGGAGCGCGCACGAGCGCCAGGTGCGCGTGGAGGGTAGGGCGGAAAAGATCGGTACGGAGGAGTCGGACCGGTACTTCAACTCACGGCCGCGAGAGAGCAGGATCGGAGCATGGAGCAGTGATCAAAGCCGCATGGTGCGCGATAGATCGCAGTTGGAGGATCGGTACAGGCGCTGGGTGGAGCGCTTCGCGGACCTGGAGGAGATCCCACGGCCGCTGCATTGGGGCGGCTATCGCATCAAGCCGGTGCGCATCGAATTCTGGCAGGGCCGTGCCAGCCGCATGCATGATCGCATCGCCTATGAGAAGATGAGCGACGATGGTTGGGAGATGATGCGGTTGCAACCGTGATCATGCACCGCATGGAACGCAGAAGACCCCCCGATACCGGGGGGTCTTTAGCTTCTGTACTTCCAGGATCACTTCTTGCTGGAAGAGGACTTCTTCGCAGCGGCCTTCTTCGGAGCAGCGCTCTTCTTTGCAGCGGCCTTCTTCGGCGAAGCGCTCTTCTTGGCGGCAGCCTTCTTCGGCGCGGCCTTCTTTGCGGTGGACGATTTCTTGGCAGTCGCCTTCTTCGCCGCAGCTACTTTCGTCGCCCGTTTTGCGGGTCGGCTTTTGCCGGTGCTGCCAGCAGTACGCTTGCCTTTCTTCGTCTTCATGTCACCTTTTCCCATTTTTATGGAGTGTTAAGGGTTTGGTCAAAAGTATCTGGCGCTCAATACGCGGATCACTCCCCGAATGTTGCACTTGCGAACGCGTTCATGTTAAGAACCATCGTCGCGATCGGTCCATCGATCACCACCGATCGTCCAATTCATCAGTATCTGCGCGGGTTCCAGAATGCGGATCGAAGTTCGGCGGATCGTTCGGTCATACCATCGCGCAGTCCCGATCGGCGATCACCTGCTCCGGTAGGGATGAGTACGACACGCCGTGTCGGAGTGAACTGATCTGGATCGCATCACGCTCCGCCGGCCTTGATGCGGGCTTCGATCCGATCGGCGTCCTGCACCACTTTCCTCACCCACTGCAACTTCAATGCGAGCTGTTCCTCTTCGCTCAACCAGGCATCGACGCTTGCCGATCGCAACCGCTGCATCACCGTATAGAGAACGATCGCAGCGGAGGCCGATATGTTGAAACTCTCGGTGAAGCCGTACATGGGAATGCTCATGTGCTCATCCGCGGCATCCATCAACGCATCGCTCAGGCCGGTGAGTTCCGTACCGAAGCAAAAGGCGATCGGCGTGGAGAGATCGATCGAACCAGGTGTGATCCCTTTCGCACGCGGCGATGTGGCCACGATCCGGTAGCCCTTCTCACGCAACGATGCCACGCATTGCATGGTGCTGGTGTACCGGTGCAGGTCCACCCATTTGGATGAACCGAGCGTTACGCCGCGATCGAGCTGGTACTTGTTGCGATCCTCGATCACATGGATGTGCTGCACGCCCACCAGATCGGCTGTGCGCACCACGGCGCTCGCGTTCTGCGACTGGTAGATGTCCTCGAGCACCACCGTTACATGCCGTGTGCGCAAAGGCGCGAGCTTTTCGAAGAGCGAGCGTTTGTTCTCTGTGATGAACGCACAGAATCGATCGTACAATTGCTGATCGGTCATTGGGCTGTTGTTCCGGGCGGGTACAAAAGAAAGTCCCCCGCCGTGGCGGGGGACTTCCGGTTCCAACAAGAAGCGGATCTTACTTCACTTTCGAGGAAAGATCGGCACCTGCCTTGAACTTCACCACCTTCTTGGCAGCGATCTTGATCTCTTTGCCCGTTTGCGGGTTGCGGCCTTTGCGGGCAGCGCGCTTGGTGATGGAGAAGGTCCCGAAGCCTACGAGAGCAACGCGCTCGCCTTTCTTCAGCGCCTTGGTGGTGCTGCTCACGAAAGCATCGAGAGCACGCTTTGCATCCGCCTTCGAGATCTTCGCTTCTGCTGCGATGTTCTCGATCAATTCAGCCTTGTTCAAGCCCATGTTGGTAAAGTTTGAGTTGGTTGGTTTAGTGAACTCTTGAGCAAATGTATCCGAGTGGCCTTTACTGTCAAGGGTTTCCGGGCCAATGCTATGAAAATGTTGAAAACATTGGCCTTTTGTTGATAACCTCGCC
>JAEZDL010000194.1 GCA_023418095.1 Bacteroidota bacterium
ATCTTTCTGTGGTTGACATGATCGCGAAAAGTCCGCACAAGACACCGACCGCCATCGCCGATCACCTGATCGATAAATGCCTGTATTTCGAAACCGGCTTGAACGGCTTTTTGGTGAACATCCACAAAAGCGTGATCGATCGGTTCTCCCTGCAGAAGGAAACGATCGGCCGTTGGAAGGAGATGTTGCAGATGCGCCCGAAGAACCACTGCCAGTTGCGCCGCGGCGCATTGCATACCGCTGTGGGCGCATTGCAGCGCAACGTCACCGAAGCGATCAACAAGGCGGGAAAAGGGTTGGAACGTCATCGATCCGACCTAGCGATCGTTCCGATCCACAAGATCCAGAACATCGAGGCATCGGCGTTGCGTGAATTGAGCGCTGGCCTTACCGCAGCCGCCCAGCGAGGCGTTGAACTGATGTTCGGTAGGGTCAACGGCATGAACGAAGCGATCTCACTGATCTCGCCGGAGCGATCGCTTTCGCGCGGTTTCAGCATTACACGAATGCAGGGCAAAGCGATCACCGATCCGGCCGATCTGCAAGCAGGTGATCTGATCGAGACTGAACTTGCGAAGGGAAAAGCGTGGAGCAGGATCGAAAAGACCGAAACCAATGGCGGATGAACAACTGACCTACGAATCGGCTTTCACGGAACTGGAAGCGATCATGCAGGATCTGCAGGAAGACAGGATCGGCGTGGACGAGCTTACCGCGAAAGTGAAACGCGCCGCGGAGCTGATCGCCTTCTGCAATGACATGCTCCGCAGCACAGAAGCGGAAGTAAGCAAGATCGTGAAGAAGCTCGGGCTTTGATCAGTTGTTGTTGATGATGATCACCGGGCTGTCCTGGATCTTCTTGTCGGAGCGCGAAACGAAGCGCAGCACCTGCTCGCCTTTCTTCTCTTTGATCGCATAAACGGCTGCCACCGGACCTTTCGGGCCGGTACCTGGCGTGGCGACCTGCAGGTTCTTTCGTTCGATCGGCGGGAGCGAATCGTTGGCGAACTGCACCACCACCTTCGCATAGTCGAAATTGATGTTCTGCGCGGTAACGCTGGTGGCCGGGGCTTCGTTCACCTTCTGGCCGTTCACCAGCAGGGTGAAGGCTTCGCCATCTTCTGAATAGACCGTAAGATCATGCGCGATCTGCGCGTGAAGTGAAATGCCAGCGATCAGCAAAAGGGCGGCAAGAAGTGCTTTCAGAAGGACCATTGCTATAGAATTTGTGTTGGCAATTTAGGAAAGACCAACGACAGATCCTTCTACACAAAAGGGCTACTTTGCCAGCGCTACATGATCGGAATTCCGATCGATCATCACTCATGAAGGCCAGCAGCCCCGCCATCGATAAATACTACCGCGATGTGCAACGCATCAAGGATTGGGGCGGAAGCCACAAAGAGACCGCGATCCGACAGGCGTTCATCACGCTGCTGAACCATTATGCGGAGAAGAAGGATCTTTTCCTGATCACCGAATTGAGCGTTGAAGGGAAGCACGGCCGTAAGGTGACGCCCGATGGTACGCTGAAGAACGCCCTGCGCCTGGATTACGGCTATTGGGAAAGCAAGGACGAAGCGGATGTGATCGATGACGAGATCGAGAAGAAGTTCAAGAAAGGTTATCCCGATCGGAACATTCTTTTCGAGGACAGCCAGACCGCCGTGCTGATCCAGGAAGGACGCGAGGTGATGCGCGTGCTCTTCAGCGATCCGGAGAAGCTGGATACGATCCTGAACCTGTTCGTCAACCACAAACATCCCGAGGCGCGGAAGTTCGAGGAGGCGCTCAAGCAGTTCAAGCAGGATATCCCGCAGATCCTGGAAACGCTGCGCGATCGGATCGAGCGGGCGGCCGTGGATCCCGAGTACGCAAAGGCGCGCGATCAGTTCCTGGTGCTTTGCCAGGCGGAGATCAACCCGGAGATCACCGCGGCCGATGTGCGCGAGATGATGATCCAGCACATCCTCACGGCCGACATCTTCAACAAGATCTTCGATGAGCCGGATTTCCACCGGCAGAACAACATCGCGCGGGAACTGGAGGAATTGCTGGGCAAGCTCTTCAGCTATAGCGAGCGGAAGAACCTGCTGGGGCAGCTGGAGCATTATTACGAAGCGATCAACGCGGCCGCGGCCAGCATCAATGACCACCACGAGAAGCAGCAGTTCCTAAAGGTGCTGTACGAGCACTTCTACAAGGTGTACAACCCGAAGGCCGCCGACCGGCTTGGCGTGGTGTACACGCCCAACGAGATCGTGCGCTTCATGATCCGCAGCACCGATCAACTGCTGCACCGGCATTTTGGAAAAACGCTCAGCAGCCGCAACGTGGAGATCCTCGATCCCGCCACTGGCACGGGAACCTTCCTCACCGATCTCATCGATCACCTGCCCAAGCAGGACCTGGACTACAAGTACAAGAACGAGATCCACGCCAACGAGGTGGCCATTCTCCCCTACTACGTGGCCAACCTCAACATCGAGTACACCTTCAAGCAGAAGATGGGCTACTACGCGGAGTTCCCCAACCTCTGCTTCGTGGATACGCTGGACAATACCGGCGCGCTGGAATACGGCGGCAAGCAACACGACATCTTCGGCCTCAGCAGCGTGAATGCCGAGCGGATCAAGCGGCAGAATGAACGCAAGATCAGTGTGATCATCGGCAATCCGCCTTACAACGCGAACCAGCAGAACGAGAACGAGAACAACAAAAACCGCACGTATCCGGTGATCGACAAGCGGATCAAGGACACGTACATCAAGCACAGCACCGCGCAGAAGACGAAAGTGTATGATATGTATGCGCGTTTCCACCGCTGGGCAATGGATCGCGTGGATCGTAACGGCATCATCGCCTTCATCACCAACCGCAGCTTCATCGATAGCCGCACGTTCGATGGCTTTCGTAAATGCGTGCAGGATGAATTCTCACATTGCTACATCATCGATACGCACAGCGATGTGCGCGCCAACCCGAAGATCGCTGGCACCTCGCATAATGTCTTCGGCATACAGACCGGCGTGGCAGTTTGCTTTCTGGTGCGGCAGGAACAAAAGCCTGGAGCGTGCCGGATCTTCTATACGGAATTGAAGGATGAACTGCGGAAGGAAGAGAAGCTGGATTGGTTCAGGGCGCAGGAAGAATTGAGCAATGTTCAATTCACTGAACTCATCTCCGACAAACTAAACAACTGGGTTCGGCCCGGTGAGAGCGATTGGGAGTCATTCATTCCGCTTGCAGATAAGGAAGTGAAAATGGGGCGTGAAGGACAAGCACTAGTGTCTCTCTTCTCACTCGGCACAGTCACAAATAGAGATGAATGGGTTTATGAGAAGGATGAAAAAGCTTTAGCAAAACAGGTTCGATACTTCTGTGATGTTTATCAAAAAGAACAACGCCGATGGAAGGAGGAAGCAGATAAGAAACAGCCGGTGAATGATTTCGTTGATCGATCCATAAAGTGGACTGAAGAACTGGAAAAGCATATGACAAAAGGTAGTGAGCTGTCATTCAATTATGAACGAATACGCTCAGTTCTATACCGTCCATTTACGAAGCTAGCCGGGTATGTTGATCGAATCATTACTCATCGAGCATATCAAAATGAATACATCTGGGGTATTGCCGAACATAATCCCAATAGAGCAATTACTCTCACAATTCACCCACAAGTAGAACTTCTCTTTTTCGCTTCAGACCAACTCGTAGATCAAGGATTCGGTTCGCGAGCAACTACGATTATCCCCTTTTTCCGATACGGAACCGATGGCACCCGCCACGACAACCTCACCGACTGGGGCCTAAAGCAATTCACCGATCACTATTCTGATCAAAGCATAACGAAGGAAGCGATCTTCCACTACGTGTACGCGGTGCTGCACGATCCGGTATACCGCGAGAAATACGCACTCAACCTCAAGCGCGAGTTCCCGCGCATTCCGTTCTACTCCGATTTCTGGCAATGGAGCCGCTGGGGCAAGGAACTGATGGATCTGCACATCGGCTACGAGACCGTGGAACCGTACCCGCTGGAACTGATCAGCAGCGAAACAAAGAGCGAAGCGAAGAAGAAAAAGAAAACGTTGCTGGATGATCTCGCCGAACCCGAACCACTCTACCAGCGCGAATTCAAAGTAGAAGTGAAGCTGAAGGCCGACAAGACCGCCGGCATCATAGAACTGGATGAGCTAAGCCTGCTGAAAGGCATCCCCGCCGAAGCCTGGCAATACAAGCTCGGCAACCGCAGCGCCCTGGAATGGGTGCTGGACCAGTACAAGGAAAAGAAACCCAAGGA
>JAEZDL010000253.1 GCA_023418095.1 Bacteroidota bacterium
GGTCCGGACTCACGACTCATGACTCAGTGGACTCATGACTATCAGTTGGCCGCCTTATCGGGCTGTCCGCTGTAGCCGGTTCGTTACGGCCAACGCATGTGGGGCTGCGGTGGCTTCCGCTGGTCGCCTCCTCGCTCCTCACATGCGTAGGCCTGCACTTCACCGGGCTGCCGCTTCCATCCCGGGCAGGGGGCGTTCCGCTCATCCGATCGATCGGCCATCCGTAGCGCTACAACGCCGATCGGAGGATCGTGCAGATATCGATCGATAGGATGATCAGTTTTGCAGGACAAATCCAATCACCGCCATGAACAGCCTTCAGACCACGAAAGCGCACGAGATCGATCACCGCATTCTCGGTGATGACATGCAATGTGTGGAGATCACCCTTGATCCGCAGGAGACCGTGATCGCCGAGCCCGGATCGATGATGATGATGGATGATGGCATCCAGATGGCGACGATCTTCGGCGATGGATCGGGCCAGGAGCAGGGTTTTCTCGGCAAGATGCTGAGCGCGGGCAAGCGTGTGCTCACCGGTGAGAACCTGTTCATGACCGCTTTCACCAACGCCACCACAGGTCGTCGTACCGTTTGGTTCGCCGCGAACTATCCCGGCAAGATCCTGGCGATGGACCTAAGGAAATTCAACGGCCGGTTGATATGCCAGAAGGATTCATTCCTTTGTGCCGCGAAAGGAGTTGCTGTGAGCCTGGCGTTCCGCAAGAAGATCGGCGCCGGCCTCTTCGGGGGCGAGGGTTTCATCATGCAAAAGCTGGAGGGCGATGGCATGGCCTACGTTCACGCGGGCGGCACGCTTGTGGAACGCGATCTGGCGCCCGGCGAATTGTTGAAAGTGGATACCGGCTGCCTCATGGGCATGACCGCCGAAGTGGATTACGACATCCAGTTCGTGGGCGGGATCAAGAATACATTGTTCGGTGGTGAGGGCGTTTTCTTCGCCACGTTGCGCGGACCTGGAAAAGTGTGGATCCAGAGCCTGCCCTTCAGCCGCCTGGCGGACAACATCGTTCGTTCCGCACCCAGCGAAGGTGGCAAGCGGCGTGAGGAAGGCAGCTTGCTCGGCGGGATCGGGAATTTGCTGGACGGCCGCGATCGGATCTAGCGATCGATCCGCTGCCATCCACCACCGCTGCGCGGCGGTCCATTCCGTGGCTTATCCATGCCTTGCAGCAATCCCTGCACTACGGACATTATCACGCTGAAGAGGAGCGCCCACCAGAAACCATCGACGGTGAAGGAAGGCACGATACGCGCGGCAAGAAGCACCAGTGCCGCATTGATCACCAGGATGAAGAGCCCGAGCGTCAGCACGGTGACAGGAAGCGTGAGCAACAACAGCAGTGGTTTCACGAAGGTGTTGAGTAGTCCAAGCACCACGGCGACAAGGAGGCCGGTGACCAGATCTTTCGCCTCCACACCGGGTAACAGCAGATCGGCCACGAGCACGGCGATGGTGGAAACGATCAGTCGCAGGATCAGGTTCATCTCGGATCGGTGCGGACAAAACTAACGAGAAGCGAAATGGCGATGCCGATCGGCGCCGCCTTCACCTTCTTTCCAAGATCGCTTTACTGCTTCACCAATTTTCTTGATGTCGCCTTGCCATTGCGGCCGATCACCAAGAAGTAATTCCCGCTGGCCCTGTCGCTCAGATCGAGCGTGCGCTCATATCTACCCTTGAAGCCTGTGATCTTCTCCTGGTAGACACGTTCGCCGGAAGCATCGTGCACATCAACCGTCAGATCGCCTTTTTCCGCCACATCGAACTGGATGCGGTAGAAGCCGTTGCTGGGATTTGGGAAGATGCGCAGATCGCCGAGATCGAGTTCGTTGTCCAGGCCTTTCACACCCTTTTGCTCCAATATCTGCTTTTCTTCCTCCGTAAGCTTGCGGCTTTCGATCGTGATGCGCGTTTCGCTGCGTAGATCGGCGCCAAGGTCTTCCCGAAGCTTGTCCATTTCTTCACGCAATTTGTCCATCTCCATGCGCAGATCGGCGCGCTCCTGCTCGCTCAGGCCATGCATGTCGAAGTTGAAGGATCTTGCATCCGGCATGTTGAAGTTGAACGACATCTCACGTTCGCCGAGAGTACCGGAAATTTCCTGCGGCACTCCACTCCTTTCGATCGAGAGGGTGATCGCGTCCCCTGGCTTCATGCTTCCGATCTTCTTCGACAGTGCCGCGAAGTCCGCGATCTCTTCGCCGTTCGCCGCATGGATGACATCACGTGCTTGCAGGCCCATTTCCTCCGCGGCCGATCCTTCTTCAACGCTTCCGATCACGGCCCCTTCGCCTTCGCCCGGAGTAACACCCAGGAACGCGCGCGGTCCAACGAAAGGCCGCATATGTTCATCCATGTCGCCACGCTCCCAACCTGGCCCACCGAACGCATAGGCATACGATCTTCCCTCGCGTTCGGCGAGTTCAACGTTCACGTTCTCTTTCTTCTTTCCACGATGGTAGGTGATCTTCACTCGATCGCCAGCCTGCTTGGATCGGATCGTTTCCGATAATTCCTTCGGATCATCGATCTCCTGGCCATCCACTTCGGTGATCACATCACCTTCTTGCAGCCCGGCTTCGCTCGCGGGTGAATCCTCGATCACTTGCAGTATGAGCACTCCGCTTTCCACCGGAAGATCCCGGCTTTTCGCCAGTTCGAGATCCACTTCCATGGTGTTCACCCCGAGCCATGTGTAAGGCTCCTCCACCGCCGTTCCCGGAGTTGGTGGAATGCCCGGCATACCCGGCACCGGTGCCATGCGCATGCGTACATGGCGATCGCCTTCCTCGTCGTCGTTCCCGAAACGGCGGATATCGATCACCACATTCTCATCATCTCCGTTCACGACGAAATGATCCATCACATCGAGCTCTTTCAAGGCGCTTTCGATCTCTTCTTCGCTCGCATTGTCCAGATCGATCTTTATGGTGGAAGTGTTGCCGTTCTCCGTGGTGGTGATCTCGATCGTGACCTTTCGATCGTTCGCTTCACTTTGCGATCTGGCACGCTGTGGAAGTGTTACCACAACCGCGAAAAGAGGCAGGAGCAATAGTCTGCGTTCCATGGCATGAAGGCTTGGTGATCCCGAATTTATCACCACCGATCCCGCATGATCGGCGGATCGCTTGAAGAAGTGTTAATTATGGGATGGGACGTTCCATCACGAATGCAGTACGGATCAACCTGCGTTGAACCGATCCATGTCCCGCCGATCGCGCTTCGTGGGCCTGCCCGAGCCGGGTTCGCGATGCTGTGCTTTCACCATTCCGGCAAGCTGCAGTTTTTCAAGATCTTCGAAGGAAGTGATCTCCTGGATCAGACCCGGCACCAGTTTGGCGCCAACGCGTGAAGCAGGTATCTCCAGCACGTTCCAGCTGCGCCAGACGGGCGGTTCGCGCAAGGAGAATAGATCGCCCGGCTTCACTTCGGCCGATGGCTTCACCTCACGACCGTTCAATTTCACCTGGCCGCGGCGCATGGCATCGGTGGCGATGCTGCGCGTCTTATAGAGCCTTACGCACCAAAGGAACTTATCCAGCCGCATCGATCGGGATCTGCTCTTCCTCCGAAACCACGGGATCGGGCTCGTGCCGAGCCTTGCGGATCTCGTTCCAATAGCGATGATGCATCCTGCGCGCCAACGCCAGAAGATCATCGGCCGCGATCCGTTGGTTGTGCAACTGGATCGGCCGTTTCTCTTCGAAGATGCGGCCCTGCTCATCTATCGTGTAAACGCCGGCGTACGCGGGAATGCGGATGTTAGCCCGCGATCGGTAGACCTGGCACGGCATCGCGAAGCAGAAATAATTCGGTCGCCTGCATTGCACAGCCCCGGCCCTTTGGCGGAAATGCTCACGCTCCTCGTTCGGCGTGAACGCGATCCCTTCGGGCTTCACCATGAATGATCCGTTCATCAACATTCCCTGGCCGTGCTTGGGCTTGCGCAGATCGTTCTTCAGATCGCCGATCGAACATTTGATCTCGATCTCGCACACATGCCCTTCCGGGGTAACGGTGAGCAGATCGCTCTCCCACGCGTACAACATGGCGTTCGGCGTGATCCACTCATGGCGCAGTCCGGCAGCGAACAATTGCATGTGCCACGCGATATCGGCAGCGGTGAATTTCATGGATCTGCAATGTTACCAACGGCGTGCGGCGGAAGCTTCGTGTGATGATAACTTCACATGAAAATAGAACGATGCGGGCCCTGTCGATCATCATCGTGATCGCGTTCGGAGCGATCGGCTGCAGCAAAGAGGATCGGAATTGCTTCGATCCGGATCTGGTGCACAATGGGCCGTGTACCATGGACTGCCCGGGTTTTGAAGGATGTGACGGAAAGACCTATTGCAATGCCTGTGAAGCAGCGCGCGCAGGAATCGGCCCCAAGCGCGATCGAAGTTGTTCAGCCATGTAAGCTTCGGCTGAATATTCCTTCCATGGACAGCGAGGAGGAGCCGGATCTTGATCGATCGGCATTCCAACCCTCGCGCCCGATCGGAATGTGACATTTCGGTTCATGGGCCATGATCGGCGAATCCCCGATCTACTTTCACTTCTCACCAACACTTCCGGTAATGATGACCATGCGTGAGATCATTGCGATCGGTTCGATCCCGATCATGCTGCCCGCTGCATCACAATCGCTTCAGTGGGCCGGCTCCATCTCCGGCACGCAGCAGGAGATCGCTCTCGCCACCACGGTGGATGGGCAGGGAAATACGATCACCACCGGCAGCTTCACCCTTACGGTTGATCTCGATCCCGGACCCGGCACTTTCAACATTACCAATCCCGGCAGTTCGGATGTGTTCATCCAGAAGCTGGATCCCGATGGGAATTTCCTCTGGGGCGCGTCGATCGGTTCCACCGGCGCCGATCAGGGACTTGGGGTGGATACCGATGATGAGAACAACATCGTGATCACCGGAAGGGTCAGCGGCACCGTGGATCTCGATCCCACCACAGGCACGCACACCGTGATATCCAACAACAACACCTTCGATGTCTTCGTGATCAAGCTCGGCCCATCGGGCAATTTTCTCTGGGGGCGCTTGTTCGGCGGTGGTGGGAACGATGCCGGCAATGATGTGGCGGTGGATGCGAACGGGAACATCATCACTACCGGGCTGATTGGTGCGACCGCGGATCTCGATCCGGGTGCAGGCGTCACGAATGCAGGAGGCAATGGGCAGAACGATGTGTTCGTACAGAAGTTGGATGTGAACGGCAATTTCATTTGGGGCCATGCGATCGGTGGCACTGGCAATGATCAGGCCTATGGCGTTGCGGTGGATGTCGCAGGCGCAGCATTCATCACCGGTGAATTCCGGAATACCATGGATCTCGATCCAGGAGCAGGAGTAGTGAATGTGACCAGTGCGGGCATCGAGGACATCTTCAATGTGAAGCTCAGCAGTGCCGGGATCTTTCAATGGGGACACCGGATCGGCGGCACAAGCACCGAAAGAAGCCGCTCGATCGCCGTGGGCAATGATGGCAGCGTGGTGATCACCGGGCGGCTAACCAGTCCCACCGATCTGGATCCAGGTCCGGGAAGTTTCGTGGTGCCCGGAAGCGCGTTCGAAGATGCGTTCGTGATGAAGTTGAATTCGGACATCACTTTCGCCTGGGGATTTCTTTTGAAAAGCTTCCTGAACGAAGGACTTGATGTTGCTGTGGATGCCCAACACAACGTATACGTCACCGGTGTCTTCGGTGGCACCATGGACATCGATCCCGGCCAGGATACGCTCAACATCATCAGCAATGGCGGTGGCGACATCTTCCTTGTCTCGTACAGTTCCGCCGGAGCGCTGAACTGGGGAATGAACATCGGCAGCGGCGCGAACGATATCGGCAACACCGTGGCCCTCTCCCCCACCAACAGCATCCATATCGCAGGTGAATTCCGCAACACGATCGACATGGATCCAGGTGGCAACACCACGTTGCTCACTGCGACCATGCAGGATGCTTTCGTGGCGAAGTACGATAAGCCTGATTGCGCCGGTGTTTTCATTCAATTGAAGGCGATCCTCGATGGTGCATATTCCGCGCCCGGTCCGTGGATGAATGCCGATCTACGCCAGGCAGGTCTCATCCCGTTGAACGAACCTTATACCGCAATGGGCCACACCTTGGAAGAACTCGCGACCACATCACCGGCCGTGTTCGTGGAAAGTGGGGGGAACGCCTTGGTCGACTGGGTCCTGGTGGAATTACGCGATCCCACCGATCCAACGATCATAGTTGCGGCGCGTGCCGGCTTCATCCAACGTGATGCGGATGTCGTCTCCGTTGATGGTGTAAGCCCTGTTGGATTCTGCGTGGAGAGCGGGATGTACCATGTGGCGCTTCGCCACCGCAATCACCTCGGTGTGATGACGGCTGCACCCGTCGCGCTCGCCGATCCGCCGATCAGCATCGATCTGCGCGATC
>JAEZDL010000250.1 GCA_023418095.1 Bacteroidota bacterium
GGAGTTCGATCGCGCGGTCTCCGGTCTTGTAAAGCCTCCCCTCGACTCCGCTCGGGGCAGGCTCTTCCGCTCGGCCTGACAAGCCCGCTTCCTCAAAAGGATCGTCGAGAAAACGTTCCGCAGTAAGATCCGACCGGTTGATGTACCCTGTGGCCACGCACGCGCCACCGAGGTAGAGCTCTCCTTCCTCACCGGGTTTCACCGGCTTCATCCCGTCGTCGAGGATCAGGAGCTTCACGTTGTCGATGGCCTTGCCGATGTTCGGCAGCGCAGGCCATCTGGAAGGATCGCCTTTCAATTCAAGTTCACTCACCACATGTCCTTCAGTGGGGCCATATTGGTTGCAGAAGCGGCATCCCGGAATTTGTTTGAAGAGGTTCGCGATCGCCGGGGTGATCTTCAGTTGCTCGCCGCTGGTGAAAACCTCCTTTAATGTGGTGGGCACTTCGCCGGTGCGTTCGACCGCTTCCGCCAGGTACTGCAATGCCACAAAGGGCACGATGATCCGGTTGATCTTCTGGGCGATGATCTTCCGCAGAAGCTGGGTCGAATTCAATCGATCTTCATCGGTGATCAATACCAATGTTCCGCCTTGGGCGAACGTGGTGAAGATCTCCTGGAAGCTTACATCGAAGCTGATCGGCGCGAACTGCAGGGTGCGATCGCCAAGGCCGCAAACGCTGGTGCGCAGTTGCCATTGGATCAGGTTCACGAGCGGGGCGTGGTGCATCACCACTCCTTTCGGCCGGCCGGTGCTTCCGCTGGTGAAGAGGACGTAGGCGGGGTCTTTTAGCGAGGCCCGAGCCCCCTCTCCTTGGGAGAGGGGGTTGGGGGTGAGGGTTTGATCGAGTACCTCGATCAATAAGATCTTCGCTCCAGTTCCATCAAACAGGTGCTGATGCTCCTTACTGGTGATCACCACACCTGGCTTCGCATCCTCCAGCATCATGGCGATGCGATCGGTGGGGTAGGCGGGGTCGATCGGGACGTAGGCGGCACCGGCTTCGATGATGCCCAGTACGCTGATGATCAGCTCCGGCGACCGATCGAGACAAAGGCCTACGGTCCCTTGGGTGAGGCCACTGCCTTTCAAGTAGTGGCCTATTCGCTCCACCTGGTCCGCCAACTGCTTGTAGCTATGCGAATGCTGGCCATCGATGATCGCCACTGCATTGGGAGATCTTTCCAGCGTAGCCTTGAAGAACCCGTTTACTGTCTTATGCATCTAATATGGAAATGAAGGTCGATCGACCTTCGTGCGCGTATATGGGTGCGGTTATACGTTCCACCACCCGATCGGTTTCGTCCGCAACAATGCTTCGAAGTTAATCATACCCGATTTAACCCTCTATCGCAAAGGGTGCTGAACCGGCCATTCGATCGGTGCTGATGCCAATTCCACACCGGGATCATCCACTTACGTAACCCTTGCGTCGGTTCCGGGGTACAAAGGCACCGCGATCCTTCACACAGCTTATCACTGCCTGGTAAGCCTAACGTGAATGAAGGAATGCATCAAACCGAACCATCAGCCAATGGGACGTCAATTTCTTCTCTATCTCGCCTGCATTTTCCTGGTGATCCCTTCGATCGCCCAAACTTCTTCGGAGAACGCGGCCGTTAAGCTTTCCGCTTCGATACAGGCCGATCCACCGAGCATAACGATAAACTGGGTTTCGCACCCGGGCACAAGTTCGATCGCGATCTACCGGAAGGTGAAAGGGGTGACAACCTGGGGAAGTGCGATCGCAACGCTATCATCATCGGCCACACAATACCAGGACAATACGGTCTCCACCGGCATCAATTATGAATACCGCGTGGTGCGCAATGGATCGGCGAACGGTTACATCAGCACGGGCATACAGGTTGGCGCCCCCGATTACCGCGGAAAGATCCTTCTGCTGGTGGACAATTCGATCGCCCCGCAGATCGATGAGGAATTGCAGGAACTCACCCTCGATCTTCGTGCTGATGGTTGGGCTGTTGTGAGGAATGATATTTCTCCTACACAATCAGCGAGCAGCGTGCGAAATGTGGTGATCGGCCGTTACAATGAATCGCCCAACGACCTTAAAGCCGTCTACATCATCGGCCATGTGCCGGTACCTTATTCGGGTAATGCCGCCCCGGATGGACATTCCGAGCATGTGGGTGCATGGCCTTGCGATGGTTATTACGGTGAGCTCACCGGCACGTGGACGGACAATTCCGTGAACAACAATGGCGCCCAGAGAAGTGCGAACCGCAACATTCCGGGCGATGGGAAATTCGATCAAAGCAACTTCCCATCAGACCTTGAGTTGCAGGTGGGCCGCGTGGATCTGTACGATATGCCGGCCTTTCCCCAAGGTGAAGTTCAACTGCTGAAGAACTATCTCGATCGGGCACGTTCGTACAAGCGGAAGGAATGGTCACCACAGGTGCGCGGACTGATCTTCGATAACCTGCAATGGGTGAGCAATCCGCTCGCGGCAAGTGCGTGGCGCAACATCACTCCGCTGGTCGGTCCTGCTAACATCACCGTCGCGAATCCCTACGGCACGGCGTTCCATAGCCTCGTGAACGGCCAGAGTTATTTGTGGACATATTCCAGCGGCGGAGGATCGCAGGAATGGATCAACGGCGAACCCACCTTCAATGGCGCGAACAATGTTGGTACCAGTTACGATTATGCCAACGGCAATACAGGTGGGGTGTTCAACATGTCATTGGGAAGCTACTTCGGCGATTGGGACAACAAGAACAACTTCCTGCGTGCACCGATCGCGAAAGGCAGTGCGCTCACCAGTTGTTGGGCAGGAATGCCCGCATGGTATTTCCACCACATGGCCATGGGCGACAACATTGGTTACAGCACCATGATCACCATGAACAATTCCGGCCTGTATGTGCCGATGAACGATGGTTGGCAGGGCAGCATCGGGCGCGTGCATCTGGCCTTGATGGGCGACCCCACCTTGAGGATGAAAATGGTGTCACCACCATCGAACCTTTCGATCACGAACTCCAACGGTACGGCATCCTTCAGTTGGACCGCATCGGCCGAGCCCGTTGCCGGATACCACATCTACCAGTTCGAACCGAACACGCAGGTGATCACACGCCTCACGGCGGATCTTGTCACCGGAACGAGCTATCTCAATGCGGCGATCCCGTTCATCAGCGGACGAGAATACATGGTGCGAGCAGTGAAGTTGGAGACAAACAGCAGCGGTAGCTACTACAATCCGTCTCTTGGCGCGATCGCCACAGCCAGTGGTTCCGATCCGGTGGATTGCGCTGGTGTAAGCGGAGGCAGTGCCCTGCCGGGAACTTCGTGCAACGACAACAACGCGAACACCGGGAATGATACATGGAGCGCGAACTGCCAGTGCGTAGGTCAACCGATCGATTGTGCTGGTGTTGCCGGTGGAAATGCTACTCCCGGATCGGCCTGCAACGATGGCAATGCGAACACCGGAAATGATACCTGGAATGCGAACTGCCAGTGCGTAGGTCAGCCGATCGACTGCGCTGGCATCGCCGGTGGAAATGCAACTCCAGGAACTTCCTGCAACGATGGAAATGCGAACACGATCAACGATACATGGAATGCAAACTGCCAATGCGTTGGAACTGCAGTGAACTTCGATTGCCTGGGTGTAGCAAATGGATCGGCGACTCCTGGTTCTTCGTGCAACGATAACAATGCGAACACGATCAACGATACCTGGAACGCGAACTGCCAGTGCGTTGGAACTGCAGTGAACTTCGATTGTCTCGGTGTAGCAAGTGGATCGGCGACTCCTGGTTCTTCGTGCAACGATAACAATGCGAACACAGGGAATGATACATGGAACGCGAACTGCCAATGCATTGGTCAACCGATCGATTGCGCGGGTGTTGCCGGTGGAAATGCAACTCCAGGATCGGCTTGCAACGATGGCAACGCGAACACAATCAACGATACCTGGAATGCGAACTGTCAGTGCGCTGGAACGGCTGTCACCTTCGATTGCGTCGGCGTAGCGAACGGATCGGCCCTGCCGGGAACTTCGTGCAACGACAACAACGCGAACACCGGAAATGATACATGGAACGCGAACTGCCAATGCGTTGGTCAACCGATCGACTGCGCTGGTGTTGCCGGTGGAAATGCAACTCCGGGATCGGCCTGCAACGATGGCAATGCGAACACCGGAAATGATACTTGGAACATGAACTGCCAGTGTATTGGTCAGCCGATCGATTGCGCGGGTGTTGCCGGTGGAAATGCAACTCCAGGATCGGCTTGCAACGATGGAAACGCAGGTACGATCAACGACACTTGGAACGCGAACTGCCAGTGCGTTGGAACTGCAGTGAACTTCGATTGTCTCGGTGTAGCAAATGGATCGGCGACACCTGGTTCTTCGTGCAACGATAACAATGCGAACACAGGGAATGATACATGGAACGCGAACTGCCAGTGTATTGGTCAGCCGATCGATTGCGCTGGTGTTGCCGGTGGAAATGCAACTCCGGGATCGGCCTGCAACGATGGCAATGCGAACACCGGAAATGATACGTGGAATGCGAACTGTCAGTGCGTTGGTCAACCGATCGACTGCGCTGGTGTTGCCGGTGGAAGTTCAATCCCCGGATCTTCCTGCAACGATGGAAACGCAGGTACGATCAACGACACTTGGAATGCGAACTGTCAATGCGCTGGAACAGCTGTCACCTTCGATTGCATTGGCGTAGCGAATGGATCGGCGTTGCCAGGAACGGCTTGCAACGATGGAAATGCGAACACGGTCAACGACACATGGAATGCGAACTGTGAGTGCGCTGGAACAGCTGTCATCCTCGATTGCCTCGGTGTAGCAAATGGATCGGCCTTACCAGGAACTTCGTGCAACGACAACAATGCGAACACGATCAACGATACCTGGAATACGAACTGTGAGTGCGCTGGAACAGCTGTCACCTTCGATTGCATTGGCGTAGCGAATGGATCGGCGTTGCCGGGAACTTCCTGCAACGATGGAAACGCAGGTACGATCAACGATACCTGGAACGCGAACTGCCAGTGCATTGGAACTGCAGTGAACTTCGATTGCCTCGGCGTAGCGAACGGGTCGGCGTTCCCGGGAACTTCGTGCAACGACAACAATGCGAACACGATCGATGATATATGGAATGCGAACTGTGAATGCGTTGGAACGGCTGTCATCTTCGATTGCCTCGGCATGGCGAATGGATCGGCCTTACCAGGAACTTCGTGTGACGACAACAATGCGAACACGATCAACGACACATGGAATGCGAACTGTGAATGCGTTGGAACGGCTGTTACGTTCGATTGCCTCGGCGTAGCGAACGGATCGGCTTTGCCAGGAACTTCGTGCGATGATGGCAATGCGCTCACCGGTAATGACAGCTGGAATGCAAACTGCGAATGTGCCGGCCTTCCGTTGGATTGTGCGGGCGTCCCCGGTGGATCCGCGGCGATCGATGACTGCGGGACTTGCGCCGGTGGTTCAACGGGGATCGATCCTGATCAGGATGCGGATCTCGATGGGCTGTTGGATTGTGAGGACATCTGTCCCTTCGCGAACGATCCGTTGCAGGAGGATTTTGACAACGATGGGATCGGGGATGCATGTGACAATTGCACGTGGACCTATAATCCCGACCAGGCGGATACCAATGGGAATGGTATTGGTGATGCCTGCCAGTATGCGGCGATCGTGGGCTTAGGGGAGATGAACGGGAGCTTCGGGTTTGCGATGCATCCCAATCCCACGCTGGGAGCGATCGAACTTGCAGGTGACCTCACCAGTTTCGCTTCAGTGCTATTGCATGACATGGCCGGATCGCTGGTCTTCAGTGCTCCGATCGCAAGACGATACGATCTTGGCGCCCTCCCGGTGGGCATCTATGTGGTAACTGCGCTCGATACGGATGGCAGACCGCTGGCGCATTCCCGGCTTGTGAGGCAGTAAGCAGGCCTGGGGAAAATGAGGAAGCCTCCGCATGCCGGAGGTTTTTCTCATTTCAAGTGGCCAGGATCCCGAGGATCCTGTACAGATCCGGATCCAGTTCCTTTCTCTTTCCGATCGCAAGTTCGAACGGGGTGTATGAGATCCTGCCGTTCACCATTCCCACCATCACGTTGCTTTTTCCATCGATCAATGCCTCCACTGCGGCCACGCCGGTGCGGCTTGCGAGAAGCCGATCGTTCACGGTTGGCGATCCACCGCGCTGCATATGGCCGATCACTGACACTCGTGTATCGTAATGTGTGAAGCGTTCCTTCACTTTCCGGGCGATCTCGAAAGCCCCGCCTTCCTCATCGCCTTCAGCGATCACCACGATGCTCGAGGATTTGGTCCCGGCCGAATTCGCAAGTGTCTCCACCAGATCATCGATCCTTTCCTTTCGTTCGGGGACCATCACATATTCCGCCCCGCCCGCGATAGCACTTGCCAGCGCAAGAAAACCGGTGTCGCGGCCCATCACTTCCACGAAGAACAATCGATCATGTGATGAAGCGGTGTCACGGATGCGATCGATGGCCATCAACGCCGTGTTCACCGCAGTATCGTAACCGATCGAATTATCGGTACCTGCAAGATCATTATCGATGGTGCCGGGCAGGCCGATCACCTTCACACCGTGCTCCTGTTGCAACTTCAACGCACCGGCGAAAGTGCCATCACCACCGATCGCAACCAATGCCTGTACACCATGTCGATCCAGGATCGCTTTGGCTTTGGACCGGCCTTCGGGCGTGCGGAATTCCTCGCTACGTGCCGATCGCAGGATGGTGCCACCACGCTGGATGATGTTGCTCACATCACGCGGGCCCAGTTCCCTGGTGCGGTCGTGGATCAGTCCATCGAAACCACCCAGGAATCCGGTGACCTTCATCCCGTTGAAATGTGCTGTACGCACCACCGCGCGGATCGCAGCGTTCATTCCCGGACTATCGCCGCCCGAAGTGAAAACGCCGATATGCCGCAGCGGTGCTCCCAGGCTCATTGCGCTATCACCTGGCTTGCAAAGAACCGGTTGCCTGTGCTGTGGTCGATGATTATGCAGCTATAGATCCCGGCAGCAAGCGTTCCACGTTCAATGCGAATTTGTGAGGCGGGAAGACCATCCTTGCTCAACACGATCTTTCCATTCATGTCGATCAGATGTACCGATGAATTCCCTGAATTGCTGGAGAGATCGATCGCAAAAGCATCCATGAATACGGTCGGATGGATCGTGATCGAATGGTGCTGCGCTCCAGCTATGCCTACAGTGCTTCCCGGCAATGCGTACACATCGTTCAGGGCGCCGAGGTAGAGGTTCTCCTGATCGGCGTGGAACTGGTTCTGGTTCAATTGATCGGTGGCTGAAAGCCCGTTGTTGAATACGCTGAACGAGGCACCATTGTCGAGTGAACGGTACACCTGCGAACTTCCGGGACCCGTGGAGATGATCGCGTACAATTTTCCATCGTAGGCCACGAGTTCACCGCGCGCCGGCGCGGTGGGTGCGCCTGTGGCCGCAGTGCTCCAGGTGGCTCCATAATCATCCGTGCGAAGCACGCCGAAACTGGTGATCGCGATGATCCGGCCACCCACGATCTGCAATGAATATGTGATGTAGTTCACCGATCCAAGCAGCTGCCAGCTCAAGGCCTGATCCACCGAACGGTAGATCCCAACACTTGTTGCCGCGTAGATTCCTGTTGCATCATGGTCGATATGGTGCACGGCGAGGTTCGTGCTCATGCCCGAATGCCCCATGGACCAGCTTGTACCCCCGTTCGTCGATCTGTAGATCCCGCCGCCGCTTGAGATGCTTCCGTTCATCACTGCCAGTGTGAGGTTTCCCACCTCGAAGAATTTCGCGGCATAAGTGGTACCTGCCGGGATACCGGTGTTCATCAGTTCCCAGCTGTCGCCACCATCGGCCGAGCGATGGATCCCTGTGTTGTGCCCGGCGAAAAGAAATCCACCCGAACGGCCTACGGAACGCACCAGGTTGCTTGGAAGGCCGTTGATCGCCGGTTCCCAATTCGCCCCATCATCCTGGGACCGCAGGATGCCGCCACCGGCGCCGTAGCTCGAAACAAGGATCGCATCATCGATGGTGGTGATGCTTTGCACCGAAGCTCCCACACCGAAAGGTTCCCAGGTGTTCTGCGCACCCACGTTGATGATGAGAGAACAAGAGACCAGAAAGGGAAGGAGTCGCGGTTGGAGCATGTGTTCTTTTGATGGATCGCAAAAGTAATGGGAGCAACATCGCAACCGAGCGAGTCGCTGAAGGCTTACTTAACTTTGATCAAAGGGATCCCTGGATACCGATCCATGCTTCGCTGCGTTGTTCCACCACTTATCTGAATGGACCATGAATGCCGGAAATCACCATTACCTCTTCCTTCCATTGGCGATGTTGTTATCGACAGGATGCAACAAGGAGGAAGATCCCCCGGCGCCCGAACAACCTGTGGAGCAGCCGGAGGTATTCACGACAGTGCGCCTGTTATTCACGGATACCGAACCGATCGGCGGTGTGTACGAAACGTTCGAATTGATCCACAAGGACCTTGATGGGGCCGGTGGAAATGATCCTGTGACCGTGGCTGATACGATCCCGGCAGGCCGTTATTACGATGTGTCCATCAACCTGAGGAACGAAAGTGTTTCGCCTGCGGTGGATCTTACCTCACAGGTGCAGGCTGAAGCGGCACAACACCAATTCTTCTTCGAGCCGACCGATCTGACCATGACCATTTCCAACCTTGATCTTGATGCGGACGGAAAACCATTGGGCCTGAATTTCAATCTGTATACGCTGGCCGCTTCCGAAGGTCAGTTGAAGGTCACCTTGCGGCACGATCCCGATAAAAGTGCTGAAGGAGTGGAGGCGGGCGACATCACCAATGCCGGTGGAACTACGGATCTGGAGGTGCAGATACCGGTGATCTTGGAGTGATCAACCGTTCAGCGGATCTGGAGATCGATCTTCCATGGATCGGATCCCATCGAGCACCTTTTCTTCCTGTTCCTTCTTGAATCGCTGCAGCCGCTTGCTCACCGCCGGATCGGCGGTGGCAATGATCTGGGCTGCGAGTATTCCCGCATTGCGTGATCCATTGATCGCCACCGTGGCCACGGGTACACCTGCAGGCATCTGTACGATCGAGAGAAGTGAGTCCCAACCATCGATGGAATTGCGCGACCGGATCGGTACACCGATCACAGGAAGGACCGTGAGCGAAGCGACCATTCCAGGCAGGTGCGCCGCCCCGCCGGCACCTGCGATGATCACCTTCAAGCCACGTTCATGTGCCGTTCTCGCATAGGTGAACATCCGCTCCGGTGTGCGATGTGCGCTCACGATCGTGAGTTCGAACGCCACCTCCAATGATCGAAGCACATCTGCCGCTTCCTGCATGATCTCCAGATCGCTGGAGCTGCCCATTATGATCCCTACCATCTGTATCGGATATTGTGTGCGTTGGATCGGATGTTCATGCCGATGGCTCGATCTGGTGCTCTTCTGAAGGAACGATCCGGCAATGCACTTTCGTTACCGCGATCGCCTGATCGAGCTCTGCCGGATCGCCTGCCGTTACGGTGATGTGGCCCATTTTCCGTCCCGTTCGGGTCTCCTTCTTTCCATAGAGATGCACGAAAGTGCCCGGCATGTGAAGCACGTCGTCCAGTCCCTTCACCAGTGCTTCACCCGCGCCGTTCTCACCCACCAGGTTGATCATCGCTGCGGGAACGTTCAAGGTTGGATCGCCAAGCGGCCAGCCCATGTAAAGGCGGAGCAACTGATCGAATTGCGAACTGCAACAGGCCTCTATGGTATGATGGCCGCTGTTGTGCGCGCGCGGTGCGGTCTCGTTCACCAATAGTTCTCCTTCATTTGAAAGAAAAAGTTCTACGGCGTAAACACCGGGCTGTGCGAATGCTTCCGCCACACGTGAAGCGAGTTTCCGGGCCTTTGTCTGCAGGCTGGCGTCGATCCGTGCCGGTGCGCGCAAGTGATCCACCAGGTTGAAGCGTGGGTCGAAGACCATTTCCACCGGATCGTAGGTGATCTGTGTTCCCTTCGCGTTACGAACAACGATCACCGCCAGTTCAAGTTGAACATCCACTTTTTTCTCCAGGACGGATGGCCATTTCCAATCGCTCGTGAGTGATCGGGGATCGTTCAAGGGCATCACCCCTTTGCCATCGTAACCGCCACGGCGTGTTTTCAGGAACGCGGGATAAAGATCGTGCGAAGCAAGTTCCTTCTCCGATCCGAGCAATGCATACGGAGCGGAAGGAATGCCATGTTCTCGGTAGAATTCCTTTTGAAGCCCCTTGTCCTGGATGGTGCGCAGAACCGATGGATCCGGGATCACTGTCTTTCCCATTTCCTTCAGCGATTCAAGCCCTTCAACGCTCACATGCTCGATCTCCAGCCCGATCACATCGGCGTTACGGCCGAATTCGATCACGGCTTCACGGTCGTTGAGCGATCCCACCACGAACCGATCGGCCAGCCGTGCGCACGGCGCGTCAGGATCGGGATCCATCACATCGATCGTCACATTGTAGCGGAGCGCGTTCTCAATGAACATGCGGCCAAGCTGGCCACCGCCGAGTATCGCGATCCGTCTGGCACCCATGGCGGCAAAGATAGCCGCACGCCTTCATCACTTCCGGCGCCTCGAGGAGCCCGGCCTTTTCATCTGCACGATCCGTTTTCCGATCGTGAACTGCAGGCTCCGGCTGCGCGGGAAAAGCGCATCATCCTCCTTGAACAACGTGGGCATGCCACTGTAGTACCTTACCGTAAGGTCCAGGCCCGATCGCAGGTCATAACCGGCGCCGAGCAGGAAACCCGCGTCGAAGCTCTTGATGCGTTCCCGCACATCGATGGTCCCTTCCTTGTCCAGCCGCTGCGCGATCATCAATTTCCCGAATTGGAAACCTCCCTGCAGGTTCACTTCACTGGTGAGGAAATACTTCGCGGTAACCGGTGCATGTATGTACAGTGAGCGGATCGATGACCGATCGCCATCCGGTTCGATGAAACCGGTGCCCATCATGGAAAGCAGCACTTCGGGCTGAAGCTCCAGCCGAGCTGCCGCGGGGATCGGGAAGTACGCTCCTGCGGAGAAACCGGGAAGCATGGTGGTCCTGATGTTGATCGCACGGTACGTGTTCAATTGCGGACCAGCCTTGATGCCGATGCCCGAACGCTGCGCCTGCATTGTGATCGCAAGCAGGAACACCAACAACACGACAGTGATTCTGTTTCCCGGAAGCATTTTGCGGAAATATCCATAGTGCATACGTGGATCGCACGGAAAAAGTTGCACCAATGAAGAAGGCCGGAGCGATCCGGCCTTCTTCGTTCCCGATCCGTACGATCGGTCAATGTGCGCTTACGTGCAGCGGAGCGATCAAGATCGATCCGTTCTGATTCACTTGTATGAAATAGTGACCGGCAGCGAGCTTACCGATCGGAACGATCACGTTCTGTCCATTTGCATTTTCCGCCTGAACGATCCGTCCGGTGGGATCGATGATCTCGATCACCGAAGGATCGTTGTTCAACAAGCCGATCGTTACCTGATCGGTGGCCGGGTTCGGATAGATCGATAGCTCCATTGGACCTGCAGTTCCGATCGCGGTGATCTGCTCGATCGTCACCTGGTAATCCTCTGTCTCGCCGTAGGCATAGGCGAAGCATGCATCGGTCGGTGCAGGTTCGCCATCATCGTGGTACACCCCGCGTACGCGCAGGGTGGTGGTGCCGAGCGATGCGGTGTTCGGTACGGTGAAGGTGATGGAGCCGGTCTCCATGGAAGCATCCGTGGTGAATTCACCGAGCTTTTCATCCATCGTAAAAGTGTCATCGCCATCCAGGTCGATCCACGCCGCGTAATGGTCCGGGAAGTAATCGCCGCCCTGGATCGTGATCTGGTATTCACTTCCGCGGATCAGCGTGGTGCTGAAGTTGGTGTATGCGGTGTACGAAGGGCCACCCTGCGATCCACTGTTCGTGTTCACGATGTCCTCCAGCGTAACGCCGTTGATGTAATCGCCATCGCCGGTACCGTATTGTGATCCGGGCACACAGGGGCCGGTGGCCGTTCCTTCTTCAATGGTGATGCCATAATCCTCCGTTTCGCCGAAGGCATAGTTGAAGCACGGATCGGTGGGAGTGGGCTCCCCTTCATTGTGATACACGCCGCGCACACGCAATACCGTTGAGCCCGGCGTGGAGTTGGCAGGTACCGTGAATGTGATCACCTGGCTCTGCCCCTGCGTGGATGTGACGAATTCGCCCAGTTTTTCCGTGGGTTCGAACAATTGGTCCTGATCATGATCGATCCATGCGGCGTAATGATCCGGTGCATAATCGCCGCCCTGGATCGTGATGTTATACGTGCCGCCCTGGGCCAGCGTGGTGGACCATGTGGACGTGAGATCGGAGTAGGCCGGTGCGCTGACCCCGCCGCTGTTCACGTTGTTGATCGAGCCGAGAGTGACCCCGTTTATGAAATCACCCTCCGCCGTACCGACTTCCGAGGTGGGAATGCACGCTCCGCCCGTGTTCGGGGTGGTCTCGATCGCATAATCCTCTGTCTCACCATAGCCATAATTGTAGCACGGATCGGTGGGCGAAGGCTCGCCTGTGTTGTGGTACACACCACGCACGCGCATGATCGTGTTACCTAGAAGAGCGCCGGATGGAACCGTGAAGGTGATCGTGCCTGTCTGCAAGGCCTGATCGGTCACGAATTCACCCAGTTTCTCGTTCGCTTCGAATTCAAGGTCGTGATCATAGTCGATCCATGCAGCGTAATGATCGGGCTGGTAATCGCCGCCCTGGATCGAAAGCGTGTGCGAGCTCCCCAGTGAAAGGGTTGCGCTCCACGTGCTGGTGAAGTCGGTGTAGGTGGGTTCCATCGATCCGCCGCTGTTCACGTTGTTGATGCTGCCGAGAACGACCGAGTTGATGTAATCGCCTTCGACGGTGCCGTTCGCTGAAGTGGGAATGCACAGATCGCCGGGTACCGAGGTGCCGCAACCACCGGATGCCAGCAGACCCGAACGGACGCCGCTGAGGATCCCACGCATGTATGCGCGCTGCTGCGTGGTGAACATCACCGCACAGTTGCTGTAATCCATGAAATTCTCGTACTGCGTGAGCACGCCACATTTCTGCAATGATGTATTGGCACAGGAGAAGGTCGGCGTATCGGTATGCGGTGTATCGGTGAAACCATCATCATCGCCGCAGCCGTCATCATCGGCCCAGGTATGCTCCAGGCCGAGGTAATGCCCGATCTCGTGCGTTGCCGTGCGTGATCCCGGTTGCAGACCGTACTGGTAATCCACCACGAGGCCGTCGATCCCGGTGCCGACTACACCACCGACCGGCAGGTAGGCATAACCCAAAGTGACCATGCCCCCGGTGGCGCCGCTGGTTATATCGCAGATCCAGATATTCAGGTACTGTGAAGGGTTCCACGGCGCGATCCCCTTCGGTGCCGATTTCATGTCGTCGTATTCCAGGTCGGGATCAAACCATGTCTCAGTGGTGGAGGTGCGCGTGATCCCGGTCGTAGGATTTCCGGCCGGATCGAACTGAGCAAGGCAGAATTCGATCTCGGCGTTCGCGATGTTGCCTGTGAAGGCGGGGCGTACGCCCGCGACGTCAGCATTGCTTTGCGAGAAATCCGCGTTCATCTCGGCGATCATCGCGTTGATCGCCGAGTTCGGCACATTCTCGCTGCTGTTGTTGTAAACAACGTGTACAACGACAGGCACGGAAAGAACGCTTCCGCGAGCAGCATCCTGCACACGTGGCAGGGCATTGTGCAGGTTGGTGGGAAGCCCTTGGTCCTGTAGGAAACGCTGACTGATCGTATGGGCTTTGCAGCGATCGGGATGAGCTGTGTTCTGTGCATGGGCAAGACCAGCAACGAACACACAAATGGCTAGGATCTGGTGGCGCAACATGGGCCGAAAGTATCCGGCGGGATCATCCGCGAACGGCCGGATCGGTCTTTTTGTGAACAGGATGTTGACCGCCTACGATCGGCTCACAACAGTTTCCGATCGGGAGAGCGAAGCGATCGCCGAAGTTGGATCGGAAGCACCGAAAACACTGTTACCGGCCACTAGCACATCGGCGCCCGTCGCGATCAATTTGGAATGGTTCTCGATCCCGACACCACCATCGATCTCGATCAGCGCCTTCGATCCGTGCTGCTGCCGCAATTGCTTCAGCAACGTGATCTTCCGGTACGTGTTCGGAATGAATTTCTGTCCGCCGAAACCCGGATTCACGCTCATCACGCAGATCAGATCGATATCAGCCAGAACATCTTCCAGAACTGTTACAGGCGTATGCGGATTCAACGCGACACCCGCTTTCATTCCAGCAGCCTTGATCGACTGGATCGTGCGGTGCAGGTGCGTACACGCTTCGTAATGAACGGTAAGTACATCAGCGCCCGCATCGCGAAACGCGTTCACGTACTTGTCCGGTTCCACGATCATCAAATGCACATCGAACGTTTTCTGCGTGTACTTCCGGATCGCCTTGATCACCGGCAGACCGAAGCTGATGTTAGGCACGAAAACGCCGTCCATCACGTCCAGATGAAGCCATTGCGCTTCACTCTCATCCACCAGTTGCACGGCGCTTTTCAGATCGGCGAAATCGGCGGAGAGCAGGGAAGGGGCGAGGATGTGCGGCATTGATCGGGAATAGGCAGTAAAGATAGCCGCTCCGGAAAAGACGAACGGCGCACAGATCCTGTGCACCGCCGCCGAAATGACCCGGGATAAGACCCTAACCCAGGTATGCTTTCAGCACAACGCTGCGGCTGGTATGTTTCAATCGCTTGATCGCTTTTTCCTTGATCTGGCGCACGCGTTCCCGCGTTAGATCGAACTTCTGGCCGATCTCCTCCAGCGTGTGTGGCTGGTTCCCGTTCAACCCGAAGTAGAACCGGATCACATCCGCTTCACGACCGGAAAGTGATATCAGCGATCGCTCGATCTCGTTGCGCAAACTGTCGGTCATCAGCGTTTCCAGCGGACTTGGTTGCTCTGCGTTCTGCATCACATCCATCATCGTTCCACTGTCGTCGCCTTCGCGCAACGGCGCGTCCATGCTCAGGTGCCGGCCGGTGTTGCTCATGCTGGTCTTCACTTCATCCAGCGTCATCTCCAGCAGATCGGCGAGTTCGTTCGCTGTCGGTGGCCTTTCGTGCTCCTGCTCCAGCTTCGCGAACGCCTTGTTGATCTTGTTGATCGATCCGATCTTGTTCAGCGGAAGCCTTACGATCCGTGCCTGTTCGGCCAGACTTTGCAGGATCTGCTGGCGGATCCACCACACCGCGTAACTGATGAATTTGAAGCCGCGCGTTTCATCGAATCGCTTCGCAGCCTTGATCAAACCGAGATTCCCTTCACTGATCAGATCGGGAAGGCTCAGGCCTTGTCCTTGGTATTGCTTCGCCACGGATACAACGAACCGCAGATTGGCTTTCGCCAGTTTCTCCAGCGCTTCATCATCGCCCTGCTTGATCTTCACGGCCAGCTCCACTTCCTCTTCGGCAGTGATCAACTTCACCCGCCCGATCTCCTGGAGGTATTTGTCCAAAGAAGGGGTGTCCCTATTCGTCACCTGTTTGGTGATCTTCAACTGCCGCATTCTTGCCATTTCGCGCTCTGTGTTTTTAAGCGAAGAGTGCCGGTTGAACGCGGGGGCTTAGTTGAAGGTTACCGGTGGGGTGGTTGTCCGTTGATAGTTGTCAGTTGTAGGGCTGGATCTACCGGAGTGGGATCGGCCTTCAGCGATCGACGGATCTAATGGAAAGCATGACGCTCAAGAAAAGAGATCAGGTTGATCGAAGGACTCCTGACAACCGACAACCGACAACTGATCACGGTAATGAGGGCGTGCCCCGCCTGATCCTGAATGGTGCTGCGCCCGCCAAAGCCTTGGCGAAGGCGAGTCGCGCTATCCGCTGCAAAGCCGCACTCGTCGTACCTCCTCGCTTGCGGGTTTTCCGCTTCTATCGCTCACGCGGATCTCGTTCAAACGATTGCACCGCCATGGATCCGAATAGATCCATGGCGGTGCGATCGATGTTTCCTACTTACTCTATCGCGCTACCACGAAAGACAACCTATACTGACCGCCAGTGGCCACCACTTGTACGAAATACGATCCAGCAGGCAGATCGGTCGTGTTCAATGTATATGGATCGGTCAGTGGCCTTGATGTTTGCCACAACTTTCCGGAAAGGTCGTAAACTGTTACATGGGCATCAGTCGGTAGGCCGGTAAGAACAATATGGTCCTTTGCAGGATTGGGCATTAGCTGTGCAGTGGCGAAGAGGGCATTGTCCTGCACGGCGGTGTTCCCATCCAAAAAACGCATTACCGTGGCTTTGAAAGTATGGTCGGGGTCCTTGAAAGCTATATGAGGTATGCCTGCCTGGTCTACGGCGATGCTTAGTTCGCTGGTCATACTTGCGGTGAACCCTGCATCGCCGACCAATTGCCAGTTGCCGTTACTGTACTTCTTCACGGTGGTACGGCTGGATAGATCGGTGTCGGTATAAGCCAGGTAGATGGTTCCGTTGGTGTGCATGGCCATGCCGAGACGATCCGGCGATTCATCGCCGGTCGTGGCTGCCGATCCAACCTGGGTCCAAGCGTCATTGTCGAACTTCTTCACCTTCGCATGGAAGTCGTCGCCCGCATCGTTAAAGGCGATATGGGGAACATCGTTGGCGTCGATAGCAAGATCGGTGATGCGTGCATTGTAAAGATCTGCGAGGTTGCCAACGGCTTCCCAAGCGCCGTTCACAAAACGATCCACACTGCATCCTGCGCTGTTCCCGTGGTACGCCACATAAGGGACATTTTCGCTGTTCATTGCGAGGGTGATATCAGATGCCGTGATCGCAGAGAACCCTTCGGCTCCAAGACCGATCCAATCCCCATTCTCGAACTTCTTCACCGAAACGTGGTTGCCTTGTGATCCATCAGTGAAGGCCACGTAAGGCGTATCATCAGAACCAAAGGCGAGGCTCGGGTTGGCGCCATCAACAGCGGATGGGCCGTTCGTGCCAACACGGATCCATGTGCTGCCTTCCAGCTTCATTACCGTAATGCGGTTTCCGTTGGCAAGATCCCGAAAAGCAACATATGGTACTCCTGCATGATCGTAGCGGATCGTAGGGTCCATCGGCTGGCCATCGGTGAATCCTGCGTTGCCCAATACCTGCCACGTAGTGCCGGTGTAGTGCATTGCGGAAAGCTTGAAAGCACTTGTCCAGTCACCGAATACGATCGATGGAAATTGGTCCGGAGCGATGGTCATATCGGGATATTCCACCATGCCGGCACTGAATCCCGGTGAGCCTACAGGTTGCCATTGGGCCTCGGTTGGTACCGTCGACAGGATCACGAAGGCTAATGTTGTGAGAAGCGGGGAGTAGAGAAAGTTCATGCGGTTGTTCTTCGGTTATCTAAAGTGTAAGGGAAATGGTTTCGTTCCGGGGAGGAAAGTTTGTTGATCGGAAAGATCGCTTATCCATTTGGAGAGATGTTTTTTACACAACCCGCGCTGAACATTCCAAACGATCATTATATCCCAGTAACAAAACGAAGAAAGCCGCCCTCGCAGGCGGCTTTCCATTCGATCGGTAATTCCGATCAATTATCCCTGCGCGGTCCGCGATCACGGCTGAATTCGCGACGTGGCCGATCATCACGGCGCTCGCGGCGCTCGCCACCATCACCGTTATCGGCACGTTCAACGTAACCTTCAGGCTTCGGTAGCAGCACTCGGCGGCTCAGCTTCAGCTTTCCGCTGCGCGGATCTTTTCCGGTCACCTGGAATTCCACCATGTCGCCTTCCTTCAACACATCCTCCACGCGCTCGATCCGTTTCCAATCGAGTTCGCTTACGTGCAACAGGCCATCGGTGCCGGGCAATACTTCCACGAAAGCGCCGTACGGCATGATCGTTTTCACCTTGCCCTTGTAAGTGGCGCCCACTTCGGCCTGTGCTGGATTCGCGATCGCGTTCACACGCGCCAGGGCCGCATCGATGCTGGCCTTGTTCTCGCTCATGATCTCCACCACGCCGCGGCCGTCCACTTCGTCGATCGAGATGTGCGTTCCGGTCTCCGCCTGGATCTCCTGGATCACGCGGCCACCGGGTCCGATCACGGCACCGATCGATTCCTTCGGGATCTCGATCGTGATGATCCGTGGTGCGTGCGACTTGTAATCTTCGCGCGGCTGATCGAGCGTCTTCAGCATTTCCTGCAGAATGTGCAGGCGGCCAACGCGGGCCTGCTCCAACGCCTGCGCAAGCACTTCGTAAGGAAGGCCATCGACCTTCATGTCCATCTGCGTCGCGGTGATCCCTTTCGCGGTACCGCAGATCTTGAAATCCATGTCACCGAGGAAATCCTCGTCGCCAAGGATATCGCTGAGGATCGCGTGACGCGTGCCGTCGCTGATCATCCCCATCGCGATGCCGCTCACCGGCGCACTGATCTTCACGCCGGCATCCATCAGCGCAAGTGTTCCGCTGCAAACAGTCGCCATCGAACTCGATCCATTGCTTTCAAGGATGTCGCAGTTCAGGCGGATCGTGTACGGATTGGAAGGCAGACCGGGGATCACCGGTTTCAACGCGCGAAGTGCAAGATTTCCGTGACCGACTTCACGACGGCCAGGGCCGCGGATCGGTTTCACTTCGCCGGTGCTGAAACTTGGGAAGTTGTAATGCAGCATGAAGTTCTCGCTGCCTTTCTTGGTCGCCAGATCCACGGTCTGTTCATCCATGGAACTGCCGAGCGTTACCATGTTGATCGCCTGTGTTTCGCCACGGGTGAAGATCGCGCTGCCGTGCGTGCCGGGCAGTACGTCCACTTCACTCCAGATCGGGCGGATCTCATCGGTGCGGCGGCCATCGAGACGCTTGCCATGATCGAGGACAACATTCCTTACGGCCTTCTTCTGCACTTTCTTGAAATAGCGCGCGAGCATTGGCTTATCCGCTACGAGGATCTCCTCATCGGTGAGCGTTGCCATGAAATCCTCCTTCACCTGCTTGAAATTCGCGCCACGCTCTTCCTTTGAACTTGGGTTCATCGCCAGATCGTAGTAGCGCTGGTAGCAGAATTCGTAGATCCGCTTCTCCAGTTCCGGGTTCACCGCTTCGTGCTCGTAGGTGCGCTTGGGCTGGCTCTTCGCCACCGCTGCGCCGAATTCCGCGAGCGCGCTGCACTGCATTTGGATCACCTCATGTGCGCGCTTGATCGCCTCGATCATATCGGCCTCCTGCACTTCCTTCATCTCACCCTCCACCATGAGGATGTCGCGGCTGGTGCCGGCCACGATCAGGTCGATGTCGGCCTTTTCCATTTCACCCATTTCCGGGTTGATCACCCAGCGGCCATCGATCCGAGCAACACGCACTTCGCTCACCGGGCCGGCGAACGGGATGTCGCTCACCGCCAGCGCTGCGGAAGCGGCCAGGCAGGCGATCGCATCGGATGGATTCTTCTTGTCGCTGCTCATCAGCGAGATGATCACCTGCGTATCCCCGTGGAAATCCTCGGGGAATAGCGGGCGGATCGCCCGATCGACCAGGCGGCTGGTGAGCACTTCATGATCGCTTGGGCGAGATTCTCGCTTGAAGTATCCACCGGGAAAACGGCCGGCGGCGCTGAATTTCTCCCTGTATTCCACCTGCAAAGGCAGGAAATCGATCCCTTCGCGGGCTTCCTTGGTAGCGACAACGGTCGCAAGCAGGATCGTATCGCCGATCCGCACGGTCACCGATCCATCTGCCTGTTTGGCCAGCACGCCGGTCTCCAGCGTGATGTTGCGGCCATCGGGCATTTCAATGGTCCTTTTGATTCCTTGTGGTCTCATCTTTTCTTCTTCGTTTACCTCTTGTTGGGGTGTGAGATCCCACACCCGGTCCTCTTTGTTGCTACGTGAGATCTCACGTTTTTCCTGATCTGCTCAGGGTGTTCTTCCTTGGATATAAAGAAAAGGGCGACCGTGATAACGATCGCCCCCTTTCGATCAATATGTTAAAAAGCCTGTGATCATTGGATCGGCCGACGCACCGGCGACCCGCTGGATCACTTACGCAGGCCGAGTTTCCCGATGATGGCACGATACCGCTCGATATCGTACATCTTCAGGTAGGCCAGCAACTGCTTGCGCTTGCCCACCAGTGTGACCAGTGCCTTTTCGGTGCCGTGGTCCTTCTTGTTCGTCTTCAAATGGCCGGTAAGGTGGTTGATGCGCTCGGTGAACAGCGCGATCTGGCTTTCAGCCACGCCGGTATTCTTCTCAGAACCACCGTGTTGCTTGAAAATTTCCTTCTTGGCTTCGGTCGTCAGGTACATGGTCGTGTTCAAAACAGGCGGCAAAGATAGAAGTTTTTGCTTATGGTGGATCGGGTGTCATCGGTTCTGGCTAGGATGAATGAACCATCTGTAACAAAGAAGGCCTGACAGCAATATTGACGTGACGAACCATATCCAACCGATGATCCGTTGAAGATCATGAATTCTGCGAGTTTTATCATCGAACTCCCAACCAAGGTCAACATCTATGTACAGGAACCAAAGTAAAACCCGAAATGGCTGTAATGATGACCAACGGTACAGCTAGATATCGAAGTTTCAAAGCTAAAATGGCTGTAACATCAATTTCTCCAAGATCCCCTTCGCCGCAACCGGGATCCGCGTTCCCGGCCCATACACATCGAAGCATCCAGCCTCTTTCAGGAACGCATGATCCTTCGGCGGGATCACGCCACCGGCAACAACAAGGATATCGCCGCGATCATAGGTCTCCTTCAATTCACGGATCACTTCCGGCACGAGTGTTTTGTGTCCGCCGGCAAGACTGCTGATGCCGAGCACGTGAACATCATTCTCGATCGCCTGGCGCGCAACTTCCTGCGGTGTCTGGAACAACGGGCCGATGTCCACATCGAAGCCGATATCGGCGAACGAAGTTGCGATCACTTTCGCGCCGCGATCGTGTCCGTCCTGGCCCATCTTGGCGACAAGGATCCTTGGGCGGCGGCCTTCCTGCTTGGCGAATTCGTTGGCCAGACGCATGGCCTCGTTCATCTCTGGATCTTGCATGGCTTCCGCGGAATAGACACCACTGATGCTACGTGGCACCGCATGGTAACGGCCGAAGGCTTTTTCGAGGGCATCACTGATCTCGCCAAGCGTGGCGCGGTGGCGGGCGGCGGAGACGGCGAGATCCAGCATATTAGCGGCGAGCGGCGAGTCGGCGAGTTGGCCAGTGGGGTGCGCCTTGCCGCTTGCCAACTTGCCACTTGCCGCTTGAGTTAACGCTTCCAACGCCTCCTTCACCGCACCTTCATCTCTACCGCCGCGCACTGCGTTCAACCGCCGGATCTGGCTTTCGCGCACTGCGCTGTTGTCAACTTCGAGCAGTTCCAGATCGGTTTCTTCCTTGATCCTATACGCGTTCACGCCGATGATCTTGTCCTTGCCGGTATCGATCCGCGCCTGTCTTCGCGCGGCGGCTTCTTCGATCCGCATTTTCGGCAGACCGGTCTCGATCGCCTTGCTCATTCCGCCGAGCTTCTCCACTTCCTCGATCCGCGCCCATGCTTTCTGCACGAGTTCATGCGTGAGCCGTTCGATGTAATAGCTTCCACCGAGCGGATCGATGAACCTGGTGATGCCGCTCTGTTTCTGAAGATAGAGCTGCGTGTCGCGTGCGATCTTGGCGCTGAAATCCGTAGGCAGTGCGATCGCTTCATCCAATGAATTGGTGTGCAACGATTGCGTTCCGCCGAGCGCTGCTGCCAGCGCTTCGATCGTTGTGCGCGCCACGTTGTTGAACGGATCTTGAGCAGTAAGGCTCCAGCCGCTGGTCTGGCAATGGGTGCGCAGCGCGAGGCTCTTGTTGTCGTTGGC
>JAEZDL010000252.1 GCA_023418095.1 Bacteroidota bacterium
AACTGTCAACTATCAACTGCGAACTGCTTCTTAGGGTGTGCCGGTTCCTTCGTCACCGTCGGGCTATCCGCAGTAGTCCGCGCTCGCAAAGCCTCGCTGTGGGCTACTTGCTCCTATCCCTCACACACATTCCGTAATGTGATCCGTGATCGAATATCGATCCACCGATCTGGAGATCATGACTATCCAAAAAAGAAGCCCGGCCGATCGGCCGGGCTTCTGCAAGTCATGTGGCTATTCACCAGTCACCAATCAATACCGATACTCATCGCTCTTGAACGGACCTTCCTTCGGTACGCCGATATACTTCGCCTGTTCCTCGGTGAGTTCTTCGAGCTCCACACCGATCTTGGCCAGGTGCAGGCTCGCGACCATCTCATCGAGATGTTTCGGCAACGTGTAAACCTTGTTCTCGTACTTATCGTGGTTCTTCCAAAGTTCGATCTGCGCGAGCGTCTGGTTCGTAAAGCTGTTGCTCATCACAAAGCTCGGGTGGCCGGTGGCGCAACCAAGGTTCACCAATCGGCCTTCAGCGAGTATGATCACGTCCTTTCCATCGATCGTGTACTTATCCACCTGTGGTTTGATCTCGATCTTGGTCTTACCGTAGGCCTTGTTCAGCCACGCCATATCGATCTCGTTATCGAAGTGGCCGATGTTGCAAACGATCGCCTTGTCCTTCAGTGAACGGAAGACCTTTTCGGTAACGATGTTGAAGTTACCGGTTGCTGTGATGATGATGTCCGCCCGTCCAGCAACACTCGAGAGTTTCTTCACTTCATAACCGTCCATCGCGGCCTGCAGTGCGCAGATCGGATCGATCTCGGTGACCACCACGCGCGCTCCAGCGCCGCGGAGGGAAGCAGCGGTGCCTTTGCCCACATCGCCGTAACCGCACACAACGGCCACTTTCCCGGCCATCATGATATCGGTGGCGCGGCGGATCGCATCAACGGCGCTTTCCTTGCAACCGTACTTGTTGTCGAACTTGCTCTTGGTAACGCTGTCGTTCACGTTGATCGCCGGCATTACCAGTGTGCCGTTCTTCTCGCGATCCTTCAAACGAAGCACGCCCGTGGTGGTCTCTTCGCTCAACCCTTTGATCCCGTTCACCAATTCAGGGTACTTGTCGAATACCATGTTGGTGAGGTCTCCGCCATCGTCAAGGATCATGTTCAGCGGCTTTCCGCCTTCGAACGCGAAAAGCGTCTGCTCGATGCACCAATCGAACTCCTCGTTATTCATGCCTTTCCATGCGTAAACGGGAATGCCGGCCTTTGCGATCGCAGCGGCGGCATGATCTTGCGTACTGAAGATGTTGCAGCTGCTCCAAGTGACCTCGGCGCCGAGTTCCTTCAAGGTCTCGATCAGTACCGCGGTCTGGATCGTCATGTGCAGGCATCCTGCTATCCGCGCGCCTTTCAACGGCTTATCCTTTCCGTAGCGCTCGCGCAATGCCATCAAACCGGGCATTTCCGCTTCGGCAAGTTCGATCTCTTTGCGGCCCCAATCGGCAAGGCTCATGTCCTTCACCTTGTACTTGAGCTGCTCGCTGGTCTGTTGCATCGTATTATTCATAGGTGTGCAAAGGTAAGCCTGGCCCACACATCCGCCACATTCGTATCCACGCCGCGCGTGGTGATCAACTTTCCCACCGGGTGATCATCGAGGTAGGTTTCGGTCGCAGGCCTGCACAGGTCCAGCACTTCCTCTTTCATCAGGTCCAGATCCAGCCATCTCCTCTCCGATCCTTCCGGAACGATCACCGGCATGCGCAACTTGGTGTTGTGGATCTGCGCCATCCGTTCGTTGGCCGCGGTGGTGAGTATCGCATAGGTGCCATTCTCGTAAAGCCCGCCAAGATGAAAGATCCCGCCTCCACGCTTGAAGATGAAATGCGGGATCTTCTGCTTTCCCTGATGCATCCATTCAAAGAAACCCGTTACCGGGATGAGGCAACGATGGCCTTTTTGTGCCGCCTTCGCGAATGTCCGCTTATCGTACATCTCTTCGCTCTTCGCGTTGTAGGTGCTGTACCGCTTCAGGAATGATGCTGCATCGCCCATCTGTTCCGGCACGAATCCGCACCGCATCAGCTGCACGATCTCTGGATCTTCAGCTGTGATCACCGGCCATGGATGCCGGTCGAAAGCGCTTGCATGATGGAACGTGGCGTTCGCGCGGACATCATCAAGGATCCGCTTGTTCCAGTAGGCATCTCCGCGCGTTAATTCAAGCACCAGCTGCGTTTGATAGCACATGATGTGAAGTTAGCAGGATCGGGCGCAGGCAAAACAAAAGCCGGAGCAAATGCTGCGGCCCTTATCGCATACGGATCGTTGATCAGGCGGTTGCCAGCTCGCTTTTGGCGAATTCAGCATACACGCTGGTGATCCCTTCGCGCAGACCGATCCGGTGTTTCCACCCCATGTTGTGCAGGCGGGAAACATCCATCAACTTGCGTGGTGTGCCATCGGGCTTTTCCGTGTTCCAACTCAACTCGCCTTGGAAGCCCACGATCTCCTTGATCATCTCGGCCAGTTCCTTGATCGATAGATCCTCGCCGGTGCCGATGTTCACGAACAGTTCCTCGTTGTAGTTCTGCAGCAGGAAGAAGCACGCATCCGCGAGATCGTCCACATGCAGGAATTCACGTTTCGGCGATCCGGTGCCCCACACTTCCACATGATCGGCGCCAGTGACCTTCGCCGCATGGAACTTGCGGATCAGTGCGGGCAGCACGTGACTGTTGTTCAGATCGTAATTGTCGTTGGGTCCGTAAAGGTTCGTAGGCATCGCGCTGATGTAGTTGCGCCCGTACTGCCTGCGATAGCTCTCGGCCATCTTGATCCCCGCGATCTTGGCGATCGCGTAAGGTTCATTGGTCTGCTCGAGCAATCCGGTGAGCAGGCTTTCCTCCTTCAGCGGCTGTGGCGCAAGCTTCGGATAGATACATGATGAGCCGAGGAACAACAGTTTCTGCACATCGTTCTCGTGCGCACTGTGGATCACGTTGTTCTGGATCATGAGGTTCTCGTACAGGAACTGCGCGCGGTACACATTGTTCGCATGGATCCCACCGACCTTCGCTGCTGCGAGAACGACCACATCGGGCTTCTCGCTTTTGAAGAAGTCGCGCACCGCCTGTTGCTCCTTCAGATCGAGCTCTTTGCTCTGGCGCGTGACAATGTTATTGAAGCCCTCGTTCTGGAGCTTCCGCACGATCGCACTGCCCACCATGCCGCGGTGGCCTGCCACATAGATCTTGTCGTTCTTGTTCATTGTCATATATCGTTGGAGGCTGGAGGTTGGAAGTTGGAGGCTGGAGGTTGGAGCAACTTCCAACTACCTCGACCACCAACCTCCAATTACCTTAACCTTTACTCCGCTTCGTGCAAAATTCTGTGCCCGCCTTTCTTCAAATACACATCACGCTCGAACAGCTTCACATCCTCGGCGACCATCTCCTTTACCAGATCCTTCAATTCATAGGTGTGCTTCCAGCCAAGTACTTTCCTTGCCTTGGTGGGATCGCCCTCCAGATGATCCACTTCAGCGGGGCGGAAGTAACGCGGATCGATCGCCACGAGCGTCTTTCCGGTCTTTTTATCGACACCCTTTTCCTTCACTCCCTTCCCCTTCCATTCCAGCTTGATGCCTACTTCACCAAAAGCCAGATCGATGAAATGGCGGACCGTGTACGTCTTGCCTGTGGCCAGTACGAAATCCTCGGGCTTCTTCGCCTGAAGGATCCGCCACATTCCTTCCACGTAATCCTTCGCATGGCCCCAATCGCGCTTCGCATCGAGATTCCCAAGGAACAACGTATCCTGAAGGCCGAGCTTGATCTTGGCCACGGCCCGTGTGATCTTCCGTGTCACGAACGTTTCACCGCGTAACGGACTTTCGTGGTTGAAGAGAATTCCGTTGCAAGCGAACATTCCGTAGCTCTCGCGGTAGTTCTTGGTGATCCAGAAAGCATAGAGTTTCGCCACGCCGTAAGGGCTGCGCGGGTGGAACGGCGTTTCCTCGTTCTGTGCGTGTGCGCGCACGCCGCCATACAATTCGCTCGTGCTGGCCTGGTAGAATTTCGTCTTCTTCTCCAGCCCAAGGATCCGGATCGCTTCGAGGAAACGAAGCGTTCCGATCGCATCAGCGTTCGCCGTGTACTCGGGAAGTTCGAAGCTTACCGCCACGTGTGATTGCGCGGCGAGGTTGTAGATCTCATCCGGCTGGATCTGTTGCACCAAGCGAAGACAGGTAACGCTGTCCGTCATATCCCCATAATGCAGGTGGAAGGGCCGCCCCTTCTCATGCATGTCATGATACAGGTGATCGATGCGATCGGTGTTGAACAACGAGCTGCGGCGTTTGATACCGTGCACTTCGTAACCCTTGTTGAGCAGCAATTCGCTCAGGTACGCGCCATCCTGGCCTGTGACACCGGTGATCAACGCCACCTTGCGCGATTTCGCATGGCCGTTCATCGAAACCTCGGGCTGTGCCTTCGCCGCTTTCGCAGCGGGCTTGGCCGCCTTACTGGTCACAGCTTTCCTGTTGCTGGTGCTTTTGGTCTTCTTGCTACTCATATGTGTTCATTGAACGATGAACCAATTGTTCATCAGGTCTTTTTTGTTGTAACGCATGGGCGCGTTGGTCTTCACATCGGTGATCTGCTTGCCCGCGCCCAGGCAGATGGCATGCCCTGCGGCCGTATCCCATTCCATGGTGGGCCCGAAGCGCGGATACACATCGGCGGTGCCTTCGGCCACAAGGCAGATCTTGAGCGCGCTGCCGATGGATGTGATCTGCACATCCTTGTTCTCTTCGCGTTTCCGCCGGATGAACGCTTCGGTCTCGGCGCTAAGGTGCGATCGGCTGCTCACAATGGTATAGTCGGATCGAACGGTGCCTGACATGGGCAATCTGGAGGACATCGCGGCCCGGTCATACGCTGTAAGCTGGCGGAAAGTTGCAGCATTCTCCTGCCGGTAGGAACCAGCGCCATGCCAGCCGAAATAGAGCAGATCCGTAACGGGAACGTAAAGCACACCGCCGATCGGGATCGAAATTCCATCGGCCTCCGCACCTTCCGGATCGCGCTGCATAAGGGCGATGTTCACCGTGAACTCGCCATTGCGCTTCACGAATTCCTTGGTCCCGTCCAACGGATCCACGAGCCAGTACATCTCCCAATCGCGACGTTCCTCGGGCGAACCTTTCGATCCTTCCTCACTCAGGATGGGAAGTGACGTTACGGAAAGTACCTCCTCGATCGCGACATGCGCTTTGCGATCGGCCTCCGTGAGGGGCGACCGATCGTTCTTCAAATGCACCTCGAACTCGCCAGCGTACACGCGCAAGATCTCACGGCCGGCGGCAAAAGCCGCATCGATCGCGTGTTCGATCAGTTCTGGAAGATGCCTTTGGGCCATCGCGCCGCGAAGTTAACCCCGCAATTTGCGCGACCGACCGCCAGCAATGAAGATGTGAACGATCGTGACCTGGCCTGGATGAGTGAAGGGACCGATCCATCGACCCCTCCACTCCCCGGACCGATCCGATTCAGGCCTTGCCGAGGATCTTGAACATACCTGTGCCGCAAGTGGGGCAGGTGCCCTTCATCGCCTTGCGGCCATTGGCCATTTCAACCTCTTTGGCATCCTTCATTTCGCGCTTCGCCTTGCACTTTACACAGTAAGCTTCAACCGCCATGGTATATGTTTTTTTGATGGAATTGGAGTTCCAAGATAAGGGCGATCCGAAGCGGATGATACCCTCGAGCCTTCCGATCAGCTTCCGGCCGGGTTCCACCAAGTGGCTCAAAGCCTCATCGGGCCGAGGCTTCCGCAGTCTTCCGCCGCCAGAAGATGAAGCCGTTCTTCCGGCCGGTCTCCTCGAAGTTTCCGATCGCGATCACCTCCTGTTCCGCTGTGATCTTGCTCACACCATACACAGGCACATTCACATCGCCGTGCTTCAGCCATTGCTCATCATGAGATTCGCTGTGGATCGGCGGTGGTCTTCTCGTGTAGAAGAGATGCGCGTAACTTTTGAAGAACAACGGCATCGTGTAGCTCACTTCATTCTGCCGCTCCTCATAGAATTCGATCGCGGCACGTTGCGAATACGCTTCTATCCGGTTGATGAAGAAGTAGAGCGTGATGGTGACAAAGAGCGCTGAGCCGATGAAGAGCGTGAGGATACTCTGCTTGAAAAGGGACT
>JAEZDL010000032.1 GCA_023418095.1 Bacteroidota bacterium
AGGAACTGGAATTTCTCCTGTCGCTCGAGCCGCTCGCTGATGGCGAAAAGTGCGTTGGAAACCCCCTGGTCGAATTGATCCTGTTTCAGGCGGATGTTGTTCAGCATCCACAATACCTGGATCACCACCAGCCCTACAAGGCCGATGCTCACACCGATCGTGAGCAGGCGGATCACCCGTTTATCCACAGCGCGAATCTACCTTAGTGGCACGCTTCAATGGAGAGAATACTGAATTACATCGGCGGGGAAACGGTCCCTGCCACCAATGATGGCTGGATCGATGTGCACACACCAGCCACCGGTGAGGTCTATGCCGCACTGGCTGATTCCGATACGGAGGATGTGGAACGGGCCGTGCTCGCGGCCGAAAGGGCATTCCCTGCATGGAACGCGCTTGGCCGCGAGGGCCGAAGCACCATTTTGTTGAAACTCGCTGGTTTGATCGAACAGGACCTTGATCGTTTCGCGATCGCGGAAAGCCGCGACAACGGGAAACCGGTCTCGCTGGCAAGGAAGGTCGATATTCCGCGTGCGGTCTCCAACTTCAGGTTCTTCGCCACGGCGATCCTCCATTTCCACAGCGAAGCGCACTTGATGGACGATGTGGCGGTGAACTACACCGATCGCCAACCGATCGGCGTGGTGGGATGCATCAGTCCTTGGAATCTGCCGCTGTACCTGTTCACTTGGAAGATCGCGCCGGCGCTGGCCGCAGGTAACTGCGTGGTCGCGAAACCGTCGGAGGTTACACCCTTCACCGCCTTCCTGCTTTCACAGCTCTGTGAACAGGCCGGAATGCCGGCCGGTGTACTCAACATCGTGCACGGTCTTGGTGCAAAAGTGGGCGCTGCGATCACCGCACATCCGCGCATAAAGGCGATCTCGTTCACAGGCGGCACACGAACAGGTGCGGAGATCGCACGGGTAGCCGCGCCGATGTTCAAGAAACTAAGCCTGGAACTCGGCGGCAAGAACCCCGTGTTGATCTTCGCCGATTGCGATCTGGAGGATGCCGTCAGGACCACGGTGCGATCGAGCTTCACCAACCAGGGACAGATCTGCCTGTGTGGTTCGAGGATCCTGGTGGAACGAAGCATTTATGCGAAATTCAAGGAGGCATTCCTTTCCCGGGTGAAGGATCTGAAGGTCGGTGATCCATCCGATCCCGGATCGGACCTGGGCGCCGTGGTCTCCGAATTACACATGAACAAGATCCTGGAATACGTCAGCATCGCCAGGGAGGAAGGAGGCCGGGTGCTGATCGGCGGGGAGCGGGTGCGGATGCAGGGGAAATTCGGCCAAGGCTGGTACGTTCAACCAACGGTGATCGAAGGGTTGGGACCACAATGCCGCACCAACCAGGAAGAGATCTTCGGGCCCGTGGTGACGCTTCAACCTTTCGATTCGGAGGAGCAGGCGCTGGAGCTGGCCAACGATACGCCTTACGGCCTGGCGAGCGTGATCTGGAGCAACGATATCAAACGCTGCCATCGCGTTGCACGCGCACTTCATGCGGGCATCGTATGGGTGAATTGCTGGATGGTGCGCGACCTGCGCACGCCTTTCGGCGGAATGAAGCAAAGCGGCGTGGGCCGCGAGGGCGGTCACGAGGTGCTACGTTTCTTCACCGAGGCGAAGAACGTCTGCATCAAACTTTGATCGAAGGATCGTAGCGTTCCTGTTCCTTCATTCCATTGGTGAAGAACCAGCCGAAACGATCATCGAACCATTCCTCGAAACGCTCGAGGTTACGGAATAGGGAAAGAATAATGGACATGGCTTGCAGGTTGAATAGCTGAAGAACCGAAATGCATGCCGATCGGTATGTGGCCGGGCCGGGGATCGATCTTTTGACCGGGGAACGGTCGAAGATCTCAGGCAACTGCTTCGACCAGGAGCAGGGAATTGCCGCCATGTGGAAGAAGCTCCATGCGCAATGGGGCTTTACTTCGCCGTGCCAGATCGAGCAGCCCGGTTGATGTGAAGGCACCATCGGCATTACGGCCGAGCAACGCGTCGCGGTAGATCCGCTGGATGGCCGGCGGCTCCATCTTCGACAGCGCATCCACCTGATCGCCGAGCCTTCTGGCGGTGCGATCTTCCAGCGAGACCCCCACCGCCAGGGCAAGGCCATTGGGGTCGGGAGCAAGTACTACGATGGGATCATCGGCCTGTTCGCCGGCCTCGCCGATCATTTCGAGCGCAGCGAGGAATATGCTCGCGCGGCTCTCCGCGTGGCGATCGGTACTCGCCATGTCCATGTTGATCATGTTCATCAACGCGGCCTGCACAACGGCCGGGAACTCGCCCTTCAATGCAAAGACCGCATCAAGTGCGGCCATGTGCGCCTGCAGCACATCGATCCGATCAAGTTCCACCACCGGGGTGCCCGACTGGCCTACACGAAGATGGATCGTGAACATGAGATCGCCGGTATCAAGCTCTGTGATACGGTGATGCAATCCGCCCGATGAGCGGCGCGCCATCTCGATCAGGCCAAGGCCGGCGCCGCCGCGTTGCGATCCGCTTTCGGTCTGCAGGCCTTTCAGGAACATTTCCTTCAGCTGTTTGAGATCGGCATTCCGCCCGATCCGATCCAGCAGCGATCTCAACCCATCGGCCTCTTCGGGCCGCACTGGGTTTTTCCCGGCCACTTCGTAGGATCGGCCATCGCTTCGCAACATGAATAGGCTCCGGCCTTTACCGGCTGCGATCTCCGCCGCCAGGGGTGCACGGTGACGAATGATGTTCTGGTAGGCCTCGACCAGTGTGAAGGCCAGCTTCTTCCTGATCGATGGATCGTTATTGTTGAAGGCTTCGGTAACTGCTTCGGAAAGCATGATCAACCGCGCCGTGTATTCGTCGCGAAATCCGCCGCTGTATAAAAAATGAAGGCGCGCTCCGGCCAGGTCGGCATGCAGCTTATGCACCGTAGAAAGATCCATCCTGGCAGCTGCCAAAGATAGATGGCCTCATCGTGTGGCAGTTAAAATGGTCCCGCGGGGATCTTGATCGTCTCCCTTCCCGATGGCATGTCCAGCAGCAACAGCGCGATCGAACCCGATCCCCCTTTGGGCAGGATCCGGCGTTCCGCTCCAGTGATGCCACGGTGTAGTTCCCGCCCGAGCGGATCCACAAGTGCCCATATCGTTCCTTCCGGAACGCTTTCCACCGCCCAGCCATCTTCCAATGCCACCAACCAAGGTCTTCCGATCCGAAGATCGGCTGAAACGATATGCGAGATCTCTTCACTGGCATCGAGATCGACCAGCCGTAGACGGTAATAATTCGTTCCGTGATGCGGTTGTGGATCGATGAAGGAATAGGTCGTGATCTGTTGTGAGTAACCAGTAGCCTCCACTCTTCCTATGGGAATGAATCCGCTGTTCGCGGCCGATCGCTCGATCATGAAGTGGCTCGATCCGTTCTCTGTCGCAGTGCGCCAATCCACTTCGATCCGGTCGCCGTCGGCCTCCGCTTCCAGGTCGAGCAATTCCACAGGGAGCGGAATGCATTCCAACGCCTGTATGATGCTCGAAGAAGTGTTCGCGATCGGGCAGGCATTATCGGTTGCCTGCACCAGCAGGCTGAAGGGATACTGCCCGGGCGTGACCGTCCAGCACAATGTGGCCGTGACCGGATTGGTGCCGGTGGTTACCAGGGTAGCTCCAGGCAGCACGGTGGCCGCATTGGTGACGACCGTTATGCTCGTGTTCGCGTCATCATCGGAAAAGACCATATCCACACAGACATCGTTTCCTTCACAGATCGCCACTTCGTTCGGGCCCACCACGATGCTGTTCACCGCATCGGCCAGCCCATTGAACGCTGGTGATTGACCTGCGCAGGTGGGTACGATGAACATCAGGTCATTGATCACGCTGCCGATCAACTGGCCATCGGCGCGGTAGGAAGTCACCTGGATCACCACCGTGTAATTCCCCGAAATGGTCGGTGTGAAGACGATCTGCCCGGTGGCGGGATCGAGCGTGATACCCGGGATCGGTTGTGGGCCGGTGTAACCATCCACATAGTTCACGTTCGTGGGATTCGGCGCTGCCGGTGGGCTGGTGGAATTGTATTGTGCGCTTACCAACGAATAGGTGAGCGTATTTCCTTCCGGATCGATCACACCCGGGTTGTAGTACAGGGGGCTGTTCACGCAAACGAAAGGAACGCCGGCATTGGTGAAAATGGGAGAATCATCGCAGTATTCCCCCATGTTGTTGAGCGTGGCGCTCACGTAAAGCCCGGGAACGCTCTGGATATTCACCATGGTGTTACGGCAGCACAGCGACCAATAGATCGTCCAATGATCACACGGCGACAGGTACGAATCGACCTGGAACCTGTAATGCCTGAAGCCGGGTTGTGTGCCGCCGTTGCAGGTGGTATTGTTCATCTGGGTGGGGCAAACCGGGGAAAGCACCTCGGAAAAAACGGGCGTGATGTCGTTGTATGCGAAATACACACCGCACGAATTGCTGAAATGAAGGTCCTGCGGAATGATCGGCGAACCGGAGCAATCCAGGTAGACATCGAGATAGATCCTGTATACGTTGCCACCCAGGCATTCGTAGGTTATGCTCGATCCGGAGAAATGGGCCGCATTCAGGATCTGGCCGGAAAGGAGAAGGAAGAGAAAAAGGATCGTGCGTAACATCGGCCCGGAACGATCGGAATTTCGTTTCCCTTTGGAGGACAGGTATATCGGAGTAAATATACATGGTACGAAATGAATTGTACAGTT
>JAEZDL010000065.1 GCA_023418095.1 Bacteroidota bacterium
CTTGAACAACGCGCCTACGATCACGACCGCTGCACCGATCCCATACAGTTTGGCCATGAAATTCTTCCACTTCTTGCTGCCGGGTTTCATTGATGGTTCCTTGCTTTTGGGTTCTGGTTCTGAAAAATGGAGCTCTTTGTCCTATGGCGCGACGTATCCGTCTGGCTAACGGAAATCCACCACCATATTCTGCTTAAAGGTCATCGGCACTCACCGCCTTGCCGCGTCCGAGATAGGTCATCACGGAACGGAATCCAACATATGCCTTTGCCGTGTCCTGATACTCGTAGCTGCGTGTGCCGGTCTGCAGGTAATAACCTACATCCTTCCACGATCCGCCGCGCACCACCTTCCGCTTCAGTGAAGGCGGATCGTTGGCAAGCGCATCATAACTGTATTCCGGGTTCAGATCGTGTGCGAAATCGTACACGCTCTCATCGTAGGCGGTGCTGGTCCATTCGGCCACGTTACCGGCCATGTTGAACAGGCCATAGTCGTTCGGGCTGTAGCTATCCACCGGTACGGTGTGGAAACCACCATCATCGGTGTAGTTTCCGTGCAGCGGCTTGAAGTTTCCCAGGAAGCACCCCTGGCGGTTACGTATGTAAGGGCCGCCCCATGGATACGGCGCCAGGTCCAGACCGCCGCGCGCAGCGTACTCCCATTCCGCTTCAGTGGGAAGACGGAAACGGTTGATGAACGCATCGCCGTTCTGCGAAAGCCACGAATTCATCAATTCCGTACGCCAAACGTTGAAGGCATTGGCCTGCTGCCATGTAACCCCCACTACAGGATATTCATCGTACGCCGGGTGCCAGAAATAGTTCTCGGTCATCGGCTCGTTGAAGGAGTACGTGAAATCGTGCACCCACACCAGCGTGTCGGGATACACGTTGATCACTTCCTTGATGATGAACTTCGATCGGTCGCTGTGACCGCGGATCGCGTTGTTCTGGCCTTTCACGTTGGTGTAGCTCAGATCCAGATCACGTGCGTTGTTCGCCTTACGGGCCGCTTCCTTCAGGTCGATCCAATAATACTCGAACATGAGCTTACGGGTATCGATCTCCTGGCGGCGGTAGAATTGCTCGCTTTCGCCGAGGAAAAGCTCGCTGAGGATCTCACGCTCATCATCACCATACCAATTGATCCGTTCGCGCCAGTTGATGATCGGCGGATCGATCTCCTCGCCATATTCATCTTCAGTGAAAACGTGCTCGCCGATCTCTTCATCGCCCAGCAGACGTTTTGCGATCGAATCGCGCACGTAGAACACGAACTGACGGTACTCGTTGTTCGTGATCTCCGTCTGGTCGATATAGAATGCCTGTACCGAAACGGTCTTGCTCTTCGCCACCATGGCGTAGGGTACATCCTGGTCGCTGGGGCCCATGACATAACTTCCCATCGGGATGTAGTTCATGCCATAGGGATCGATCTGGAACCAGCTCGGGCGCTGCTGCACGCCGATCAACTGCCCTTGACCACCCCTGCCACAGCTCGCCAGCAAGCCGATGGCGCAGAGATAAATTATGGGACGTACCATGTTCTTCCTGTTATGCCGTTCCATTCCTTGCAGGGATCCCTCGTTCTTTACACGCATCGGGTAAGCGAACATGTATAGTGCGAGGCAGTTTACGGCAGGTTGGGTTGTTTGGTTTCGGACTTAGAGGAATCTAACGTTGCGATAGAACTGTTCTTGTGGCGGTTTAACAAGTGTCACACAGTAGTTCAGCATCACTTCATGGCTGCCACTGCTGTAATTCCTCAAATTGGAAGTGGTGACATCATAGCTATAACCGATCCGGAGCATGGATCGCCCGTCGAGGAATTGGTGCTGGTAGCCGATCATGGGCGCGATCGCATCTTCGGTACGGTACGAAACGCCCAGCCACACCATGTTATTATACAAGAACAATGCGTTCAGATCGAATTGTGTGCTGGTGCCATCGGACTTGATCAGCACCGAAGGCTGAAGCACATAGTCCTTGTTGCCGCCGAGCGCCCAATCGTAACCCGCCTGAACGAAATAGTGGCGTGCCATCTGGATGCTCACATCCTCCAACTCGGTCTGGGGAAGATGCGTGCTGCTGATGCCTGCCCAGAATGTGGGGGCAACGTAATAGATGCCGGCGCCCAGATCGAAGCCGCTGTCGCTTTGCCCGTTGGTGGGGATCGCCGTATCGAACTGCACATCGTCCCGCGCGATCCAGTTGCGGCCCAAGGCATGGCTGCCCAGGCCGGCATAGACCCCGATACCAAGGGTACCCTGGCCGATCTTGCGATGGAATGAATAGTGGAGCCGTGCGAAGGTGCTCTTCTGCTGGCCCAGTTCATCGAGGTATACGGAAAGACCGATCCCGCTGCTGATCGTCTTCAACGGCATGTGCGCATTGAAAAGACCTGTCTTCGGCGCTCCCTCAAAACCCGTCCACTGCTGACGCAGGAGCGCAGTGGCGCAAAGCTGGCCACCGGTGCCTGCCACGGCAGGGTTTATGGAAAGACGATCGAACATATACTGCGAGAATTGCGGATCCTGCTGGGCGTACGCGCCCAATGCCACCACCGAGAACAATGCAACAGTAAATATACCCCTCATGCTGGTTTTTCCTAAGGTTATAGCGCGATCTGGAGCGTAGCCTTCCCGGAGATCCCAATTGATCCCGGCGCCAATATAACAAAAGTCTTTTCCGACAACTCCAAATCCCGCCAAAAGATCTTTGGCGATCGTGGTGATCCCGAACTCAGGCGAGCTTCTGGAAGGTGCGCCACCAACGGTCCGGCACTTCCTCCTTGCACGCGAGCTGGTAATCCGAATAGGAGCACGGCACCAGGTGATGCCGTTCGAAACGGGCTTCCTGTTCGGCGCGATACGGGATGTCCATCCACCACCGATCGCTCACATTGCTCTTGTAGAACACCAGTTCCTGATCATGCCCGCGGATCGGTATGCGGAAGCGGGTGAATCGTTTCCGATCGAGCCAGGGCAGATCGTTGGTGCGGCTGCGGAAACCATCCAGGAAACACCAGATCATTTGTGCGGCGAGTTGCGCCGTAACACCTTCCTGATCGCGATCGGGATCGAGCTCATAGATGCCAACGGAAGTGATCTTTTCGCTCACTCCGGCATAGCGCATCAACTGGCAGATCTCTTCACCGTGGAATCCATTCGGACCCGGACGTGTGGTCCCCGGCGCATCCGATCGGCGCACCGCGGTCATGTCCACGCTCAGGCTGTCGCCGTTGCGAAGCACGGGCTCCGCATCTTCCATGCGCGCCCGCAATTCGCCCAGGCGATGCGCATCGAAATACAGCTTGTCCATCAACTCGATCCCGGGTTGATCCACCAGATAGGTCTGGAAACCAAGGTTGCTGTAGTTGAAGAGGTAGTTCGGCTGCCGCAGCACGATGTGACTGAGGTAGCTGGAATCGGAAAGGCCTTGACCGGGCTCACCCAGATCGAAGCGTCCATCAATGCAGACGAGATTCGCGGTTCGCTCGAGCATTTCGTACGCTAAGTACTGCGAGTACGTGTGGGCCTGGCCGCCACCAAGTATGATCGGAACGATGTTCATCCGCATCAGTGTGGCCAGCGTTTCAGCCACCGCATGTTGCGTATCGGCGGCACTGGCGCCTGGAATGATGTCGCCCAGATCGGCGATACGGATCTCGCCAGCCGGCAGGTAGAGTGAATAGAACTGGGCGCGGATCGCATCGGGCGCGTGAACGCAGGAACGCGGCCGCGCATGGCCGGGATCATCGGGCAGTCCGAACACCGCGATGTTCATCCCTTCCAGGTCCGGCAGGCCTTTGCCCGTGTTAAAGACCGTGTTGTCGCCGATGCTGTTGGCGAGCCATTCCGGACGTGTGCGGCCAAAGGCCTCCGAAGGAGTGAAGTAGATGCTGATATCCATGCGCGGATCGGTGCAGCGATCGGAATGATCGTGCATGGCGAAGATCCTTTGCGTTTCCGATCGGGATCCACCGCCCGATCAAGATCTGCTCACAACCCGCTGTTGAACGCAGCGCTATTTCTTCTTCGCCGCGCGCTTCGCGGTCTTCTTCGCCGCAGTCTTTTTTGTCGCGGCTTTCTTCGGTGCCGCCTTTTTCGCAGCAGCCTTCTTCGCGAAGCGGCCTTTCTTCTTCCGCTCGGGTGCCGCGGCGAGCAGCGCGGTGCTTTCCTCCAGCGTTAGTTCTTCGGGCGTCTTATCCTTCGGCACGTTGGCGATCTTTGATCCATCGGTGATGTACGGGCCGTAACGGCCGTTCAACACCTGGACTTCCGATCCCTCGAATTCCTTCAGGATGTTCTGTCTTACACCGGCGAGTTTCGCTTCGATCAGTTCGATCCCGCGCGCAAGGTCCACTGTTGATGGATCATCGCCTTTCGGAATGTTCGCGTAGACCTTGCCGAATTTCACGAACGGGCCGAACCTTCCGCGGCCGACGACGAGCTGTTCGCCTTTGTATTCACCAAGATCACGCGTGGCGTTCGCGATCTTCTTTAGGTCGATCAATTCGATCGCACGGCGCAGGTCGATCTCCAACGGATCATCTTCCGGGGTAAGGCTCGCATAGGTGCTGCCGAGACGCACATACGGACCGAACCGCCCGATGCCGACCGAGCAGATCTCGCCGTTGTGTTCGCCAAGCGTGCGCGGTAGTTTGAACAGATCGAGCGCTTCCTGAAGACTGATCGTCTGGATGCTTTGATCCTTCCGCAGGCTGGCGAATTTCGGTTTCTCTTCATCCTCCACATCTCCGATCTGGATCATGGATCCGAAACGGCCGATCCGAGCATAGACTTTCTTTCCGCTGGCCGGATCGATGCCGAGCTCGCGTGCGCCCGTGGCCCGATCCACATCCTTCACGGTGCCGATCGTTTCGTGGAACGGCTTGTAGAAACGGCGGAGCATCTCGCGCCAATCCTCGCGTCCTTCAGCGATCACGTCGAACTCCTCCTCCACTTTCGCGGTGAAGTTGAGATCAACGATGGCCGGGAAATGTTCCACCAGGAAATCGTTCACCACCATGCCGATATCGGTCGGGAAAAGCTTCTGCTTCTCCGCGCCTGAATTCTCCGTGGCGGTCTGCTCCTGGATCGAACCTTCCTTCAACGAAAGGATGCGGTAAGGGCGGATCGTTCCCTCGCGATTCTCCTTCACCACATAACCGCGTTTCTGCACGGTGCTGATCGTGGGTGCATAGGTTGAAGGTCTTCCGATCCCGAGCTCTTCGAGCTTTTTCACCAGACTTGCTTCGGTGTAGCGCGGCGCAGGCCGATCGAAGCGTTGGGTAGCCGTCATCTCCTGGAGCGCGAGCTTTTCGTTCTGCTTCATTTCGGGCAGCAATCCTTCCTGTTCCTCGCCATCCTCATCGTCCTTGCCTTCCATGTACACTTTGAGGAAACCGTCAAAAAGGATCACTTCACCACTGGCCTGCAACCGATCGGCACGTGTGCTGATCCCGATGTTCACCAACGTGCGTTCGAGTTCCGCATCGGCCATCTGGCTAGCAAGCGTGCGTTTCCAGATCAGGTCGTAGAGGCGCTCGGCATCGCGATCGGCGCCCGCGTTGCGCACGCGCATATCCGTGGGGCGGATCGCTTCGTGTGCTTCCTGCGCACCTTTCGACTTCGATTGGTAGCGGCGCGGTTTGCTGTAACGTTCGCCGTATTGCGTTTCGATCACACCTTTCGCCCAACCGATCGCCTGCTCGCTCAGGTTCACGGAATCGGTACGCATGTAGGTGATGTGTCCCTGTTCGTACAACCCTTGCGCGATCCGCATCGTGCGGTCCACACCGATCCCCAATTTCCGCGACGCTTCCTGCTGAAGCGTGCTCGTGGTGAACGGTGCGGCCGGCGTGCGTTTGGCCGGTTTCTTTTCGATCGCCTGCACCGTGAAATCAGCACCGATGCAACTCTGCAGGAATTCCATCGCCTGCGGTTCGGACTCGAAGCGCGTGGGCAATTCCGCCTTCACTCCGGCACCGGAACCGGTCTTGAAGAGCGCTGTGATCCGGAATGCGCTTTTGCTTTCGAAGCCGAGGATCTCGCGTTCGCGTTCAACGATCAGGCGTACGGCCACGCTTTGCACACGGCCGGCACTAAGGCTCGGCTTCACTTTGCGCCACAGGATCGGGCTCAGCTCATAGCCCACCAGCCGATCCAACACGCGACGTGCCTGTTGCGCATCCACCAGATGTATATCGATCGTGCGCGGATTCTCGATCGCCGCGAGCACAGCCGTTTTTGTGATCTCGTTAAAGGTGATCCGCTTCACTTTTGCGTCTGGCAGACCGAGAGCTTCCTTCAAGTGCCAGCTGATCGCTTCCCCTTCGCGGTCTTCGTCGGTCGCGAGCCATACGGTGGCCGCCTTGTCCGCTTCCTTCTGTAGCTGTTTCAGCCGATCCTTCTTGTCATCGGGAATGATGTAGGTCGGTTCGAAACCGTTCTCCACATCAACGCTCAGGTCGCGCTCGGGCAGATCGCGCACGTGGCCGTAACTGCTGAGCACGGTGAAACCATCGCCCAGGTA
>JAEZDL010000068.1 GCA_023418095.1 Bacteroidota bacterium
CTGCGAACACCGGGGAGATATCAATGGAACAGAACAAAGGCACCAAGGAGGACGGCATCTATGCCAACATCAAGACGAACAAGGGAATGATCACCATCAAGCTGGAACACGAAAAAGCGCCGATGACGGTGGCGAATTTCGTGGGCCTGGCGGAAGGAAAGGTGAAGAATACGGCGAAGCCGGAAGGAACACCGTATTTCGACGGCATCAAGTTCCACCGCGTGATCCCGGATTTCATGATCCAGGGCGGCGATCCCACCGGAACAGGAACGAGCGGTCCGGGGTATGCTTTCACCGATGAGATCCATCCCGAACTGAAGCATACGCGCGCAGGTACTTTGAGCATGGCGAATGCGGGTCCGGCCACGAACGGAAGCCAGTTCTTCATCACGCACAAGGAAACTCCGTGGCTTGATGGGCGCCATGCCGTGTTCGGCTACGTGGTGTCAGGCCAGGATGTGGTGAACGCGATCGTTCAGGGAGATGTGATGGAGGAAGTGCGCATCGAACGCGTTGGGAAAGCCGCGAAGGATTGGGACGCTGCGAAGATCCTCGATCAGAACAAGGCGAACTTCAAACCTTCGAACCGCTAGGCTTCGGCCCACGGTTACCGTTACGCCGCCCGCCCGGGCGGCGTTTCTTTTTGCCAGCAGCGGCACGTGTCCTCGGATCATATTGCGGCCCTGGTGGGATCGAAGGGGGCAACGGCATCTTCTTCACTTCGTACCCGATCAGCGTTTCGATCCGCCCGAATTCGCGCATCTGTTTCTCGTTCACGAACGTGATGGCTTTTCCCTTCTTTGCGGCACGCGCGGTCCTGCCAACGCGGTGCACATAATCCTCCGGATCGCGGGGCACATCGTAATTGATCACCAGATCGATATCGTCGATATCGATCCCGCGGCTCACCACATCGGTGGCCACGAGTACGCGCAAGCGTTTGTTCCTGAACTTCAGCATCACTTCCTCCCGCTCGGCCTGTTCCAGGTCGCTGTGCATGCCCCGTGCATCGAACCCTTTTTTCTGAAGGTGACGCGTAAGGTTGCGTACTTCGATCTTTCTTCCCGCAAAGATCACGATGCTTTTCGCCGGATCGGTCGCGAGGATGTGTTCCAGGATCTGCGCCTTCTGCATATCGTAGATCACGAACGCCTGCTGTTCCACACCTTCGGCGGGTTTGCTCAGCGCGATGTTGATCTCGTGCGGATCATAAAGGATCGCCTTGGTGAGCTCGCGGATCTGCGGTGGCATGGTGGCGCTGAACAGCAACGTCTGCCTTTCCTTGGGAAGAAAAGTGATGATCCGCTTGATGTCATCGATGAAACCCATGTCCATCATCCGATCGGCCTCATCCAGCACCAGGAATTCCAGGCCTTTCAAAGGAACGTAACCGAGATTCAAGTGGCTCATCAACTTGCCCGGCGTCGCGATCACCACTTCAACACCGCCCATCAAAGCCTGTTTCTGCTGATCGAACGATGCGCCATCACTTCCGCCATAGACCGGGATCGATGAGATGGGAGTGAAATAAGCGATCGCCTGCAGCTGCTGATCGATCTGCAAAGCGAGTTCCCTTGTTGGTACCACGATCAATGCGCGGATCGAACCTTTTTCGCGTGGTCCGTAGCCGGTGATGATGTCGATCAGCGGGAGAAGGAAGGCGGCTGTCTTTCCAGTTCCGGTCTGTGCGCAGGCGATCAGATCACGCCCTTCCAACGCAACGGGGATCGCCTGTTGCTGGATCGGTGTGGGCAGCTTGATGTTCATATGATCAAGGCCTTCCAGCAGATCCTCGCTCAATCCCAATGTCCTGAAATCCATGCTTCACGTGCCGCGGGTTTGCCGGCACGCCGCGAAGATAGACCCTTCCCGTGCAGCGGATCAACCGGCCTTGCGCATCAATTCCTTGTCCGGCATGAACGAAAGCGTAAGGCTGATGCCGTTGGTGCGTACCAATTTCAAGTCGCCATTGAGCTGTTGGGCGAGCACATCGATCAGTTCGCAGCCGAAGGACCGGTCCCTGCAGAATTCGGATGTGCCGTCCAGCCCTTTCCCGTCGTCGCTGTAGCGTAATTCGTACCGATCGCCTTCATGCTTGATCGCGATGCGGATGTTCCCGGCGTTCAATCCACCGAAAGCATGCTTGATCGAGTTGGTCACGAGTTCGTTGAGCATCAAACTCAATGGCAGCAGGGTTTCCACAGGGAACGGTGGAAGATCGGTATCCACACCGATCGAGATCCGATCATGAACACCGTGTGCCACCACGATACTGCGCGCCAGCTTTTCCACGTGCGTGCGAAGTGAAGCGTTCCTGTCACCAGTGGATCGATAGATGTGCTCGTGTACCATTGCCATGGATCGGATGCGGCCCTGGGCTTCGCGCAACACGCGTACTGCCGCGGGGTCCTTCACCTGATCACCCTGCATGTTGAGCAGACTGTCCACCACCTGCAGATTGTTCTTCACGCGGTGGTGGATCTCCTTCAAGATCATTTCCTTCTCTTCTTCGCTCATCAACGATTCGGCCAGCCGCAGGTTCTGCCTTTTCAGTTCCAGCACCTTGCTTTGGATATCGGCGTTCTGGCGGCGGATCACTTCATTCTTGCGCGCGAGCCGTTTCATCACTTTCCTGGTGTAACGGCTTATGACGAAGACCGCTGCCAGGAGGACAAGCACCCCGCCGAGCAGGATCGACAGATAACGGTTGCTGGAGAGTTGATCCTGGATGGTGACCGCCTGGCGTTCGGCCAATTCGCGCAGTTGTGCATTGTCCAACTCCTTGCCTTTCACGTCGTGCAGCACCTGCAGACCGGCCATCTTCAGGTTCATTCTTGCGGCATAGAGCGAATCGCCATGCGCTTTGGCATGTTGCAGGTGTTGAAGGGCGAGCTTCCAATCCTCCTGGAGCAGGGCCAGCCTGTACTCGAGATCGAGCAGTGTGGCGGTGTGCTGGGCATCGTTAAGCGCCGTGAAATGATCCTTCGCCTCGGCGAGCGATCGTTCTGCGAAGTGCGACAGGCCAAGGCCGATCATGGCCTGGCACCGATCCACCGAAAGCTGGAACCGATCCGAAGTGCTGCCATCGGATCCAAGGACCTTTTCGGCCTTGGTGAGAAAAGGCAGCGCATCGGCGAACTTTCCATTGTCGATCAATATACGGGCGATCAGTTCATGCACCTTCGCTTCACACATGGGATCGCTCCCGGATCGGCATGTGGTGATCGCCTTGGAACTATTGCTTAGCGCTTCGGTGTGCCGGCCCGCCTCCAGAAAGGTGAACATGAGATGCCTTTCGGCCTCAGCGATCGCGGCGGGATCCTTAAGTGTATAATGGATCTGGAGCGAATTCCGTGCTTCGGTCACAGCCTTGTCGAACTGGAAGTTGATGCGGTAGGCGATCGACAGATCGCGCAGCAGATCGGCGATCGCAGCGCTGTCAGCAGTTCCCCTGGCCAGTTCAAGTGCCTTCAAGGTCGTATTGAGGAATGCCTGGTTCATGCCCAGCTTCAATTCAGCAGCGGAGATGCGCATCAAGGCGATCAATTCCCGTCGCCGATCAGCCTGTTCGATGGCCAGATCGAAGGCCTGCCTGGCGTGGCAGAGCGAAGTGAGCGGATCACCTGCCAGATGCATGTCGGCATTGGCGATGGCGGTGGAATGATCGGTGGAAAGCCCTGTGCAGCCGGCCGGATCGGCCGCGGAAAGCTGCCCGGAACACCAGGCGAGCAACAGGGCAGGGAGGAAACGAAGTGGGTTCGGGCTCATGAATGGGCCTTCATACGTGTACCGGTGGATTTGGTTCCATACGCTGGCACGCGAAGCGGAATTGCCCGGCACGCAGCGGTCCCTTACTTTAGCTGCGGCCGATCGGCCGATCTTGAACAAACGCTGCATGTTCCGACAACTACACCTTCTCCTGTGTGCGATCGTTCTTTCCGGTGCTTCGTTCATGGCGAACGCCCAATGTGTTCCGCCGGAAGTGACCTATTCCTTCACCGGGGATTGCCAGACCGGTGAATTCTACATCGACCTGGACGTGGCATCGCTGGGCGATTCGCCGAGCCTTACCATTGAGTATGAACTTTTCGGCTTCACCGAGACCTTCACCGACGTGCAGGTGGGTGTATTGCAGATCGGTCCCTTCTATGTGGACGAGATCGTGAACATAACCGTGATACATGGTGGTGATCCGGCGTGCGATCTCACGTTCGCTGGTTTGAACCCCGCGGCGGATTGTCCGTTCTACCTGGCCTGCGGATCGCCCCCGATCATACTCAATTACTGCTACCAGGACGATCAGGTAACGTACTGGATCTTTGAAGGACTTGGTGATGGATCGCTCGTGTTGAATTTCCTGAGCGGCCAGATCGGCGCGGGGGATACGTTGATGGTCTACGATGGTGTGGATGCGGACGCACCACTTCTCTACCAACATCCGGGAGGCGCACTTGCCGATCTTTCAGGGATCAACCTGATCAGCAGCTCGCCTTACATGTACATCTACTTGAGCTCCAATTCGGCTGGTAGCTGCGCAAGCGGCCTTACCGAACTTTCGTGGCAGATCGCCTGCCTGGATTGTGCCTTCCCGAACTACACGGCGACCGTGATCGATGATTGTGCGAACGATCAGTTCAGCATTGAGCTGGATATAATCACCACCGGTGATGGCAGCAGCGTTGATGTTGAATACAGCGTTGATGGCGGGCCTTTGCAGACCATGAACGTTGGTGTGGGCATGGTGGTGCTCGGGCCCTATTCGCTCGGCCAGCAGGTGAACATCACGCTCGGTCATGAGATCGAAGCGCTGTGCGACCAGCCGCTGGGCATCTTCACGGATACGGGGTATTGCCCAACGTTGGTGGAATGTGGGCAACCGGATGTGACACAGAGCTACTGCTACAGCGACAACGATTCGCAATTCTGGGTATACGAAGTGGTCGGGAACCAGGGTGCGTTGTACCTTGAATTCACCGCTGGAATGATCGAGGCCGCGACAGGCGACAGCCTGATCATACGCGACGGCGCCGATGAGAGCGCGCCCATCATATTCGAACATACGGGCGGCACGCTCGATCTTACCGGTCTCTCGGTGATCTCCAACAGCGGATCGCTCTTCGTGTACATGAGCTCCGACTTCGAGAACAGCTGTGCAACTAACCCTAATTGGGAATGGCAATGGTACCTCACCTGTCTTGATTGCTTCCCTGCGATCGCCGGGTTCCAGTTGATCCAGGATTGTGAGAACGCACAGTATTTCATCGATGTGAACCTGAGCAGTCTGGGAAGTGATCCAGAAGTTACGATCACCAACAACTCCAGCGCCCCGGAAGTGAGCGTATCCGCTCCCGGCAATGTGATGGTGGGCCCGTTCCCAACGGGTACGCAGGGACAGGTGACCCTGGTGAACGATCAGAACAACGTATGCAATGTGACCTCACCGATCTTCATCGATCCGCTCTGCCCAACGTATGTATGCGGCAGTGAACCCCTTGTTGAAACGTATTGTTACGGCCCCAACGAGAACATGGCCTGGGCATATGCCACGGCCGGTACGGGCCAGATCCGGTTGGTCTTCAACATCGGCACGATCGCGAGCTCGTTGAACGATTCCCTGCGGATCTATGATGGCGTGGACGATCAGGCACCGCTGTTGTTCGAACACGTGAACGGCGCCACCTCACAGCTGGGCCCAGATGGGTATGGTGTTGATGTAACGGCGACCGGCCCGAACATCTACATGGAGCTCACTTCGAACGGTACGGTCCAATGTTCGAGCAGCACCACTTTCGATCCCATGGAATGGCAGGTGACCTGTGAATCGTGCGTGCCACCGGGCGTTAACTACATCCTCGAACCGGACTGTGAACACCTGAGCTATAATGCCGTGGTTGAAGTGATCACTCCGACCGGGCCCAGCGGTTTCCAGATCGTGGAGACCACCAGCGGCGAGATCCTGAATGCTGCGCAACCCGGTAATTACACCTTCAATGCATCCTTCGATCTTGATTCGGCCGTGACCTTCCTGCTCACCGATCTGGATGCAGCGGGTTGCATCTATGATAGTGGTCCGCTCGTATTCACTCGCGACAGTTGCATCATCCGCAGTTGTGGTGTGGACAATTACAGTCTGTGTTATGGGAACAATGAGGATCGCTGGTACACGTACCAGGCCGACGGCAATGTCCCCATTTCATTGAAGTTCCTTGAAGGACAGATGATGCCGAGCGATGATATCGTAGTGTACAATGGTCTTCATGGGAACCCCGGCCAGGCTGTCATGTACCAGGGCAACAATGGCGGGAACCTTACGGGTATCACCATCAATTCTGCGAATCTGCTGAACGCGATCACGCTTCGCATACGATCGAACGATGAATGGTCCTGCGAGGATGGATTCGTTACGACACCGCTGCGCTGGGATGTTGGCTGCGGTTATGTAGGGATGGACGAATTCGGCCTGTCCGATTTCGCCCTGCACCCGAATCCCACGGCCGGCAACATCACCATCGGTAATGCCCAGCAAGGCTCATCGGCGCGGATACTTGATATCAGTGGGAGGGAAGTGCTTTCGTTGCAGCGCATCGGCGCCGCCAGCACCACGATCGACCTATCGATGTTGCAGGACGGGCAGTACTTCATGCAGGTCATCTCCGATCGAGGGATCGGTACAAGATCGTTCCAGTTGATCCGTTGATCGGTACGATCATCGATCGAAAAGCCCGGCATGGTCCGGGCTTTTCATTTTTTCGAGGGATCGTTCGGATCGTGTTGATTACGTGTGGAGAGGGCTGGATAACCAGGCGGGCGACAAATTACATTAGCTGCCACTTACACCAAACCCCTTCTGCATGTTCCGGAGATTACGCTATCTGCTTTGTACCATCCTTGCCATCGGCCTGTTCATGGCCGCTGATGCACAGGATGGCTGCGTCAATACCGCCCAATATCCTGGCATCGAGATCACACCCGATCCATCCGGTGCGGTAACACCAGTATCAACCTGCATCTTTCTGCAGGAATTCACCCACTATACGGGGATCGTAAGTGGAAGCACCTACAAGTTCACGATCAATGGTAATGGATACATCACCCTTCGATCCGGCGCGAGCGATGGCCCAATGGTGATGTCCGGTTATGATTACCTGATCTATACCGCGGCTTCGAACGATGATCTGTTCGCGCATTACACGGTGGATGAGAATTGCGCCACGGCCACCAATTGCCAGGAGAACACGGTGCAGTTGATGCTCAATTGCATTCCACCGATGGTGGGTTACGAATGGATCGAGGATTGCAGCACCGGGGAATTCATGGTGCAACTGGACTTCATCGATCTGGGCGATTCTCCTGGCCTTACAGTTGAATACACGATCGATGGCACCGCCGGAACGATCTCTCCAGTAAGTGTTGGCACGGTGGATATCGGGCCTGTAGTTCTTGGACAGACCGTGGACATCAATGTTGTGTATGGCGGTCAACCGGATTGCGACATCGTCTTCAGCGACCTGCAGCCTTTTTCGGGTTGTCCGTTCGAGCTTACCTGTGGTGCTCCGGCAACGAACATGAGCTACTGCTACAACGGTGGTGACAACGTTTCCTGGTACTTCCAGGGCCAGGGCACGGGATCTATCCGGCTGGACTTCGTCAGCGGCATGATCGGCGGTGGCGACTTCCTCACGATCCACGACGGCCCCGATGCCACTTCACCGATCCTTTTCGAACAGTTGATCTGGGCCGACCTGGACCTCGCTGGAACAACGATCGTTTCCTCCGGACCGGAGATGTTCATGACACTTGTGGCGGATGCGTTCAGCAGTTGCAGCGACAGCATCTACGCACCGATCGAATGGAACGTGGCATGTCTTGATTGCACGCTGCCGCAGGCGGAAGTGACGATCGTGGAGGATTGCCCCAACAACCAGTACACCATCCAGGTGAACGTTACGTCCGCAGGCGATGGCAACACGGTTGATATTGAATACGCCGTGAACGATGGAACGCCGCAGACCGTTACTGGCGCAGGGATCGGTCAGACGGATATCGGGCCGTTCACGATCAATGATCAGGTGGCGATCACATTGCAGCATGAGAATGATGGCATGTGCGATGTTTCGCTGGGCACCTTTACGGATAGTGGCGCGTGTCCCACGATCGTTACCTGCGGCGCACCCGATGTTTTGGAGGCCTATTGTTATGGGAACGGTGATTCACAGTTCTGGTTCTACCAATTGGAAGGCACCGGGGGATCACTTTTCCTCACATTCACAAGTGGTACGATCGAATCGAATTTCTTCGACAACCTGGCGATCCACGACGGTGTGGATGGATCGGCGCCCATCATCTGGCAACATACTTCCGAAGAACAATTCGACCTTACCGGTGTAGCCGTTACGTCCACTTCCGGGTCATTGTTCATGACGATGTCCTCTGATGGCAGTTCAAGCTGTGATGATCAATCCCAGACCGAATGGAACTGGACCCTGACCTGCCTCGATTGCTCACCTGCGATCGCTAGCTACAACATCGTGCAGGATTGCCCCAACTTCCAATATTTCGTTGATGTCGTGGTGACTGAAATGGGAAGCGACCCGGAGATCACCGTAACGAATGACGGGGGCGCAGCGGAAGCAACCATCTCGGCTCCGGGCACAGTGCAGATCGGACCTTTCGTATCCGGTACGCCCGTACAGATCACATTGGTGAACGATTCCAACGCACTTTGCAACGCTGTTTCCGATGTTCTTGTGAATCCGCTGTGCCCACAGATCATCTGTGGCACCACGCCGTTCCAGGAAACATATTGCTACGATGCGAACGAGAACATGGCCTGGGCCTATGAGGTTTCGGGTAATGGCAACGTACACCTTGTGTTCGACATCGGTACGATCGAATCCGATACGTGGGATGACCTTACGATCTACGATGGACCGGATGCTCAATCACCGATCCTGTTCCAGCACCTGGGTGGCACATCGGAACTCGGCCCCGATGGCAGCGCTGTGAATGGTGACGGTTTCGTTTACTACGGCGTGGATGTGACATCCACCGGACAGAACCTGTACATGACACTTACTTCGGATGGATCGGTACAGTGTTCCAGCATGACCAATTTCGATCCGTGGGAATGGAACGTGAGCTGCGAAGGTTGCGACGCCCCTGGCGTATCCTATTCGCTGGAAGCGGATTGCGAACATCTGCTCTATAAAGTGGCCGTGAACGTTACAGAACTGACCGGCCCGCTGGGTCTGCAGATCACAGAGATGAGCACCGGGGAAACGGTTACAGCAACATCACCGAACACTTTCCTCTTCAACACCATTTTCGGGTTGGACAGCATCTCGAACTTCCAAGTGGTGGATCTGGACAATGAAGGTTGCACCTATGAGAGCGGCCCGATGATCTTCACGCGTGATAGCTGTGTGATCAACAGCTGCGGCCTGGATAATTACGAAGTGTGCTACGAGAACAACGAGGATCGCTGGTACACGTACCGATCAGTGGGCAACGTACCTGTGGCGATCTTCTTCTACGAAGGCCAGATGCTGAGCAATGACATGGTGACGCTTTACAACGGCCTCGTGGATCAACCCGGCAACATCATCTTCTCCGGCAACAACAGCGGGAACCTCACAGGTCTCACGGTGAATTCCAACAACACGGACAATGCGCTCACGCTGCGGATCCGATCGAATGACAGTGGCTCATGCTCCGATGAATCGGCCACGGTGCCATTGCGATGGGATGTGGGTTGTGGTTTCGTAGGGATCGATGAGGTCGCACGAACCGGTTTCTCGATCTTCCCGAACCCATCCACCGGCATATTGAACATCGATCTGGGATCCATGATGGAAGGAGAGATGAACATTCGTGTGACGGATATGAGCGGCCGGATAGCGGCAGAACGCACAGTACTCGGGTCGTTCGACCGCACCTCGCTCGATCTGGGCCAGTTGCAGAACGGCCAATACATGGTCACCATCGTAACAGAGAATTGGACGGCCACCAAGCCATTGCAATTGATGCGCTGATCGAATTCCTGATCGACGTAAAAAGCCCGGCGGAGCCGGGCTTTTTCATTCACTCCGTATTCCTCCGTGCAGAAGGTGGAGAGATCCGATCAATAGTAGATCAAACGGCGAACGCGTGCAACGTGTTTCGCCAGGCGGATCACCTGCTTGGTGTAACCGAATTCATTGTCGTACCACGCGTAAAGAACAACGTTCTTTCCATCGGGGCTTACGATCGTGGCGTTGCTGTCGAACACGCTGCAGCAGGTATCACCAATGATGTCGCTGCTCACCAGCTCCGGGTCGATCTGGTAGTGGATCTGGTTCACCAGATCACCGTTCAGCGCTGCGTGGCGAACGAATTCGTTCACTTCCTCCAGCGTCACCTTCTTGTTCAGCGTAAGGTTCATGATCGCGAGCGATCCGTTCGGGGTCGGTACACGCACGGCATTCGCCGTGAGCTTGTCCTTCAGGCTCGGGATCGCTTTCGTAACGGCCGATCCGGCGCCTGTGCTGGTGATCACCATGTTGATCGCGGCGCTGCGTCCGCGGCGCGGCTTCTTGTGGTAGTTGTCCAGCAGGTTCTGGTCGTTCGTGTAGGCGTGAACGGTTTCGATATGGCCTTTTTCGATCCCCACCTTGTCCTCCATCACCTTCAGGATCGGGCAGATGGCGTTGGTGGTGCAGCTCGCCGCACTGAAGATCTTTTCACCTTCAAGATCAAGATCGCTGTGGTTGATGCCGTACACCACGTTCGGGATCTCCTTGCCCGGGGCGGTAAGGATCACCTTGCCCACGCCTTTTGCCTTCAAGTGGCGCTCCAGATCCGTGCGCTTGGTGAAGGCACCGGTGTTGTCGATCACCAACGCATCGTTGATGCCATAAGAGGTGTAATCGATATCCTCCGGATTGTTGGCCGCGATCAATTGCACCATCTGGCCGTTGATCCAGAGCGCCTTGTTCTTCAGGTCCTCGGTAACGGTACCTTTGAAAGCACCGTGAACACTATCGTTGCGCAGAAGGGCCGCGCGCTTCACGATCTCCTCATCGCTGAGGGTACGCGTTACGATCGCACGAAGGCGAAGCTGCTGGCCTTTGCCGGCCTGCTTCACCAGTTCGCGTGCGGCGATCCGGCCGATCCGGCCGAAACCGTAAAGGACCACATCACGCGGCTCGAATTTGTGCTTGTCCTGGCCGATGAAGCCATGCAAAGTGGTCTTCAGGAATTCCTTGGTGGAAGCGGGTTTCGGCTTCGCGGTAAGGAATTCGTGCGTCAACCGGCCGATATCCAGCTTCGATGGAGCAAGGTCCAAGTCGAGAAGATCACGGGCGATCTCCCTTGAAGTATAGATGTCGATCGGTTTTTTCACCACCTGCTCGGCATAGTTGAAGAGGTTCAGCACTTCCGAGGTGCCGATATCGAGCAGGTGGTTGCGGAAGAAGACGAGTTCCACCCCCTTGCCGTACATGAGCTGGCCCACCGAGTTGTTCAGATCGACCGCAGCCCGTTCCCTGTCTACATACTCCTTCAGCCCGGCCTCATAGCCGGTCTTCACTTCGAGGATCTCCTCCATGATGTTGTATTGAGTGTTGGACGTAACCTTCGCAACGATCAACCGAGATACGCTTTCAACAGCTTGCTGCGGCTGGTGTGGCGTAACCGGCGGATCGCTTTCTCTTTTATCTGGCGCACACGCTCGCGGGTGAGATCGAATTTCGCTCCGATCTCCTCCAGCGTGAGTCCATGATTGATACCTATCCCGAAGAACAGCTTCACTACATCACGTTCGCGTTCGGTGAGCGTGCTCAGGGCGCGTTCTATCTCTTTGGCCAGTGATTCGTTCAGCAGCAACCGATCGGCTGGGGCGCTGTCGTTATTCGGCAGAACATCGAGCAGGCTGTTGCTTTCGCCTTCCACGAAAGGTGCGTCCATGCTGATGTGGCGGCCGCTCACCTTCATCGTATCGGCTACTTTTTCAGCAGGCAGATCCAACAAAGTGGCAAGTTCATCGGCACTTGGCGGACGCTCATATTCCTGTTCCAGCTTAGCGAACGCCTTGTTGATCTTGTTCAATGAACCTACCTGGTTCAGCGGAAGGCGCACGATCCGGCTTTGTTCGGCCAGAGCCTGAAGAATGCTCTGGCGGATCCACCAGACCGCATAGCTGATGAATTTGAAACCGCGCGTCTCATCGAAGCGCTGTGCCGCCTTGATCAAGCCAAGATTCCCTTCGTTGATCAGATCGGGAAGACTAAGCCCTTGGTTCTGATATTGTTTTGCCACGGAAACAACGAAGCGAAGGTTCGCCTTCACGAGTTTTTCCAATGCAACACCATCGCCTTCCTTGATGCGCTGTGCCAGTTCCACTTCCTGGTCGGCAGTGATCAGGCCTTCCTTGCCGATCTCCTGCAGGTATTTGTCCAGCGATTGGCTTTCCCTGTTGGTGATCGACTTGGTGATCTTGAGTTGACGCATCCTTGATGCCACGGTGTTCTATGATTTTAGGGTTGATCTAAAAGGGCGGACGATTACCAACAGAAGCACCCGGAATGGTGCATAAGCTGGCGGCAAAGGTACGACCCCATCGCCGATCGGGGCAAGGTGCCTCATCAGCGATGGGGTCGGTTTGGTCGAAATTCGATGACGGATGTTTCAGAGCCCCAGTCCGTAGTATGCTTTCACCCCGTTCGGGTAGAATCCTTCGATCAGTACGCCGCCCTTTTTCCGGGATAGAAGTGTTTCGATCTCTTCGGGGGTGGAAACCGGTTGTTGATCGATCGCCGTGATGATGAACCCTTCACGGATCCCGCTACTGCGGAACTTGCCACCCTGCACACTGCTCACCTTCACACCGTTCTGCAAACGAAGTGCTTTCAGTTCATCGGCATTAGCGCGGGTAAGTTCAGCGCCGAGCGTTCCAAGCACTTTTGCCGGAGCTTTCACGGAAGCAGTAAGCGCTCCTTCGCGTCCACGAAGTACCATGTCCATCACGTTCTCTTCACCGTTGCGCACGATCGTTACCGCCACTTTATCGCCAGGGCGGAATTTGCCGACCTGTTCCTGCAACTGGGTCACGTTGTTCACTTCGATGTTGCCCACCTTGGTTATCACGTCTCCTTCTTTCACACCGGCCTTCTGCGCAGCGCCACCTTCGGTCAAACCGTTCACGTATACTCCGCGTATGCGATCAAGGTTGGCCTCTTTCGCAAGTTGCTGATCGATATCGCGGATGCTCACACCGATGTAGGCGCGCTGCACGCTGCCGTATTCCAGCAGATCGTTGGTCACTTTCCGAACGATGTTCACCGGGATCGCGAAAGAGTAGCCAGCGTATGATCCCGTGGTGCTGGCGATCGCTGTGTTGATCCCCACGAGCTCACCGTTCACGTTCACCAATGCACCGCCACTGTTGCCGGGATTCACCGCGGCGTCGGTCTGTATGAAACTTTCGATCGGGAAGATGTCCTTGCTGGGATCATGCTGGAGCAGGTTGATGTTCCTGGCCTTTGCGCTCACGATCCCGGCGGTGACAGTACTGGTAAGATTCATCGGATTACCCACGGCGAGCACCCATTCGCCAACACGCACCGCATCTGAATTCCCGAAAGGCATCACTGAAAGGTCCTGCGCTTCGACTTTGAGAAGGGCGAGATCGGTGCTGGGATCGCGCCCGATCACCTTGGCGTCGAATTGCCGGCTATCGTTCAAGTGCACCTGGATCTTATCGGCGCCATCGACCACGTGATTATTGGTAACGATGTATCCGTCGCCGCTTATGATCACGCCAGAACCCGCGCCCTGCCTTGGTTGCGGCGTGGTGGGTGCGCGGTAACCCCAGAAGAAATCGGCGAACGGATCGCGCACATTCACCATGCTTTCGGTGGTTACGTGCACCACCGCGTTCACGGAACTTTCCGCAGCCATGGTGAGATCCAGCACGCCGGCCGCCGAAGCATTAGTCGCAACTGGCATGTTCACGTACTGCACCGCCGGTTTAGGCCGATCCTGTTCACTACTGGTGCTCGCAGCCTGTTTTTCCGTGATGAACTCATTGGCGCCCAAGGCCATAAGACCTCCGGCCAGGGCCATGAAAAGATGTCCTAACGCGCGTTTCATGTGTCTTTTCCTGCTTAGGTTTCGTCTGGTTCGATCCGCTTCCACGAAACAACGTGCCGCGTGCGTGAATGGTTGAACCTGTGCCAGTTAAATTATGTTGATCGTCCAGCACGATCCGTTCCAGATCGGGGAAGCCCGATCTTTGGACGCAGCGGGCGATGAAGATCGAATTCTCAAAATGGCACGGCACCGGAAATGATTTCATCCTGATCGATGACAGGAAGTCAGTTTTCCCGATCGATAGTGAACTGATCCAACGTTTGTGCGATCGTCATTTCGGGATCGGGTCCGATGGACTGATCTTGATCCAGGAGCCGAAAGAAAAGGGGATCGAATTCCACATGGAATTCATCAATCCTGACGCAAGCCGCAGTTTTTGTGGAAATGGGAGCCGTTGTGCCTACGCTTTCTGGAGCGAGCTGATCGACGATCGTTCACCAGCGGCTTTCACTGCGTTCGATGGCAAGCATGAAGCTGAATGGAGAGAAGGGAAGGTAGCGGTCACCCTGGCGCCAGTGGATCGGATCGAACGTGAAAGTGAAGGGCAGGATCATGTGAATACCGGATCGCCGCATGAGCTGGTGTGGGTGGAAGATCCCGATCGGATCGATGTGGTCACCGAAGGTCGAAAACGGCGTTACGATCCAAAGCGAATGCCGGGCGGAACGAACGTGAACTTCATTACCGTGAAGGATGGATCGGTGCGGATGCGTACCTACGAACGCGGCGTGGAGAACGAAACCCTGAGCTGTGGCACAGGCGTGGTCGCTGCAGCGTTGAGCGCACTTTCAAGGGATCGGGCGAACTCGCCAGTGAAGGTGATCGCGCCCGGCGGCGAACTTCTGGTGGAAGCGGAAAGAAAAGGAGATGGCTGGCATCAGATCCGCTTGATCGGGCCCGCGATCCCCGTCTTTCAAGGTTGGATCGAACTCTGAAGCAGTGAAGCGGAAACGTTTGAAGACCCTGTTGCTGGCCACGCTGGTGCTGCTGATCGTGGCTGCGCTCGCAGGCCGTTGGTTGTGGACGATCGTAACCGGGCCGGCCGCGAAATTCGAGGAGGAAAGCAGGATCCTGTTGATCCCCAGCGGAAGCTCGCTTGATCAGGTGACCGACAGCCTGATCGCGATCGGCGCGATCGAGGATGAAGAGAAATTCAGGTGGCTGGCGGAGAAGAAGAACTACGCCGATCGGATCCGTGCGGGACGCTACAGGATCGCGCGTGGAATGAGCATGAACAGCATGGTGAACATGCTGCGCGCGGGAGAACAGGAACCGGTGAAGGTCACATTCACCAACATCGATCACCTGCCGGAGCTGGCGGGAAAACTCGCGCAGTACCTCGAGCCGGATTCGATCACTTTCCTGCGCGCTTTCGAGGATCGCGATCTGCATAAAAAGGCCGGTCTTGATCGGAATACGTTCATAAGCCTGTTCATTCCGAACACGTATGAATTCTGGTGGACCACAACACCCGATCAGTTCATCGATCGGATGCGGAAGGAACACGAAAAGTTCTGGACGGAAGAGAGAAGGAAGAAGGCAAAGGCGGCAGGACTGTCGATCACAGAAGCAGCAACGCTGGCATCGATCGTTCAGGCCGAGACCATGAAGATGCCCGATGCGCCGCGGATCGCTGGTGTGTATTTGAATCGCCTGCGGATCGGAATGCCGTTGCAGGCCGATCCCACGTTGAAGTTCGCGCTCGGCCTGGATAGTCTGCGCCGTGTGATCAACAAGGACAAATTGGTGGATTCACCTTACAATACGTACAGGAATAAAGGCCTGCCTCCCGGCCCGATCAACATGCCGGAGCCACGTTTCATCGATGCGGTGTTGGAAGCGGAAAAGCACGATTTTCTCTACTTCGTGGCGAAGGCCGATATGAGCGGTTACTCTGAATTCGCGCGGAATTATGAGCAGCACCAGATATATGCGCGCAAATACCAACGTGCGCTGAACGAGCGCGGGATCTACCGTTGAAGTCAGTTGGCAGTTGGCAGAGGCAGTTGGCAGTTGTCATACGGAGCTTTGACCTAGTGGTGTCATTCCGGGCTGTCAGGCTGAGCCCGTCGAAGCCCGGGATCGCGCTGATGTGATCATTCTGCCGGCCGCGGAACATTGTGCTTTAGAACGTGAAACTGCGTAAGTGGCGTAGCCGGAAAGCCCGCAGGCCGTGCTTTTGACGGCCGAGGACTTGCAGGCGCAGCCACGACCTGATCGGATCCCGCCCACATCGCGATCGAAGAACGGCTTGTTCGTAATGCATGTCTGCTGCTGACAAACCCCTGCCGATCGCCCTAATTTCGCGGCCTATTCAAAAGAAGGATGACCAAGATCAAGTTCGGTACAGATGGCTGGCGTGCGATCATCGCGGAGGATTTCACCGTGGAGAATGTTGTGCGTGTGAGCATCGCCGTCGCTGCGTGGGCGAAGAAGAATTTTCCGAAGGAGACTTCGATCGTGCTGGGCCATGATTGCCGTTTCGCCGGCGAGCTTTTCGCGAACACCGCGGCGAAGGTGTTCGTGGGCGAAGGGATCAAGGTTCACATCGCAAAAGGTTTTGTGAGCACGCCGATGGTCTCGCTCGGCACGAAGGAACTTGGCGCTTCGCTCGGTGTGATCCTTACCGCGAGCCACAATCCGCCGAGCTACAACGGGTACAAGTTGAAAGGCCATTACGGCGGTCCGCTGCTGCCCGAGGAAGTGCAGGTGATCGAGGATATGATCCCCGATCGGCATGGGATCGACCTGAACAAGATCGATCTGAAAAAAGCGGAGGCGGATGGCCTCCTGAAATACGTGGATCTGGAGACCATGTACGTGAAGCATGTGGAGAAGAGCTTCGATCTGGAAATGATCCGCAAAAGCGGATTGAAGCTCGGCTTCGATGCGATGTACGGATCGGGGCAGAACGTGATCCCGCGGATCTTGAAGGATGTTGAACTGCTGCATTGCGAACACAATCCAGGTTTCCGCGGCCAGGCGCCCGAACCGATCCACAAGAACCTGATCGAATTCAGCGAACTGATCAAGAAGAAAGGTCTTGATTGCGGGCTTGCGGTGGATGGTGATGCCGATCGGATCGGATTGTACAATGGCAAAGGCGAATTCGTGGATTCACACCACCTGATCCTGCTGCTGATCCACTACCTGGTGAAGTACAAGAAGTTCACCGGAAAAGTGGTGGTGGCCTTCAGTGCCACGCCGAAAGTGAAGAAGATGTGCGAGCACTACGGGCTGGAATACCAGGTGGTGAAGATCGGTTTCAAGTGGATCGCCGGGATCATGATCAACGAAGATGTGTTGCTGGGCGGGGAGGAAAGTGGCGGCATCGCGATCAAAGGTCACATCCCTGAACGCGATGGGATCTGGATGGGATTGACGATCTGGGAATTCATGGCGCGGAGCGGAAAAACGCTGGATGAACTGATCCAGGAAGTGTATGCGATCGTGGGCCCGTTCAGCTACGATCGAAACGACCTGCACATCAGCGAGGACCTGAAACAAAAAGTGCTTGCAGAATGTGCTTCGGGCGCGTACACGAAGTTCAACGGCTATGAAGTGCGCCGTGTGGAGGCGATCGATGGCCACAAGTTCTTCTTCGACAACGATCAGTGGCTGATGATCCGCGCGAGCGGAACGGAACCGGTGTTGCGTTGCTATGCTGAAAGCGATTCGTTGGACAATGCGCGCAAGATCCTGGCGGCCTGCCAGAGCACGATCGGGGCGTAGGTTTTGGAAAAAAGGAGTGAAAAGTGAAACCAGTC
>JAEZDL010000099.1 GCA_023418095.1 Bacteroidota bacterium
CGATTCAAGCGTTTCTACCACGCCATGCTCGATCGCGGAGTGTATCTGCCGCCTTCACCGTTCGAGACCTGGTTCCTGAGCGATGCGCTGACGACCGCGGATCTTGATGCGGTGATCGCAGCCGCGGAGGAGAGTGTGCGAGTGATCGGGTAGAGAACGATCTATTCCAATAATGACTGCACTTCAGATCTCAGGATAGGCACATCGTGTGTGCAGATGAACCAGATGATCGTGACGTTCAGATCATCGTATTCATGAATGATCTTGTTCCTTGCTTGAACCATCCTTCGCGCATTTGTGATCGCGATCCCGGGCTCTCTTTCCAAGATCCGTCGCATGGCTCACCATCTTTTCTATGGATCTTTCGATCGCAAGTTGGGTTTTCTTGTCTTGTGCGAAACCTGTCAGATCCATGCCCTCAGGAAGGCACATTTCAATATCCTCGATCGCAAGGATGATATCTTAGAGCCAGGCCTTTACCTCAAGCTCCATAAAGTTTCACCTTGTCGCGGTCGATCAATTGAAGCCGGTATGGATTATTGATATTCCCTTGATCCAATAGATCCACCGATCTTCCGAATAATTCTTCGAGACCTTCGATCAGAGCGAAGTAGTGCATCGTGTACTCCTTGGGATCCTTCAGTGTGGATTCGAGCAAGAGATCCACATCGCTTTGATCGTTCTCTTCACCCCGCGCTGCGGAGCCGAAAGCATGCAATGAACGCACACCGTGCGACCGGCACAGTGCATGGATCCGTTCCATGTGTGGCGAAAAAAGATCCATCAACCCAAAGTTAGGCAAGTGCTGTTCTCATGCCTACAACGCCGGCTCAACCAGCGTTTCCACGCTTCCAAATCCGATCCGCACGCCATTCTTCTCGCAATGTCCGCGAAGGATCACCGTGTCTCCATCGTTGATGAACTTGCGTTCGCTGCCGTCCTTCAACTTCAATGGTTTCGTGCCGCGCCACGTCAATTCGAGCATGCTGCCATAGCTGTCGGCCGTTGGTCCGCTGATCGTTCCGCTGGCCATCAAGTCACCGCAGCGGATGTTGCAACCGTTCACTGTGTGATGCGCGAGCTGTTGCGCCATGCTCCAATACATGTGCTTGAAGTTCGTGCGGCAGATGGTTTCCTCTTCGCCGTTCTCCGGTTTGATCGAAGCTTGCAACCGGATGTCGAAGGCGTGATCGCCGTCGATCCTGAGATAAGGTAACGGCTCTGGACCCTGTGCCGGACCTTTCACCCGGAAAGGTTCCAACGCATCCAACGTTACGATCCACGGGCTCATGCTGCTGGCGAAATTCTTCGCGAGGAAAGGACCGAGCGGCACGTATTCCCATGCCTGGATATCGCGCGCGCTCCAATCGTTGAAGAGCACCATGCCGAAGATGTGATCCTCGGCCTCCTTGATGCCGATCGGCTGGCCGAGCGGTTTTCCATCGAAGGTGATGAAGGCCATTTCCAATTCGAGATCGAGCTGCTTCGTTGGACCGAAGACGGGCGGTGCATTCGGATCGGGACGTGTTTGTCCGTGTGGCCGCTTGATCGGAATTCCACTAGGGATGATGCTGCTCGCGCGGCCGTGATAGCCCACGGGAAGATGCAGCCAGTTCGGCAGCAGTGCGTTGGCCGGATCGCGGAACATGCTGCCTACGTTGGTCGCATGTTCGCGGCTGCTATAGAAATCCGTGTAATCGCCGATCGAAACGGGAAGATGCATCTTCACATTTTCGATCGGGAACAGGGCTGCTTCGCGCAATGTGCTGTTGTCGCGCAACTCGGCATTGTCATGGCGTAGCAGTTCGCTCAGGCGATCGCGCAGGCGGCCCATGGCGGCTTTGCCATGCGACATCATGTCGTTCAGGTGTGGTGCTTTGTAGGCTTCCTGCCGAATGCCCAGGCCCACAAAAAGATCAGCGCCGGCCAGGGCACCGAGGTCGATCACACGATCACCGATCCGGCTTACTGGCACCGGTACTCCACCGTTGAAGGAGGCGATGCCGAACGGGATGTTCTGGATCGGAAAATCACTGTTCGGTGTAACGGTATCCCAGGATCGGAGTGAAGGGTCGTTGGCGTTGATCTGCATATTTCCTCAAATGGAATTCAGGCCGCGAAGGTAGTGGCGTGAACCGCCGCGGGATCCCGATCCATCGATCGAAGTACTTTGGCCGCAGTCGCCATGAAGAGCAATTGGATAAGCCGGATCGTGATCGCGCTGGCCGCGTTGCACCTCGCTTTGCTGATGGCCTATTCCTTTCCCGATGGGATCGTTCCTGAACAGTTGCGAGTGATCGCGCAGTCATACGTGCGGCCGTTTTTCCACCAGCAATGGCGGTTGTTCGCGCCCGATCCACCACTGTGTTCATGTGCGATCGAATGGCGTGACGGTGAGCAATGGCGATCGATCGAAGGAACGGCGGATCATTATCTGGATCGAAGGATCGCGCAGAACCTCGGTCGTTATGCGCAAGCCGATCGGGCGGGGGAGGAGCGATCACGATCGCTGTTGATCGAGGCGATCGAGCGCATGATCGGGAGGGAGGGAGTTGAATTGCGCCTGCGCGAGGAATGCGTGATCGGTACGCAACGCCCGGGAGAACGTGACATACGGATCACACCGATCGGATCATGAAAGATCCGATCGATCGGAATGTGGTGCGGCTTTTCCGGAGCGGGATCCATTTGTGGTTGATCGTTTTCATCATCATCGCGCTGCCTGCATTCAGATCGCTTTGGATCGATCCGATCTCGCCTTGCCTGCCGCAGCCGGGCATCTTCGGGCCGATCACCAGCATGTTCTGCGGCTGGGCCGAAGGTCTTGAATGGATCGGGATCGTGCTGTTGTTGATCGGTTGCATACATCAGTTGATCAGGCCGGCGAATGCGATCGTGGCCATTGTGATCTGGGCGATCTTCATGAGCTTGATGCAACGCGCGTGGCTGGCGGGCAGCGGCGGACAGCAATTGATCGGCAACATGTTGTTCTGGCTGATCTTTTTACCCGGTGAAAAGCGCGGAACGCCGTGGAACCCGGGACCGATCGCGATCGGTGCGTTCTGGATCCTGCGGTTGCAGTTGTTGATCGCTTACGTGGCAACGGTGTTGCACAAATTCACCGGAACCCATTGGATCGATGGTTCTGCTTTATCGATCGTGGTTACGGACGAATCTTTCGGGCCGGGATGGATCGCGCAGTTCGCGGTAGTCGCGATGATCGGAACGTGGAGCATACTGTTGTTCCAACTCACATTTCCGATCGCGGTATGGTGGAAACGGACGCGTATACCATGGATGATCGCCGGCGTGATCTTTCACCTGGCCACGGCGATCTGGCTGGAGATCCCAGACATGGCCTTTGCGTTCCTCGTTTGTTACGCGATCTGGCTGGATGGGAGTGAAGCGAAGTGGATCGTGGATCGGATCCAGATGCCTTTTTTCAGATCGAAAAGTGAACGCCCTGCAAGGGCTTGATCGATCTGCGTGAGGGATAGGAGCGGCACCCCGCACCCGGCGCTTTTGGCCGGGGAGGAGTATAGCGGATAGCCCGACGGTGCTGCTTTTGAGCACCGGCACGCCCAAAAAGTTCAACTTAATTTCCAGACGATGTCCTCCCGCAACTGTTTTCGCGAAAGCACATCGATGGGTGTCAGGCTGCCGTTGCGCTCAACGTGGAAGGATGAATAACCAGCGCTGCGCAACAGACGATCGATCTCTTCGGTGGTGCTGCGATCGGTCTCGGTGAGCGTTGTTTCCACGAGGATGGCCGGGAGCGCACGAGCGGCGATCATTCTTGTTGCACCGCGCAATGCCGGCAGTTCCGATCCCTCGATATCGAGCTTCAGAAAATCGACTTTGGCGATCGCGCGTTCCTTGCAGAAGTCATCGATCGTGGTGACGTGCACCTTGTGCGGCATGCGATCGGCGGGCGCGCTTACGTTCTCCAGGCATGCGTAACCGCGCGTGATCACCCGTGGCGTGTCATAGAAGGTCATTTCACCAGTGCGATCGGTGAGCGCCATGGGCAGCAGTTCCCAATTTTCGATCGAGGAAAGATCATTGTTCGCACGCAATCGATCCAGGCAGGTGTTGCTCGGTTCGAAGGAATACACTTTACCGCCGGGCCTGATCATTTCCAGGCATTTCGCGGCGAAGTAACCCATGTTCGCGCCTGGATCGAACACGATCATGCCCGGCTTGAGGTAGCCTTTCAGGAAGTTCATCACGTTCTCTTCGTAGAGATCGTAATACATCATGCGGTGTGTGAGCTGTGCATGATCAAGCTCGACATTGATGCCGTTCACATTGAAAAGTTCCGCCTCTTTCGGCGCGATGATCGCGCCGAGCTTGTCCGCCAGTTTCAACCGGCCACGCACCGGAATGTTGCGTGAGAACCAGCGAAGCGAAGAACGGATCGAGGTGCGCATTTCGGGATCAGGAGTTCTTCTCCAGGTAGATCAACTGCGCCGCCGGCATGTGCGGATTGTCCTGGTGCTTGAGCATTCGCGTGTTCATGTACCGGTTGAATTTCCTCACTCGATCATGCTCCCTGTGCACCGATGCGAAGAAATCCATGCAGAACACGCTGAAGGAAACGAGCCGAGTACCGTTGGGCCGCACCACGTGCCGAAGACCTTTCGCCCTGGCGTAATCGGTCACTTCCTCCACCTTGGGCACAACGCAATCCAGATGTTCCTTCGCCCAACTCGCTTTCGTTTCATCCCAAACAAGTTGAAGTCCTTCGGTATCGCTGTAGCCTTCGGTATGGAACGGATTGAGCAGGATCACACCATTCCTGCTGTGATCGAGCATCGATGTGAGGAAGCCGGGGCGATGCTCCTTCGGGATATGTTCCAGAACATGGCAGGCCACCACCAGATCGAAGCTTTCCTTCTTGAAGGGCAATTTTTCGCCGGCGATGCCATTGGAAACAGGCTCGGCAAGGCAGTAGGAATATTCAGGGATGAAGCGTGAAAGGTCGCCGGCGCCACCACCCACATCGAGCACCGAACAGGGCCTGCCACCGCTGAATTCGCGGATCGCATTGGCCAGCGTGTACAAGCGGTAATACCCGTTGTGCGACATTTCCTCCAGCGGCGGGCATGCGGCAAGGGCACGATCGAGCATCGCGGTGTATTCCGATCCGTTGCCGCCAAGATGGATCGCGGTGCGTGTGGAGGAGTGTGCCAGCAATGGCCGGCCTGTATTCAAACAGATCTCCGCGTGGGCAAGATGCATCTTCGGATCGAGCGGTGAAGCGGAGACCTTCCGAAGACTTTCGCTGAACGGATCGGGCGTATTCGAAGGAACGCGCTTTTTCGGGATACGCACGAGCCTGAAGCCAGCGATCTTCAATACTTCGTTCACAATGCGTCCTGCTCCCATATCCTTGATCTACCAGGCGAACAGTGGACGCAAACGCATCATGCCGTTCACCTGAAAACGGATCCGGTCGAGCTCGCTGTTGTCGTTCCGTTTTTGGATCGCGGCATCGATCAATTGTACGATCTGTTTGCACTCAGCTTCCTTCAGCCCACGCGTGGTGATCGCCGGGGATCCGATCCTGATGCCGCTGGTAACGAAGGGGCTTTGGTCATCGAATGGAACCATGTTCTTGTTCACGGTGATGTCCACCACGCCGAGAACTTTTTCAGCATCCTTTCCGGTGATGCCTTTGTTGCGCAGATCGATCAACATGCTGTGATTGTCCGTGCCATCGCTGATCACTTTGTAACCTGCGCCGATCAATGCCTGGGCCATGGCCGCTGCGTTGGCGATCACCTGCTTGCCGTAGGTGGTGAACGATGGATCGAGGGCTTCGCCAAAGGCGATCGCCTTGCTGGCGATGATGTGTTCCAGCGGGCCCCCCTGCGTGCCGGGAAAAACAGCGGCATCCAGCAGGGTGCTCATCATCTTTACTTCACCTTTCGGCGTTTTGTATCCCCATGGATTCGGGAGATCCTTTCCGATCATGATCAAGCCTCCGCGCGGACCTCGAAGTGTCTTGTGCGTCGTAGTGGTTACAACGTGGCAATGCGGCAGCGGATCGTTGAGCAGTTTCGCCGCGATCAAGCCTGCAGGGTGGCTCACATCGGCCAGGAGGATCGCACCCACTTCATCGGCGATCGCACGGAAGCGTGCGTAATCCCAATCGCGGCTGTAAGCGCTCGCACCGCAGATGATCATCTTCGGTTGTTCCTTCCGGGCGATGGATGCGACATTCTCCATTTCGATCCGGCCGGTCTCTCTTTCTACGCCGTAGAACACCGGCTGGTAGAGCTTTCCGCTGAAATTCACGGGACTGCCGTGGGTGAGGTGCCCGCCGTGGCTCAGATCGAAACCGAGGATCTTGTCGCCGGGTCTCAGGCAGGCGAGCATCACGGCGGCGTTGGCCTGAGCACCGCTGTGCGGTTGCACGTTCGCCCAGGCTGCACCGAAGAGCTGCTTTACCCGATCGATCGCCAGTTGTTCCGTCCTGTCCACGAACTCGCAGCCACCGTAGTACCGCTTTCCGGGAAGGCCTTCGGCGTATTTGTTGGTCATCACCGTGCCCATCGCCTCCATGACCTGATCGCTCACGTAATTCTCGCTGGCGATCAGCTCCAGCCCCTTGGTCTGGCGCCATTTCTCCTGTTCAATGATCTCGAATACGGCTGTATCGCGTTGCATGGATGGGCCGGGTTGTCGGCGGGCGGCAAAGATAGAGGTGCGCCGCAGCCTTCAGCGCCTGCCTGCTGCAAGCCGCGAAGCGCCCCACACGAACACGAGCACGATCGGGTATTGCAGGGCGTGCAGCAGTTTCACCGAGATGTTGTACCAGCCATCGTTCCCGCTGGAAATGGAATTGAAGAGCAATGCCGCCGATCCGATCGCGACATAACCGATCGTGAGCGTAAGCGCATACCGGTGATCCCCGAACAGCACACGTGAGAGAACGATCGCAAGCAGCAGCATGATCCCGGCGAACAAGGCCGCGAGCACCCATTTCAGGATCCACAGGTCCCGGAGCCCGTATCCCTCCACGGCCATCTGGAATTTCGAATGGGCGTAGGAATATGGCCTGTCCGAGCCGAGGAAATCGATCTGGTAATTGAGGTTGATGAAGAGGAACTCGCGGATCGCGCCCATCACCACGGCGATCAGCAGGATGGCCAGCACGGCACGCGTGCGCCTGTTCATGGTGCAGCCACCCGTTGTGAAGCAGGGGCCGTACGCTTCACCCACAAGTACCACAGCAGGAACACCCAGCCGTACACCACCACGTGGAACGTGTAGTCGTGGTTGAAGTTGAGCAGTTCGTAGTCGATCGTTACGATATGACAGAGGATCGCGATGCGCAGGGCATTGATCAGGTGGATGCTCAGCAGGCCCAGGGCACCGAACCAGAGCTTGTGCTTCACCGGGCCGGGGTAGGCTGCGAGGAAGATCAGGAAGACAGCGAATACGCTCAAACCATTGCACGGATCACCGATCCAGAGCAGATGCCCGCCCTGCACACCGATCGTGCGGATCATTTCCGCGTTGGCCGGTTCGGGGATCAGTTCATGCCCAGCCAGGGTGAGCATCCAGCCGGAAATGGAGATCAGGCTGTCGATCAGGAAGCGATCCAAACGGCCATCGGGATGTAGGATGAATTCGTGGAAAAGGTACCAACCGAGGTAGAGTGAGCCCGCGACCAGGAAGAATCGGGTAATGGGGTCCAGCCTCACCACCGCCCGGGTGGAAAGGGAGGGCATCACTTCGAACGTCTAAGGTCCAGTGCTTTCTTGCCGCCCAGGATGGCACCGGCAGCGATCAGGAGGCCAAGGCCGCCATCGATCGGGATGCATGGGGGCGGCCAGCACGGGGGCGGACCGCCGATCGGTGGTTGAGCCATCAGCGGAGCGGCCAACGGCGCAACAATAGCCAGCAGGATAAGTAAGAAACGTACAGTTCTATTCATGGTTGGTAATACCAACGGTCGGTAACGATCGGTGTCAAAAGTAAGCGATCCGGCACTCTGGCGCCATACGCGCTACCCGCAAATGTACAACCCTGCATCCGGCGGCCCGTGAAATCCACGTCTTTCCTATATTTGCCGGGTATAGAAGCATCCGATCCACGCACAGGGTGCCGATCGCCCGGCCGGTGATCCACATCTTCCATGGCAGCAACACCCCGACCCCCGCAGCGCGGCAACATCGTTGATGCCAAGGACCTCCGCTATTTCATGCGGATCTTCTCGAAGAACTGGTACTTCGTGGCCGTGGCCCTTGTGCTCTCTTCCGTACTGGCCTACCTGTACAGTTACAAGCTGCCCGACATCTATGGCGCCACCACGCAGATCCTGCTGAAGGACAACGAGGTGTACAATTACCAGAACCAGATGTACAAGAGCCTGGGCTACGTGGGTGCCTATGGCGATATCGTGAACCAGAAGCGGGTGCTCACCTCCCACGACCTGATCAATGAAACGCTCGATCGGCTCGACTTCGATGTTTCCTATTTCGTTGTCGGCCGTTTCAAGCGATCGCAGGTGCATGCCACCCTGCCGTTCACGGTGCAGATGGATGTGATCGAACAGCGGCTCTATAACCGGCCGATCGATCTGCACATCATCAACGAGAGGGAATACCAGCTCAGCTACGAGAAGGATGGCGAGATCGTGAAGAAGGTGTTCCCCTTCAACGAGCATGTGCGCGATCCCGATGGCGAATACCTGATCAAGGTGATCGCTTCGCCCTACCTGAACGCGCAAACGGTGAAGAACCTGGCCGAGACCGACTACCAGTTCGTGCGCCACGATCGCAATTCGCTGATCGGCCAGTTCAAGAACCGTATCGAGGTTGTGAACCACGATTACACCACCATTCTGCAGGTGACCGTGGAGGACGAGGTATCCTCCCGCGCCAAGATGTTCCTCGATACGCTTTCCAAGGTGTACATCAATTACACCCTGCAAAGCGAATTCGACATCAACGAGAACACCATGATGTACATCGATCGACAGATCGATGAAGTGAGCGTGATCCTCGAACATCACGAGGATGAGCTACAGAATTACAAGGTGAACAAGGATATCCTCGATCTGAGCAAGGAGGAGAACATGTATTTCCAGGAACTGGTGAAGTACGACCAGATGCGCCGCAAGCTGGAACTGGAGATCGAATCGCTCAACTCGCTGGAGAACTACGTGCTCAACAGCC
>JAEZDL010000139.1 GCA_023418095.1 Bacteroidota bacterium
TCGAATCGCTTTACGATGCCAGATCGCCGTACAACACTCTTGATGGAAAGATTGCGGGCACTCGCCGCAAGGAAGGAACGTTTCAGTTATGATGTGCGTGGCGATAGTCATGTGAACCGCGATATAATCGTGGCGTACCGATTCCAGGCCCCGTCAGGCGCGCCGCCAGAACTGGATGCGGTGATCCAGCATGCCATGGACCATGATGCGATCGTTACAGGCTGGCGTGATGCCGAAGGCCGTGTACATTACTCGAGCTGCCGGCTTTTCACCGATATAGCCAACGCAGTGCGCTTCGCGCGTGAGAATGGCCAGCGCACCGTGTACAATTACAATCGCGGGGCGGAAGTGATCGTGGACGAACCGCCTGCCGGCAGCAGCGGCCATTCACAGGATCATCGCAGCAACTGATCCGGTCAATTACCGAACACCCGCTGGAGCAGATCGCTCGTTCTCGCCATGGGATCCTTCCTGATCCGCGCCTCTTCATCGGCCACAAGAAGGAACAGGCCATCGATCGCTTTTTCGGTGATGTACCCATCCAGATCGGGATCCACGGCCGTGGCCCCGGTGAACATTCCGGCCTTATTGTAAGCACCGGCAAGCGGTGACCAGTATTCGGTGAGCGCCACTTCGCTCGTGGCCCTTTCCACGATCGGCCGGAACTTCGATCGCAGTTCGGTCGTCGTTCGTTTGCGCAGGAATTCCGTCGCCGCGTTCTCTCCACCCTTCAAGATCGCGAAACCATCGCCAACGCTCATGCCTTTGATCGCGGAAAGAAATATCGCGGCAGCCTCCTTCGATGCGTTCTCCGCAGCCCGGTTCATCGTCAGTTCGAACTTGTTCACTTGATCCTGCATTCCGATCTTCACCAGCGTCGTCTTCATCCTTTCGGCTTCGGGTGGGAATGGAATGCGCAAACGCGGGTCTTCCCAGAATCCATCGAGCTTCGAAGCGTGGCCGACGGCCTGGTCGGCGCCCTTGCCAAGCGCTTCCTTCAACCCCGCGATCACCTCTTCGTTGCCGAGCCCACCGCTGCCTTTTCCCTGGATCGCCTCGCCTGCCCGTTCCAGTACCTTAGGGAATTGTGCATTTGCGGCATTCACAATGGCGAGAACGGCGAATGGAAGAAGGATCTTTTTCATGGTGATGTCGCGCCCTTCGCATGATCCATGCCATGGTGGGATCGAAGGAACGGGGCCGATCTAACTTCGGTGCATGCAGTGGTTCACCGATGACTTCAATAGGTTCTTCAAGGATCTGGCGAAGAACAATAACAAGGAATGGTTCGACAGGAACCGTGATCGCTATGAAGGCAGCGTGAAGCGGCCGTTCGAGGCTTTCGTGGCGGAACTGATCAAGCGGATCGGAAAGCTGGATCCCGCAGTGCGGATCGAGCCTCGGGAAGCGATCTTCCGCATCAACAAGGACATCCGTTTCAGCAAGGACAAGACACCGTACAAGTTGAGCGCAACGGCGCTGATCTCACGCGGTGGAAGGAAGGATCATGGGGATCCGGGGATCTACATCGAACTCGGGCCCGAACATGTGCAGATATACGGTGGAAGCTACGCGCCGGAAAAGGAGCAGTTGCAGCGCATCCGATCGAAGATCGCAGGCGATCCGAAAGGATTCAGGAAGTTGTATTCCGCAAAGGAATTCATTTCGTATTTCGGTGCCATACAGGGTGAGAGGAACAAGGTGCTCCCTGCGGAATTCAAGCCCCTGGTGGCTCAGGAACCGTTGATCGCGAACAAAGCGTTCTATTACAATGCCACACTTCCCGCCAGCATGGTCACCGATCCGAAATTGATGGAGGTGATCATGGCGCACTACAAGGCGATGCGTCCGATGAACGCCTTCCTGCGGGTCTCGTGAAAAGAAGAACGCCCACCTTGCGGCGGGCGTTCCCTTATCGGCTGGTCCTGCTCAGATCGCGGCGGTCTGCCCGCGGCCTACGAGTTCGATGTTCAACTTGATATCGTCGCTGATCACCATGTCCTGCGCACCGGTCTGGAACTTCACATCGTATTTCTGGCGATCGAAGGTGAGTTCGCCACTGGCACGAAGCTCGCCGTTGTTCTCGGTCAACTGGATGTTCTGGATCGTTTCAGGATGTGTGATCCCGCGGATGGTGAGCTCCGCGTTCGCGGTGTTCCCGTTCACACCGGTGATGCGGAGTTTCGCGTTCGGATGGTTCTGCACATCGAAGAAATCGGGGCTTTTCAGATGACCCACCAGATCCTGGCGGCGGCCTTGCTTCTCGGTGTCGGCGGCATATGCGCTGTCCAGCGGAGCGATCGTGTTCAGGTCCACGGTGAACTCACCGCCCGTGAGCTGGCCACCGGTCACGGTCACAGTTCCATCGGTGAATTTCACGTTGCCATGGTGCTTCTTCACTCCAAGCATCACACCCTCCCACCGGATATTGCTCTGATCGGAGCTTACCGCGTAGGTCAATTCACTGGCAGCAGGGGCCGCATTGGCGCCGGTGGTCGTCGTGGTGTCGGCACCGGTGGCGTTGTTATCTCCGGCATTGTCGCCACACGAGGCAAGGGTGAAAGCTGCGATCGCAGCGATCGATAGAAAGGAAAGTTTCATTTGAGCGTTTTCGGTTTGTGGTACAAAAGTAAGAATAATTTTCCATGGAAAATAAAACATTGTCCGGATCCTTGTGATCCCAACATGAAAGATCAATGGTACCGGCCTTTCGATGCGGCCATCGAACGCAACATGGGGGAGGGCCGGTAACGATCCTCGCCGTAGTGCTGGTGCAGGGCTTCCATTCGCGCCAGGCATTGCTCCGGCCCGATCTCATCCGCCCAGGCGAGCAGACCTTTCGGATAGTTCACGCCCCTGGTCATGGCCAGATCGATGTCCTTGGCCGATGCGATCCGCCAGAAAAGCGCATCGGCAGCTTCGTTGATCAGCATGGCGAGCACCCGATCCACGATCTGCCTGGCCTTTGTAGGATCGGGATCAACGTTCGCGATCGGCCTTTCCGCCTTGTGATCGTAATAGCCTTTTCCGGTCTTCCTTCCGAGCCGGCCACTCTCGACCTGCCGCTGTTGTGTGATGCTCGGCTTGTAGCGCGGATCGAAGAAGAAGGCTTCCCAGATCGTGCGCGTAACGGTGAAGTTCACGTCATTCCCGATCAGGTCCATCAATTCGAACGGCCCCATCCTGAAACCACCGATCGTGCGCATGGCCGCATCGATCTCCTCCATTTCCGCGATCCCTTCCTCGAATATGCGGATGCTTTCGCCGTAGAACGGACGTGCAACACGGTTCACGATGAAACCCGGCGTGTCCTTGCACCGCACGGGAACTTTTCCCCAATGGCGCATCATCTCCATGTGCGTTGCCACCAAGTCGGGCTTGGTAGCGAGCCCGGGCACCACCTCCACCAACGGAAGCAACGGTGCAGGATTGAAGAAATGCAGGCCGATCACGCGCTCCGGTCGTTTGCATGCCGCGGCGATCGCCGTTACGGAAAGCGAGGAGGTGTTGGTCGCGAATACACACGGCCCTTCCTGGTCCTCACAGATGGATTCCAGTTCGCGAAAAAGCGACTGTTTGATCCGAAGGTCCTCCACGATCGCTTCGATCGCCATGGATGCACCATTGAGTTGTTGCACGTCCACCACGGGTCTTATCCGGCTATGGATCGCGTCGGCTTCGGTAGCCTGGATCTTTCCTTTTTCCGCAAGTTTCTGCAGCGTGTTCCTCAAGCCGGCGAGCGCACTGTCCACCGCATCGGTGCGGGTGTCATAAAGCAGTACTTCATGACCCGCCTGCGCAGCCACCTGCGCGATCCCGATCCCCATGGTGCCGGCACCGATCACGGCCACTTTCGTTCCTTCCATGCTGCAAAGGTGTGCATTACGCACCGGCTCAGCGCAAGAGATGTCGTATGGCCTTCGGACCGCAGTTGCAAAGCAGATCGAGCACGCTCAGGCGCGATGCAAAACCATGGCGGTCGGCGAACACCTGCGGATATTCGGGGACCGGATCGACGTGATCGGGAAGTTGTGCTTTCGGATGTAAAGTGGTTCGCAGATCGATCGGCGGATCATCCACATATCGATCGCTGATCTTCAGTTGGCACGTGATGCCGAGCCATTTGAGGCACATGCTCATGGATACGAGATCAAGATCGATCAAGCGTTCGTGTTCCGTAAGGAGCAGTTCTTCGATCGCATCGCTGAAGTGGATCCACCAGGGAGTTTTCCCATATGCGCTTCTGATCGCATGAAGGTGCTGTTGCGGCCATGTCTCCGCATAGGAGATGCCCACGCTGTACATCGGCATTCGTTCGCCGCTGCGCCGCACGATCGGCACCACGAGGTCCTGCGGGCCGTTCGGACCCATGATCCGCATGCGGTTGCGATGGCTCTGCCGTTCGTAATGTTCACCCACGTCCACGATCACCGCCGCATTCCGGGCCAGGTAACGATAAAGCTCCACGGGACCGAAATACATCGCGGAGATCACAGGAGGACGATCGGTATGCATCGCTGCGAAGATGCGCTGCTTTGTTGAAGCAAGTAATTTCCGCCGATCGGAACGCCTCGAAAAATTCTTCCCGTCCGCTTGGACCGATCGCTCCTGGTGGTCGCCAACGCGCTGTTCGTGCTGCTGTACATCGCGCTCTGCTACTTCAACCGCATCGCGATCGATGACTTCCACTTTCTTTCACTGGCCCGGAAATTCGATCCGCTCGAGGCGATGATCGTGGAACGCTCCACATGGAGCGCGCGCTGGGCTTCGGTGCTGTTGAACCAGGTCGTGCTTTCATTCCATGGATCGGGGGGCGCGCTTTTCATGTTCGGCGTGCTGGCCTTCGCGCTCTTCGTTCTTTCGGTGGATCGGATCCTGCAACGTGCCTCATCGTTCGATCCGTGGATGCGGTTGAACTATTCCATCCTTGTGGTTTGTGCTGTATTCCATGCCTCGTTCTCGATCGATCGAACATGGTTCTGGCTCTGCTCAGCCTGCACTTATCTGATCGGCATGATCATGCTGTTGTTCGGTTTTTCAACCTTGATCGGAAAGGAGCAGATCCGGATCGACATGATCATTTGCTGCATCGCTTTTCTATATGTCGGTGGGTCGAGCGAACCGCTGGCCGTGTTCATACTTGCGGTACTTCTTCTGTTGATGCTGATCCCTGGATCGCGAACGGCCATTCCATTGCGAATGCTGTCGATCGCTTTCTTCAGTTGCCTGATCGGTTTTGCGATCCTTTATTCCGGTGGCGGCAATTTCAAGCGTGCGAGCCATTTCCAGGATATTGGTATTGTTCATGCGGCCGTGTTGAACGTGAAGATGTGTGCATTGATCATCCTGAGGGAACTTCCTTCAGTGTTGCCGGTCATTCTTCTTTTCTCCATTCCGATCGGGATCCAGCTTGCGGATCGGATATGCGTTCCATCCGATCGAAGAAAAGTGTTGCGACAGGTCCCTTTGATCCTAACGGCATTCTTCACTTCGGTCTATTTCTTCCAACTTCCGATCACCTACGCGACGCAGGATGTGGGCGCCGGCCGCACGTTGTTCCCGATCACCTTCCTTGCCTTGATCGCTTCTGCGGCGATCTTCCTTCACCTTCTGCCTCTTGTCGATCGTTGGCGCACAACGTTGATCGGGATCACTCTGGGCGGTGTGATCATACTGAACGGTTACACGCTCTTCGAACAACTGAACGTGCTTCCGGCGTATGCAGCAGCGTATGATGAAAGGATGCGCTTGCTGGAAGGTTCGAAGCACATCACTGGTACCATCGTTCTCGAGCCGCTGCCCCCTTCAGGCCTGTTGCTTTCCGCCGAGATCAGCACCGATCCGCGGCATTTCTCCAACCAGCATCTGCGATCGGGACTTGGTTTGAGGGCACAAGTGGAAAAGGCCGAATGGTCGATCAACGATCGATCAGCGATAACAAGATGACTGCGTTCCACGTGCACACCGATCCGGCGGATTTCCTTTACGATCGATGTCATACGGACTGATCATTTCTGTGATCGCGGCCTACTTCGGCCTGCTTTTCGTCATCTCCCATTTCACTTCGAAAGGTGCGGGGAACAGCGCCTTCTTCCTTGGTGAACGAAAGTCGCCGTGGTACGTGATCGCCTTCGGGATGATCGGTGCATCGCTCAGCGGCGTCACGTTCATCAGCGTGCCCGGCATGGTGGCGAACGATCAGTTCAGTTACCTGCAGATGGTGCTCGGCTATCTGCCCGGATATGCGGTGATCGCGTTCGTGTTGATGCCTTTGTATTACCGGCTCCAGCTCACATCGATCTACGGGTATCTCGGCCAGCGCTTCGGGCCATCGAGCTATCTCACCGGCGCGTGGTTCTTCCTGCTAAGCCGTAGTGTTGGATCGGCCGCACGGCTCTATCTCGTGGCGATCGTACTGCAGTACATGATCTTCGATCATATCGGCATGCCGTTCGTGGTGAGCGTGGTGATCACCATTCTTCTGATCTGGTCGTACACGCATCGCGGCGGCATGCGCACGATCATCTGGACCGATACGTTGCAGACGCTTTTCATGCTGATCGCCGTGACCGGAACGATCGTGGTGCTTGGCCAGAAACTTGGTTGGGACCTTATGCAAACCATCGCTGAAGTGAAGGCGAGCGATCTGTCGCGCGTGTTCTTTTTCGATGACCCGAAGCCGGGAACGTTCTTCTGGAAGCAATTCCTTGGCGGCATGTTCATCGCGATCGCCATGACCGGGCTGGATCAGGATATGATGCAGAAGAACCTCAGTTGCCGGAACATCAAGGAAGCACAGATGAACATGGTCTCGTTCAGCATCGTGCTCGTAGGTGTTAACATGCTTTTCCTCACGCTTGGCGCGCTCATCTATCTCTATGTCGATCACGCGGGCATCCAGCTTCCGCCACGCGCGGATGAAGTTTACCCGATGATCGCGACGGAAGGACATCTTCCGATCGTGGTCGGCCTGTTGTTCATTCTGGGGTTGATCGCGGCGGCTTATTCCAGCGCGGACAGCGCACTTGCAGCGCTCACCACCTCCGTCTGTGTGGATCTTCTGAAGATCGATAAGCGCCCTGAGGCCGAAAGGGTGCCTCTGCGCAAGCGGGTACACGTGATCATGAGCGTTGTGATGGTGTTGCTCATCCTGATCTTCAAAGCGCTGAACGATGAGAGCGTGATCAAAACGGTCTTCATTGTCGCTGGTTACACGTATGGGCCGTTGCTCGGCCTTTTCGCATTCGGCATGATCACCCCTTTTTCCGTACGCGATCGCTGGATCCCGATCGTAGCGATCCTTTCACCGATCGTCACCTTCATCCTGGATCGGAATTCGGAGGTGCTCTTCGGTGGCTACCGGTTCGGCTTCGAGCTGCTGTTGGTGAACGGGGCGCTTACTTTCCTCGGATCGATTTTGCTGGTGAGGAAGGATCCCGATCGCGAACAGGTTCAGCCTTTATGATCCGATCACGCATGCGATCTTCCTGCATGTGTCTTCAATCCTTGCAAGCTATCCGGAAGAACGGCGAGCCCAAGGATCGTAAAGATCAACGTGGAAAAAGGCCAGCCTTGGAATGTGATCCCGATCAGTATGCCGCTCACCAGCGCCAACCCGAACAGGAGACCGGTGAGGTGAAGTCCGGCGAATGCGGCACGATCCACTTTGGTGGGCGGTGACTGCGGATGAGCGAACTCCTCCACCGTCTTTTTCGATCGCCAATGATGACCGTATTTCCGGGCCTGGAACTGTTCCTGTTTCACTTCGGCCGCAAGCCGGTAGAATTTCAGCCGGTGATCATAGATCGGCCGTTCGAACGGATCGCTCAGAATGCGATAGGCTTCATGCACGGCACGAAATGCGGTTGCCGCGCGCGGCGATGGATTCACATCGGGATGGCAATTCTTCACACGGTCGCGGTACGCGCGCTTGATCTGCGCAAGCGTTGCATCGGGCGTGATGCCCAGCAGTTTATAATGGTCGTACCGTAACATTCCGCTCCTTCTTCACAACGGCGCCGGATCGCATTTATGCATTCCGGCCAGCGTCTGTATCTTACCAGTAGGATGACGCAGATCGGCCGCATCATACTGGTCTTCTCCGCTCTTCTCCTATACAAGACGGGGTGGGGACAGGGAGGGTTGCCGCCGATCGTGTTAAAAGATCGCTCCACCGAAAGGCCGATCGAAAAAGTGCATCTGCGCGATCCTTCAAGCCACATGATCTGGATCTCCGATCAAGAAGGAAAGGTGTTCCTTGATGGCGTACGTTTTCCGGTGAAGCTGATCGCTTCGCATGTTGCGTTCCAAGAACTTCAGATCGAACTCACCGGTCATGAATTCGAAAATGGATCTTTCGTGATCCTGCTTGACCCGCGCATGGTCATGCTCGATCCGATCGAGATCACAACGCCGGGGCCGCAGATCGTCCATCAACCCGCCGATCTGCACGTTGGCGCTTATCATATCAATGACGATGGCGTGTGGGTGCTGGTCTATGAGCGATCGCAGCTGTGGCATCGCGAGCAGAACGCTGGCGAACAAGTTCTGCGTGGCGCAAGGCTTCATCTTCTCGACACGCTTTTCAGGCAGATCGCTTCGGCCTATTTTGAAAGTGATGTGAAGGCGCTGCATCATGATCATCTTCAGCGAACGATCGTCGAAACGAGATCGGATGCTTACGTCGCCGAGCGCTACACTGATCGGATCAAGCTCACGAGGATCGATCTTCCTGCATTGCGTTCATTGCTTCAATGGAAAGCCGCGATCGCAGGCCATTTGATCGGAAGCGATCAGGAGGAATCTTATCCTGCTTTCAGCTACATCGCATTGGATACGATCACATTGGAAACTCGTTCGATCTGCACCGTTGAAGACCGGCACCTGATGCAGCTTTTCCGAAGCCAGTACAAATACATGAGCGGGCGCGAGAAAGTGATCGCCATGGACATGGAACTTGAGACCGGCATCGATCGGGAGATCATTGCTGGTTACATGACCGGTTTCCATAAGGATCTCTATTATCGCGAACCGTACGCGCCGCTGTTCGTGGTGAACGACACGATCTGCATCTTCGATCATACCATCCATCGGATACGAAGATTCGATCGCTTGTTACGGCCGATCGATGAAGTACCGATCACATACCATGATCAACGTTCGTGGCGATCGCGGTTGATCCAAGATCCGATCACACAACGGATCTATTCCATCCACCAGCGGAACGATCGAATATGGTTGAACGAGATCGCTCCAAACACAGGAACGGTCAAGTCCACTTCAACGTTGCATCATCCTTTTCCCGAGGAAATCCAGGTGCACGATGGATATGTCTGGTACGTGTACCGGCCTTTCGGATCGTTGCAACGGCGCACGCTCTACCGCGAATTGTTGCGTGGATCAACTCCGCCCGGGAGCTGAGTTCCGATCATCCTTCGCCAGCAATTCATTCACGTTGCGTTCGATCTGTTTGGAGATCCTTTCCGTGGGAAGATCGTTCGCATCATTGCCGAACGGATCCTCGATCTGTTCCGCGATCAATTCCAAGCTCGCCATCACATAGAAGATGAACATCACCACGGGAATGGCGATGTAGCCGAGCGAAAAGGCGAAACCGAACGGCAGCGTGAACACGTAGATCACGATGAACTTTTTCAGGAAACTGCTGTAGGAATACGGGATCGGCGTGTTCTTGATGCGTTCGCATGCGCCGCAGATATCGAGGAATTGCACCAGATCGGTGTTGAGCGTGATCATCTGTTCGCCGCTGATCGTTCCATCGCGATAGAGATCCTGGATGCGGCGCTGCATCTTTTCAGAGATCTGCGCGGGAACATGTCTGCTGCGATCGAAATCCGGGATCTCCGGATGCGGCGCGCTATCGAGCGCGAGCCTTGTCTTCTCCAATTGCAGATGCTGCGCGAGCTCGTGCGCGAAAAGCCCGATGATGCTTGCAAAGAAGCCGCGTATGCTGTGATCGTCCGCCGGAAGGAACGTGTCGATCTTGATCGCGAAATTTCGGCTCACGTTCACCAGCTGTCCCCAAAGCCTGCGACCTTCCCACCAACGATCGTACGCGGTATTCGTGCGGAATACCAGCAACATGCTTATCGCGAAACCAAGCAGGCTGTGCATCACCGGAAGATTCCGCACCCGTTCGGTATCGGAGATCTTCAGGTACCTGAATTCCAGGTAAGCTACTGCGAAGGTGAAAAGTCCGACGAGAAGAAGCCACGGGAAGATCTTGCGGAACGTATCCGCTTTGTGGATCGCCAGCGCCTTGAACCAATTCCCCGGATCGTACGTGATCATTCGTAATGCTTTCCGATCAACCGTTGGAACATACGGCCCGGCACGAGTTTCTTTATGAGGATGCTGAGCTTTTGCTTTCCTTCCGCCACATGGTAAACGGCCTTGGGTGCCGGATCGGAAACGATCCTGGCGATCACGCGCGCAAGTTCATCCGGGTCGCGGCTTGTACCAAGGCTTCCCTCCAGGATCTTCATGGCGCGATCATATCCTGGCCGGTAGGCATCGCCGATCGTTGCCGGGCGCAGCCGTTTATCGCCGATCGTGGTCTTGAATTCCCCCGGCTGCACTGTCACAACGGAAATATTGAACGGTGCGAGTTCGATCGCCAGGGCTTCGCCATAACGGTCGATCGCGGCTTTGCTCGCGCTGTAGAAGCCGCGGTAGGGCAGGCCGAAATTCGCTGCGATGCTGCTGATATTGATGATCATGCCGCTCTTTGCCGATCGCATATGCGGAAGAACGGCGCGGCAGACGCGGTGTGTTCCGATCACATTGGTATCGAATAGCTGCATCGCCATTTCGGCGGGAATATCCTCGATCGGTCCCTGGATCCCGATGCCCGCGTTGTTGATCAGAACATCGATCCGGCCTTCACGACGGATCACTTCATCGATCGCTCTTTGGATGCCTGCTTCATCGCCAAGGTCCATCCCGATCAGCGTGAGGCCTTCCACTTTTTCAACGCCGTTCACTTTGCGGCTGGTGCCATAGACAGTGTGGCCGGTGGCGGTGAGGCGCAAGCACATCGCACGGCCCAGACCGCTGCTGCCGCCGGTAACTACAACGACTTTGGAGAACGCTGCCATTTCGGGGCGCCAAGGTACTCTTCACAATGCGCCACGCTTTCCCAGTTCGATCACTTCGAGTTCCTTCAACTTCCCTGCATCGATCGAGAAGCGAAGCAGCGTGCGCACCTGGTGCCAGCCATGTCTACCGGCTGCGCCCGGATTCATGTACATCAGTTTCAACTTCTCATCGAACTGAACGCTCAGAATGTGCGAATGTCCGCAGATGAGCAGATCGGGTGGATCGGAGCGAAGCTCACCGACCACTTCCTTGTTATAGCGCGGCGGTTTTCCGCCGATGTGTGTGATCCAAACGCGAATGCCGCCGATCGCGAAGCGCTGATGTTCCGGAAAGCTTTTGCGGATCTCGCCGCCATCGATATTTCCCCACACCGCGCGAAGTGGTTTCCAGGAAGCAAGCTCTTCGCTCACCGCAAGCGAACCGATGTCACCTGCATGCCAGATCTCATCGCATTGCGCGAAATGTTCCTTCACTCGCGGATCGAGCCAGCCGTGCGTGTCGCTGATCAAGCCGATGCGAACAGTATTTTCCTTCACCACGGATCAAATATCAGCGATCGGATGCTGCGCCCCGGATAGGAGCGGCAGCCCGGCGATGGCCGGTGCGTTGCGGCACCGTGCAGCGAGGAGGCGACCAGCGGGAGCCACCGCAGCGCCGGTGATCGCCGCACCGGACGAGCCGGCTACAGCGGATAGCCGGACAAGGCGCCCAGAAACTGATCCATCCCGGCCCACAATACCTTTGCGCGCCCGATGCCGCGTTATTTCCTCGAACTCGCCTACAATGGAACGGCCTACCGCGGCTGGCAGACGCAGCTTACCGCACCGAGCGTACAGTCTGAGCTGGAGCGCGCCATGCGATCGATCCTGCACCGCGATCGGATCGCGCTGGTGGGTTGCGGGCGAACGGATACCGGTGTGCATGCGGCGCGTTACTATGCGCATTTTGATGAGGAACGCGAGCTCGATCAACGCTTCGTTCACGGATTGAACAGCCTGCTTCCGGGGGATATCGCGGTGTACAGGATCATTCCGGTGGATGATGATGCGCATGCGCGTTTCAGCGCGACGGAACGCGGTTATGTGTATCGCATCAACATCAACAAGGATCCATTCCTGATCGGAAGATCGCACCAGTTGCGGCCTGCGCTGGACATCGATCGGATGAACAAGGCGTGCGAAGTGCTGATGGAGACGAAGGATTTCGCGAGTTTCTGCCGCACCGGAAGCGACAATCGCACAACGATCTGCGACGTGCGCGAAGCGATGTGGCAGCTCCAGCCCAACGGTTATCGATTCTCGATCAAGGCCGATCGGTTCTTGAGGAACATGGTGCGCGCGATCGTGGGCACTTGCATCAAGATCGGCAAGGGTCACAGACCGATCGAACACATGGCCGAGGTGATCGCCGCGAAGGACAGGCATGCCGCAGGAAAGAGCGCGGCTGCAGGCGGATTGTATCTTGATCATGTGCTCTATCCCTTCATCGATCCCGATCCGCGGCCACTGAACACCGCACTTTGCGCATGAGCACCACGGCCACAGTTCCAACGAAGGAAGCGAAGGCGGAGAAGCCGAAGTCAGCGCAGGGAAAGGCGTTCGATCGGAAATTGTTCTCGCGTGTCTTCAGTTTCGTGAAGCCGTACCGATCGCTTTTTTGGATCACGGTGGTGTTGACGCTCCTGCTGAGCATAATCGGTGTGGTGCGACCGTTGATCCTCGGTTGGATCGTGGATATCGCGGCATCTGATTATTCACGGCTCTTCGCGATCACCGAAGGTGCTTCATGGAACGTGCGTGCGATCGGTTGGACAGCTGCGGTGATCCGTGATCTGATCGGACCGGGCACATTCACGCTTGTGCTCTGGATCTCGATCATCACGGCTACACTGCTGATCATTGAAACGGTGATCCAGTTCTACCAGGCGTATTGGACCGCGTGGCTCGGACAGGCTGTGACCTTCGATCTGCGGCAACGACTGTATTCGAAATTGCTCGGTTTCAAATTGAAATACTTCGATCGCACCCCGATCGGAACGCTGGTGACAAGGACAGTGAGCGACATTGAAACGATCGACGACATCTTCTCGCAGGGATTGCTGATGATCTTCGGCGACATCCTGAAGCTCGTAGTGGTGGTGATCGTGATGTTCGCGCTGAACTGGAAACTCGCGCTGCTGAGCATGATCCCGGTGCCGATCCTTCTTTGGAGCACGAACATCTTCAAGAACAGCATCCAGAAAAGTTTCCAGGATGTTCGTACGCAGGTCGCGCGGTTGAACGCATTTGTTCAGGAGCACATCCAGGGCATGTTCATCGTGCAATTGTTCGGCCGGGAAGAACAGGAATTCAAAAAGTTCCAGGCGATCAATCGCGAACACAGAAAGGCGCACATCCGCAGTGTTCTGGCCTATAGCATCTTCTTTCCTGTCGTTGAAATACTCAGCGCTGTTTCGCTTGCTTTCCTTGTGTGGTGGGGCGTGCGCGATGTACTCGCCGGTTTCACTTCACTCGGCGAACTGTTCGCATATATCATGTTCATCAACATGATGTACCGGCCGATCCGCCAGCTCGCCGATCGGTTCAATGTGCTGCAGATGGGCATGGTCGGGAGCGAACGCGTCTTCAAGGTGCTCGATACCGAAGCGGTGATCAAGGACGAAGGCACGAAAGCAGCGCAGGATGTTCGCGGCGACATCCGGTTCGAGAACGTCTGGTTCGCTTACGACGATGAGGAATTCGTGTTGAAGGACATCAGCTTCGAAGCGAAGGCCGGTGAGATGGTGGCCCTTGTCGGCGCGACCGGATCGGGAAAGAGTTCGATCGTGAACGTGCTCGGCCGGGCGTATGAATTCCAGCGTGGACGTGTGCTGCTGGACGGGATCGATATTCGTGATTATAGATTGAACGATCTGCGGCGGAGCATTTCGGTCGTATTGCAGGACGTGTTCCTTTTCAGCGATACCGTCCACAACAACATCACGTTGAACGATCCTTCGATCACGCGCGAGGAAGTGATCAAAGCAGCGAAGGAAGTCGGTGCGCACGACTTCATCATGCGGCTTCCCGATGGCTACGATCGAAGCGTGCAGGAGCGCGGCGGCATTTTGAGCGTCGGACAACGACAACTGTTGTCGTTCATCCGTGCGGCGGTACATAAACCGAAGGTGCTGATCCTGGATGAAGCCACCAGCAGCGTGGATAGTATGAGCGAACAGCTGATCCAACAAGCCACGGAACGGATCACGAAAGGCCGCACGAGCATTGTGATCGCACACCGATTGAGCACGGTACAGAACGCCGATCGGATCCTGGTGGTGGACAAGGGCCGCATCATTGAACAAGGCGATCACCAGCAATTGCTCGCGCTGGGCGGGGCATACCGGAAGCTGTACGATCTGCAGTTCCGGTAGGCGGATCGGGCCATTTCCGGTTTCAGCGGCCGGTATTCCTTTTCCATCATTCCGGACCGAACGGGCTCCTGGGCCAGATCGCAATTTTGTTGGGACGAAAGGTTCATTCTATTGGCTCTCAAGGCAACGCATGCTTTGGATCTGCCGTCATCCAATTGCTCTTCAATCCCACGTACATGATCCATCGAACCAAGTCCATCGCATTGCTGATCGGTGCCGTTTGGTCAACCGCTTCATTCGCTGGAAATACCGATCACAAGCATGATCATGCTGCAGTAGCAAGTGGATCACCTGTACTCACTGGTGAATACGTGGAGAACAAAGGCCAGTGGAACGACAAAGTGCTGTTCCGCGCTGATTTCGGGGTCACTGCGATCTTCGCTGAATCCGATCGGTTGACCTTCTCGAAATGGGCCGATGATGTACCTGAGAAAGTACACGAGATACAGCATGGTTCCGATCCCGCGGCCACCGTTTTGAGCGGCCACGCCTGGTACATGCATTTCAATGGAGCGCAACCCACCGTGCAGGTGGATCGGATCGGTGCTTCCAAGGATTACTTCAACTATTTCATCGGCAACGATCCAGCGAAATGGGCGAGTGAAGTAAAGCATTACCAGGATGTGCGCTATCGCGATCTGTGGCCTGGCGTAGATCTGCGATTGTATGATCAGGAAGGCGCCTTCAAATACGATCTGGAACTGGATCGTGCCGGGCTCGTGGATCAGGTGAAGTTCACTTACGAAGGTCTTCTTGCTTTGAATACGAATGCTGAAGGACAATTGCAACTAACGACTTCGGTGGGCGATTTGTATGAATCGGTACCGATCGCGTGGTACGCCGATGGAGCGAAGGAGAGGATCGAATGCTCATTCGTGGTGGAAGGAAATTCCGTCAGTTTCAAGTTCAATAATGTGGATCCAGAGCGGCCCGTGGTGATCGATCCGTTGCTGATCGCCTCCACTCTGAGCGGTACGGGAAATATCGGCACAACGCAGAATTACGGCCACACCGCCACGTATGATGAAGATGGCAACATCTACACAGGTGCGATCTGTTTCGGGCAGGGTTATCCCACCACTCCAGGAGCATTTGATGCCACCTATGGGAACGGTGGCGGTGGTTGGGGTGGGGTGGACATCGCGGTGAGCAAGCTCGATCCAACCGGATCGAACCTGATCTACGCAACTTATCTGGGAGGCGACGGCGGTGATTATCCGCACAGCATGGTGGTGACCAATGCCGGAGAGCTCACTGTTTTCGGAAGCAGCGATTCGAATAATTATCCGACTGCGAATGCGTTCGACAATACTCATAATGGAGGCGCGGATATCGTTGTAACGAAGCTGAACACCACAGGCACGGCGCTGATCGGATCGACCTACACCGGTTCATCGGCGGAGGATGGAAGGAACTGGCTGACCAGCAATTACGGTGATTCCTACCGTGGTGAGATCATCTGCGATGCGGCTGGTCGGATCTATATCGCCAGTTGCTCGCATGGGGATGGATTCCCCACCACCGCTGGGGCGTATCTGCCGAACCATTCCGGTGGCCAGGATGGTGTCGCCTTCTGTCTTTCACCCGGCTTGAACAACATGGTCTGGAGCACCTATCTGGGTACTTCCGGTGATGACATGGCGTTCGGGATCAAGTTGAATTCAATGGGTGAAGCCTATGTATGCGGCGGAACCTCCAGTGCGAACTTCCCGACCACCCCAGGCGCGTATCAACCTAACTCCGCCGGTGGCAACGAAGCGTTCATCGTTCACTTGAACAACGATGCCGGCTCGCTGCTTCACTCAACCTACTTCGGAACAGCCGATGCCGACATCGCATTCTTCATCCAGCTCGATCTGGAGGATGATGTATACATCTACGGACAATCGCCGAACGGCTCTGTTCCGATCGAGCCGGCAGGTACATATGGAATTGCGGGTGGAGGGATCTTTGTGGCTTCCTTCACCGCCGATCTTTCCACAAAGATCTTCAGTACTTCGTTAGGTGACGCTAATACCTGGAGCAGTGAATGGGTGCCCGTCGCATTTCTTGTGGACGTCTGCGACAATATCTACATCTCTGGATACGAAGCCACGGGACAATTGGCTATTTCCCCGGATGCCCTATCCACATCCGGCGGTTTCTACCTCGCTGTTTATGATGAGGACATGACCGGTCTCGCTTACGCCACTTATTATGGCGCAGGCGGCGATCACGTGGATGGAGGTACCAGCCGATTCGATGCCAATGGGATCGTCTATCAAGGTGTCTGTACCGGTGGTGGTTTTCCCACAACGCCAACAGCATTCTCCAATGAACAGCCACCCGGTTGGGATATCGCGGTCTTCAAGATCGATTTCCAGGTGGCGGGCGTGAATGCCGCAGGAGCAAGTACACTGAACGAAGGCTGCGCACCGATCCAGATCGATTTTTCAAATGCCAGTACTGGTGATACCTGGGTTTGGGATTTCGGCGATGGATCGGATCCGGTGGAAGCCTTCGAGCCATCACATCTCTACAATGAACCTGGGAACTACATCGTGACATTGATCGCGATGGATTCACTCTCGTGTAATCTCGCTGATACCACTTACCTGCCGATCACCATCGGTACGCCACAGGTGATCACCGCGGATATGGTGTTGGAACAGGTGCCCGATTGCCAGCAGATCCTGATGGAGGCGGAGAATCTGAGCACTGGTGAGAACATCGCTTTCACCTGGACATTCGGTGACGGAACAACTTCAGCGGATACCAATGTGACACATGTTTTCTCCGAACCAGGCGAATACACAGTGCAATTGATCGCATATGATCCATCGGGTTGCAGCCCCTCCGATACGGTGTCCCAAACGATCGAATTGCAGCCTGAGATCGATGTCACCGCTTCGTTCACGGTGGAAGAAGAACCTGGTTGCGATGCGCTCACGGTGCATTGCGAAAGCACGAGCCTTGCGATCTCGCCGGTGATCACCTGGGACATGGGTGATGGAACCGAACTGACCGGCGAGCAGATCACGCATCTCTATGATGCGATCGGAACCTATACCATCACGATGATCGTGAACGATACCAGCATTTGTGGTGACACCGATCAAACAACGTTGGAGATCGAAGTTCTGCCGACCGAACCGGTGAACGCCGCATTCACCGCCGGCCAGGTCTTCGATTGCGATGACATGCTGCTCAACACGCAGAACAACAGCACCGGCACATTCATGGTATTTGATTGGCAGCTGAGCGACGGCAGCCAGTATGACACCGAGAATGTGGAACATGTGTTCAACGGCGCGGGAACGTACACGATCACATTGACCGTTTCCGATGAATTGGGTTGCTCGCCACCATCCACCGCAACGCTCGACGTGGTGATCGATCCGTTGATCCCGGTGGTAGCCGACTTCGAAGTGGAACAGATCGGCAATTGCGCGTTGCTCACGATCGGAACGATCGATCACAGCACCGGCGACAGCATCGCGTTGAGCTGGGACATGGGCGACGGCACGATCTACGAAGGTGCTGCGCCAACGCACGAATACACCGATCCGGGCATCTATAACATCACGCTTACAGTTGCCGATCTGGGTTGCGGAGAGGATTCACAAATGATCATCCCGGTGGAGATGATCAACGAATTGCCCATCGTGAACATCGGCGATTCCGTAGTGTGCCCAGGGTCCACGGCAACGCTCACAGCCTCGGCGACCGAAGGCGACCTGATCTGGAATACGGGTGAGACGACTCCATCGATCACGGTGGAATTCGCCGGAACATATACCGTTACCGTGAGCACCGACGTGTGCCAGGGAACGGCCACGATCGAAGTGATCGAAGGGCCGGAACATGAACTGGCCTACGAGGTGGAAGCCTGCCCCGGCGATGCCACCACGCTTACCGTGCCCATTGAAGGGCTTGCCTATGAATGGAGCACCGGAGGCACCGATCGGAGTGAACAAGTACTTGGTGATGGGGAATTCATCTTCGATGTGATCGATCTGCTCGGTTGTCCCCACCGTGATACGGTTACGGTGATCACGATGGAAGAGGATCCACAGCTTTTCGCACCCAATGCCTTTTCACCGGACGGTGATGGACTGAACGAGGAATTCAAGATCGTTGGGTACGGAGAAAAGGATGTGACATTCACGATCTTCGATCGGTGGGGAGAACAATTGTGGGAAAGCACCAGCACTGATAATGGGTGGGATGGCAGCTACAATGGGATCCCTGTGAAGAACGATGTCTACGTGTATCAACTGAAATACACGGGGATCTGCAATGCCGAGGAACGCGAAGTGATCGGGCATGTAATGGTAGTACGGTAAGGAAAGATCAGCAGCGAACACAACATGAAAAGGTCACTTCTTTCAATGCTCCTGATCGGGGCAGCATCCCTGATCGCGAATGCCAACGGTGCCGATGGGCATGATCACTCCACGCCCGGTACCGCGATCGCGGCTCCGGTAATGATGGGTGAATATGTGGAGAACAAAGGTCAATGGCCCGATCCGGTGCTGTTCCGGGCTGACTTCGGTGTAACCGCTCTGTTCGCTGAACAAGGCCGGCTCACCTTCTCGAAATGGGCCGACGATGTGCCTGAAAAGGTGCACGAGCTGCAGCACACCGGCGATCCGGCCGGTACGGTGTTGAGCGGACATGCATGGTACATGACCTTCACCGGTGCGCGACCCAATGCCACGATCGAACGCGCTGGCGTATCGGCCGATCATTTCAATTACTTCATCGGGAACGATCCAGCGAAATGGGCCACTGAAGTAAGGCATTACATGGAAGTGCGTTACCGCGATCTCTGGCCAGGCGTGGATCTGCGATTGTACGATCAGCAAGGCGCCTTCAAGTACGATCTGGAACTGGATCGCGGCGATCTTGTGGACCAGGTCGGATTCACCTACGAAGGACTTGATGCGATCGGAGTGAACGAAAAAGGTGAATTGATCCTGGCCACCAGCGTTGGTGAGCTGTATGAATCCACCCCAGTGGCCTGGTATGCCGATGGCGCACGTGAAAAGGTGGATTGTTCGTTCGTCTTGAACGGTAATATGGTCCGTTTCCGCTTTGCCGAAGGCACCGATCGTTCGCGCCCGATCGTGATCGATCCGCTGTTGATCGCTTCAACTTTGAGCGGTACAGGGAACATCGGTTCCACCCAGAATTACGGTCATACGGCCACTTACGATGAAGCCGGGAACATCTACACCGGTGCGATCTGTTTCGGGCAGGGCTATCCCACCACGCCAGGTGCTTTCGATGCAACTTTCGGATCGACCGGTGGTGGTGGTGGTTTCGGAGTGGATATCGCCGTGAGCAAGCTCGATCCAACCGGATCGAACCTCATCTTCGCGACCTACATCGGTGGTGATGGCGGAGATTATCCGCACAGCATGGTGGTCACCCTCGCGAATGAGCTCACGGTATATGGTTCAAGCGATTCGAATAACTATCCGACCACTCCGAACGCATACGATACAAGCCACAATGGGGGAGCGGATATCGTGGTAACCAAACTCAATTCCACCGGCACTGGGCTGGTGGGATCCACGTACATGGGCACTAGTGCTCAGGATGGCCGGAATTCGCTTACGAGCAACTATGGTGATCAATATCGTGGAGAGATCATTTCGGATGGCAGCGGCCAGATCTTCATCGCTTCGTGTAGCAATGGAACAGGTTTCCCTACGAGCACCGATGCTTTTCAACCGAACCATGGCGGAGGCCAGGACGGGGTAACATTCTGCTTATCGCCGAACTTGAGCACACTTGTCTGGAGTACTTACCTGGGAACTTCCGGAGAAGATATGTGCTTCGGCATCAAGTTGAATTCCCTTGGCGAAGCATACGTATGCGGTGGAACATCGAGCAGCGCTTTTCCCACGACCACTGGATCTGTGCAGCCTGCTTCGGCAGGAGGGAGTGAAGCGTTCATCGTTCACCTCAACGACAATGCGAGCCAAATGCTTCATTCCACCTACTTCGGGACCACGGGAAGTGATATCGCGTTCTTCATCCAATTGGATCAGAATGAGGATGTATATATCTACGGCCAGTCTCCTGATGGGCTGGTTCCGATCCAGCCGGCGGGGATCTATGGCGTGGCTGGTGGCGGCATATTCGTAGCGGAGTTCACGGCAGATCTTTCCTCTGCGATCTTCACTACTTCGCTGGGACCCACAACAGGTGGTTGGAGCAACGGCATGGTGCCGGTCGCCTTCCTGGTTGATATCTGTTACAACATCTACATTTCTGGGTATAACGGGGATACTGGTTGGGAGACCTCCACAAATTCACTTTCCACCACGGGTGGTTTCTACCTGGCTGTCTATGAAGAAAACATGGCCAGCCTCGCTTTTGCCACCTATTATGGTGCTGGCGGAGACCATGTCGACGGCGGAACGAGCCGTTTCGATGCAAATGGAGTCGTCTATCAAGGCGTTTGTACAGGTGGTGGATTCCCAACTACTCCAACGGCGTATTCAAATGTGCAGCCGCCGGGTTGGGATATTGCGGTCTTCAAGATCGATATGCAGCAGGCGGGTGTTCAGGTCTACATCCAGACCGAATCCACGCAGGGCTGCGCGCCGGCCACCTTCACGTTCAACGGCAGCGGGAATGCGCCTCAATATGTGTGGGACATGGGCGACGGCACGACCGGCCTTACCGGCGATACCATCGTGTACACCTATGAGGAAGTGGGCACCTATGTGATCACGCTCGTCGGGCTCGATCCGGCCACGTGCAACTTCAGTGACACCACCATGATCACCGTTACGGTAGGCGATGGGCAGGCTCCGCAGGCATCGTTCCAGGCCGAGCCGTACAGCAGTTGCGATGGTTTCAGCGCACAGTTCGAGAACACCAGCACACCGGCCTCGGACATCATCTGGGATTTCGGCGATGGCGAGACCGGTACGGATAACGATCCGCTTCATGTTTACGATGCTCCAGGCACGTACGATGTATGGCTCACGATAAGTGATGATATCTGTGGCGGCACGGATTCGGTACTTGCGCAAGTGGTGATACCGCCACCCACCATGGATTACGATCTGAATTCACCGCTCTACCTGTGCTCCGGTTCAACGGTGATGCTCAACGCCGGCGGTGGCTATGACAGTTATTTGTGGGACGATGGATCGAATGCACAGATGATCTCGGTGAATGAACCCGGTATGTATACCGTACAGGTTACGGACGGCATGTGCGAAGGCCAGGATTCGATCGAAGTTGTGCCGGCACCGGAAGTCGCGAAAATGGATGATGTGGTGAGCTGCCCGGGCCTGGTATCGGAACTTCAGGTGCCTTTCCCGGTGAACAGCGTGACATGGAACACCGGATCGGATTCAACGAGCATCACTGTGGATGAGAGCGGACCGTACTGGTTCACCGCGATCGACGCCTATGGATGCACGCGGATCGATACGGCCGAAGTGCAGGTGATCCCGGTGGGAGAGGCATCGGCCACCATACCGAACGTTTTCACGCCCAACGGTGATGGCTGGAACGATCGGTTCCAGGTGAGCGGGATCGGTGTCACCGATTTCTACATGGAGGTGTATAACCGCTGGGGCCAGATGATGTTCACAAGCTCCGATCCGGGCAATGGCTGGAACGGCGGAAAGGACAACACCGCCAACGATACGCCCGACGGCACCTATTATTACATCGTGAGCTACAAGGACCTTTGCTCCGATGAGCCGAAAGCAACACATCATGGCCATGTGACGCTGCTTCGGTAGGTCCCGGCGAGGTCGGATAAGATCATTTCTTCGGCCGAAGGATCGGCCAAGCCGGACGGATATTTAACTTTTCCCCCATGATCCGCCACTGCCTCCTGCTTCTTTGCATCGGTCACATCGCTTTCGCATTCGCTCATTCGCACGACGATCACGGAAAAGCCGCGCTGCAATTCCATGCCAACAAAGGCCAGTGGCCGGGCAAGGTGTTGTATCGCGCGCTCACCCCGGGAGGTGCGGTCTTCGTGGAGAATGCAGCCTTCACATACACGTTGCGATCGGGGGGTGAATGGGCTGCGCACGGAAGAAAGGATGCACCGATCGAGCCGTTGCGCATGCATGCGTTCAAGGTGCATTTCGAAGGCGGATCGGCCAAGGCGCATCAAGGAGATCATGCCTTTCCACATTACGTGAATTACTTCCTTGGGAACGATGAGAGCAAATGGGCTTCGGGCGTACCGGTCTTCGCTGAAGTGAAATTGAATGAGGTGTATCCGGGCATCGATCTGCGCGTGGATGGACACAACGGGATGAAGTACGAATGGCTCGTTGAAGCTGGCGCCGATCCGCGATCCATCATTATGCGTTACGAAGGCGCCGACCGGCTTCACCTTGAAGGCGGACTGCTCTTCATAAAGACCTCTGCCGGCGATCTGGTGGAGCAACGCCCGGTCGCCTGGCAGATCATCGGTGAACAAAAGGTCCCGGTGGAGTGCGAATTCCAATTGGAAGGCGATCGCGTGACATTCGTATTGCCGGAGCACGATCCAGCATACCCGCTGGTGATCGATCCCGTGGTCGTATTCAGCAGTTACAGCGGAAGTACGGGAGATAATTTCGGTTTCACCGCCACATACGATGAGGCAGGCAACCTGTACGGCGGAGGTCTTGTTCTCGCAGCAGGATATCCGGTAACCACGGGAGTGATCCAACCGAATTTCGGTGGCGGTTTCGGCTGTGATATGGGCATCAGCAAATTCAGTTCCGATGGAAGCACGCTTCTCTGGAGCACCTACCTCGGCGGCAGTGAAAGCGAAGTGCCGCACAGCATGGTGGTGAATTCCGCGGAGGAATTATATGTTCTTGGAAGTTCCAACTCGATCGATTTCCCGGTGACCGCTGGGGCGTTCGGCACCACCTTCGGCGGCGGCATTACACCGAACTTTTCAGGGACTTCCTATGGCTTCACCTACACCGGTGGAAGCGATATCGTTGTCGCCCATTTCAATTCCACGGCGACAGCGCTGATCGGTTCCACGTATGTGGGCGGATCGGGAAATGATGGCTTGAACCAGGATCTGCCCACCAACTGGAATTACGGCGATCCGTTCCGCGGTGAGATCATCCTCGATCAACAGGAAGATCCGCTGATCGCCACCACCACGATCAGTACCGATCTGTTCACTTCACCCGATGCGCCACAACCCACGAACGGCGGAATGCTCGATGCCTACATCTTCCGGATGGATCAAACGCTTTCCACCATTCAATGGGCCACCTATTATGGTGGATCGGGCACTGATGCCGGTTATGGCGTGCAAACGGCCAGCAATGGTGAGATCTTTGTGACAGGCGGAACCAGCAGCACCGATCTGCCAATGGCAGGTACGCCCGCCGCTGCATCATTCAGCGGGAACGTGGACGGTTTCATCGCGCGTTTCGCCCAGGATGGATCGGCGCTTCTCTCCACCACCTACCTGGGCACGAGCTCATACGATCAGAGCTATTTCGTGCAATTGAACACGGCTGATGAGGTCTTCGTGGTTGGCCAGACCAACGGCGCTTACCCGGTAACGCCGGGCAAATACGCGAATGCCGGGGCCACGCAGTTCATCCACAAATTCTCCAATGATCTTTCCACTTCGCTCTGGTCCACACGGATCGGTGGGAGCGGCAGTGAGAATCTTTCACCTTCCGCATTCCTGGTGAGCAATTGCGGGCAGATCTATTTCAGCGGCTGGGGTGGCACCACGCAGGCATTTGGCGCAGGCAACGTATCGAGCAGCACGTTCGGACTTCCGGTAACGCCCGATGCTTTCCAAAGCACTACGAACGGCAGCGATTTCTACTTGATCATGCTCCAGCCGGAAGCCGTGGATATCGGCTACGCGACATTCTTCGGTGGAACAGCGGCCGAGCATGTTGATGGCGGAACCTCGCGGTTCGACAAGAACGGGATAGTCTATCAGGCCGTTTGCGCCGGTTGCCAGGGTTTCACTTACCCGACCACGCCGGGCGTTTGGAGCAACACGAACAACAGTTCCAATTGCAATCTGGGCGTTTTCAAGATCGATTTCGAGCAGGCTGTTCAAGTGTCGATCCAGGCGAGCGCCACCGATCTGTCGGTGTGTCTTGGTGAACCGATCGTTTTCAACGCGGTTGGATCTGCCAATACCTGGATCTGGGATCTCGGCAATGGTGAAGCACCGGTTGAAGGCCAGCAGGTAACGTACACCTATGATTCCGCGGGAACGTACGAGATCATGCTTGTAGGGATCGATACCGCATCGTGCAATTTCGCCGATACCGCAATGGTCACGATGCTCGTTTCCCCGCCGATCGACATCGAGCCATCCTTCGATATCGAGCCAAATGCCACCTGCCAGGGCTTCACAGTGGAGCTTACGAATACCAGCAATGTGGGTATCATCGTTACCTGGGAATTCGGTGATGGCGCAACAGGTTCCGGCAATTCCGTTTCTCATTACTACCAGCTCCCGGGTGAATATGATGTCACCCTGAACGTGGTCGATCCGATCTGTGGCGACACGGCCATGCTGATGGTACCCATGGTGCTCGATCCGCCGCCGATCGAACTTGATCTGCCTTCGCCGGTGGCATTGTGCGATGGCGATGCGGTCACGTTGAGCGCTGGATCGGGTTTCACCACCTACATCTGGTCCACCGGACAATTCACTCCTTCGATCTCGGTGAACCAGCCGGGGACGTATTCGGTCTCGGTGAACGATGGACTCTGCACCGGATCGGATACGGTGCAAGTTGTAGCGCAACCGATGCATGCGCCTGCGGACGACATAGCGATCTGTCCGGGAATGGCGACCGAGATCTCACCGACCTTCGCGACCGATCAGATCCTTTGGAACACCGGCGACACCACCTTCGCGATCTCGCCGATCGAAAGTGGCGAGTACTGGTTCTTCGCGATCGATGAATATGGATGCGAGCAGCGCGATACGATCATGGTGACGGTCGCGACGAACGGCGAGGGCCTGGCGTACATCCCGAACGTGTTCTCACCGAACGGCGATCTGCAGAACGATCATTTCCAGGTGAGCGGGCTTTCGCTGGATCAATTCAGCATGGAAGTGTACAACCGCTGGGGCCAGCTGATGTACCAGACCACGAACCCGGTGAACGGCTGGAACGGCGGCGTGGACAACAGCGGCGACAAAGTGCCGGACGGAACCTACTTCTACATCATCACCTACAAGGATCTGTGCTCCACGGAACCCGTCTCGACGCACCATGGGCATGTGACGTTGGTGCGGTGAGTAGTTTTGACTATGCGTTTTTGGTTAAGTCTGGCGTGTCTAATACCAGCATCTTGTCTATTCGCACAAGAGCAAAAGGTGCAAAGAATGATGATCCCAGACCAAGAAACTGCTTGCAAAATTGCTGAAGCGATTTGGTTACCGATCTATGGATCTGCAATTCTAAAGAATCAGCCCTTTAATGCAATTCTTATTGATGATGTGTGGAATGTAACTGGATCCGTTCAGAAGTCTCGAATGGTAATTGGACCAAATGGAGATACCACATTCCATGTAGTTGGTGGTGGTGTTCCATATATAAATATTTCCGCCTTCAATGGGGAGATCCTGAATGTCGGTCATTCAAAATGATCTCCGATCGAATTTCAAGAAGCCTCCGCAGGGTCTCCGTCTTCGGGCCCCTGCGCATCCACCGATCTGCGTGAAGGATAGAAACGGAAAGCCCGGAAGCCGCGCTTTTGGCGGCTGAGGACTTGAAGTGGATAGCCTGACCCCGCCTTCGCTATAGCTTCGGCGGGCTTGCCCGCTGTAGCCTTGGCGAAAGCGTTCGAGCCCATTTCAGATCGAAGGCGGGGGCACGCCCAAACCTCGGATCAATACCGCATCAAGAGCGCGATGCCGCCATATTCTTCCAGCGATCCGTTGGGTAATACGCGCACCTGGCCGCCGTGCTTC
>JAEZDL010000202.1 GCA_023418095.1 Bacteroidota bacterium
GGCCGAAGTGGTCTATGCGTGCGATCATTCGTTCACGAACAGGTCTTGTGCGATCCGATCGGCGAAATGCCTTCCGGCGCGCGTCAAAACTAATCTTCCGTTCTCCAGCCTGACATGATCCCGTTCCATATGCTGCCTGAAAGCCAAGGCGTTCTCAGCGAGCGGGTCACGTTCCAGCCGATCCAACTTCACACCCGCGAGTGTACGCAATCCGGTGAGCAAGGTTTCATTCGTGCGCTGTGCGGCGGTGAGCTCCTCGCTTTCCCAATAGGGTTCACCGCGCTCGATCGCATTAGCGTAGCGCATGTTGTTGGCGACGTTCCATCGCCTTGACCTCCGATCGAAACTATGTGCCGATGGACCGATCCCGAGGTAGGGTACGCCTTCCCAATAACTGGTATTGTGCCGCGAGAAATGATCAGGCAGACCGAAGTTGCTGATCTCGTAATGCACAAGTCCGGCTGTTTCCATACGCTCGATCAACCGATCGAACTGATCGCTTTGCGCATCATCCTCGGGCATTTTCACGATCGCTTTTTTCACCTGGTGTGCGAGCGCGGTGCGCGGTTCCACGGTGAGGCAATACGCGCTGAGATGCGGCATGCCGTGATCCAGAGCGATCGACAATTGTTCGTCCCATTCCGTGAGATCCATCCCTGGCAGGCCGTAGATCAGATCGATGGTCCAGGATCGGAAGCCTGCTTTTGCGATCGCTTCGATGCTTTGCAATGCCTGCGTGGAAGTATGCGCGCGGCCCATGAAACGCAGCCGATCCTCGCGGAAGCTTTGTGTGCCAAGGCTCATGCGGTTGATGCCCGCATCTTTCCATGCTTGAAGCCGATCGGAAGTAATGTCATCTGGATTGGCTTCCAGCGTGACCTCCGAATCGGGATCGACATTGAAGAGTTTTCGCGCTTGATCGATGTATCGGGCGATCCTTTCGATCGGGATCAGGCTTGGTGTGCCTCCTCCGAAATAGATCGTGGCGACATTCCGATCGGAGAATTCCGAGGCGCGTTGATCGAGCTCCGTTCCGATCGCATCGAGCACGCGATCCATTCCCGCTGAATTCGTGCTGAAATGGAAATCGCAGTAGGTGCAGGCGCGGCGGCAGAACGGGATATGGAAGTAGAGGCCGGGCACTGGGGGGAAGTGTCGAGTTTTCGAGCGGCGAGTCGCTAGTAGGGATGAAGTGGCAAGTTGTTAGCGGCGAGCGGCGAGTTGAGACATGGTTACTTGGCAGGCTTTGACTTGAGGAGCAGCTTTTCGGGTTCTTCGATCAACCTGTTAAGCATCAATCCAACTTCTTCACTCAGTGCGATCAAAGGGCGAACTTCTTCTAATGCGGCATATTCACATGCTACGGCCATATCGAGATGGACTTGGGTTTCTGTATTCTCTGAATCGGAATCAGTGAGCTTTGAAATGAGGTGGGCCTTATATCGCCGACGTCTGTAGGCCTCACCAAAGTTCGCGCATGTCGATCTGGAGCTGTTACGTACCTGAGACGTCAACCCGAACAATTCCTCCTTTGGAAATTTCTTCGACAACTTGAAGATCTGCACTGCGAGGGTGAAGCTCTTTTGATACACGATCATGTCGCGAAAACCTGGCATGTCTCTTTTCCTTCCAAGATAGGAAAGTGCGGTGGGGCGGCAAGTTGGCACAGAGCGAGCGGTAGGCTTTTTTCACTCGCCGCGTGCCGCTTGCCGACTCGCATACCCCCTAATGTCCAAGCGAGATCCGAAAGGTCGTCCCCTTGCCCGGAACGCTCTTCTTCACAAAGATCTTTCCTCCGTGATATTGCTCGATGATCCGCTTGCTGAGTGAAAGACCGAGACCCCAGCCGCGCTTTTTCGTGGTGAATCCCGGCCGGAACACCGTGGTGATCTGCGAAGCCGGGATGCCTTTTCCGGTATCGGTGATGTCGATGTGCACCTGATCGTTGTCGGGTATGAGTTCGATCGTGATCGATCCTTCACCTTGCATCGCATCGATCGCATTGCGGATCAGGTTCTCGAGTACCCAGCTGAAGAGCGCGCGATTCAAAGGAACCTGCATTTCTGGATCGGCCGGTGCGATCACTTCGATCTTTGCGCGCGATGGCAACCTTGGACGCAAGTAGAGCACTGTCGCGCGGATCGTGTGGTACAGTTTTTCCGGTGAAAGATCCGGGGCCGATCCGATCTTGCTGAAACGCTCCGTGATCACTTCCAACCGATCCACATCCTTGCGCATCTCGTTCAATGCACCGGGATCCACGTTCTGTTCCTTCAGCAATTCCATCCATGCCATGAGCGAACTGAGCGGCGTTCCCAATTGATGCGCTGTCTCCTTCGCCATGCCCACCCAAACCTGGTTCTGTTCTGCGTTGCGGAAAATGCTGAAGAGCGCATAGGCCACAAGCAGGAACAATCCGAGAATGATCAATTGCACGTAAGGGAAATAGCGCAGTTGAGTGATCACGATCGATTCCTCGTAGAAGATGTAGTTGCGGCCGATCCCCGGCAGATTGATCTCGATCGGCGTGTTGGACTGCGCCATGCTTGCGATCCGTTGCTGCATCAGGAGGCTGTCCCCGGCGACCTCTTCTTCGATGTTGCTGTGTTCGATCACATGCATTCGCGTACTGTCAGTGTAGATCACCGGTACGGAAGCAGTGCTCATCACCGTTTCACTGATGAACGAACGGATGATCCCGTCCATCACCTCCTGCAGTTCGGTGAAAACGCGCGAATCGGTATAGTAGAGATATTGTTTCTGGTTGCCGTGGATCACGATCTCGATCGGATCGTGCATCGTTTCCATTGCGCTTAGTTGTTCCTGCAGTTTTACGGGGTCGTCGCCGATCGCTTCTGGAAGATTCCGCTGGAAAAGCACCTTCTTTTTCGCATCGGTGATGATCACCGGCACAGTGGTGTTGTCGCTTACCACTTTCAGGTAAAAGGAAAGATCGGTGGATTGATCGCTCACCAGGCGTAGCATCGCTTCAGCCCACAATTCCACTTTCTTTCGCTCTTCCTGTCGCAGCCGTTCGAAAAGGCGTTCGGTGTAATTCACCAGTTCGGCGCGGTTCTGCACGGCTTCGGCCCAGAGCCGCACTTTGCGCCTTTCCTCTTCGCGAATGCCATCTACGATCTGGCTGCTGTAGTAAAGTGAAGCGCCTACGATGAGGATGGCCACGGCGGCCAGCACCACTTTCCAGCGTTGTTTGCGCGAATAAAGGTCCACGGTTGCGGCGTGAAGTTCGCTAAAGACCGCGATCCGTTCATGCCGATCGAACTTCCGGTTACTTTCGCCGTGCACGACATACCATGGAACGCACCGGGATCCTTTGCGCATCGGACCTTACCAATGCTGCCACCACAGCTCTTCACTTCGCATTTCAGATCGGCTCAAAGTTGAATGAGCGGATCGATGTTCTGCACGTGATCGACAAGGATGGATCGGAAGATGAAGCGGCGATCATGCTGAAGCAGCAGTTGCTTGAAGCTGGCGGGGGAGAGGCCAATTTGCTCATCGCCAAAGGAGATCCACTTGCTCGGATCTCTGAGGAAAGCGGGAACGGTCATCGTCTGCTGTTGCTGGGGACGCATGGGTTGCGGAACCTCAGGCAGAAATGGTTCGGTGCGGATATCCTGAAGCTCGTTCGCAAAGTGGCGATCCCTTCGTTCGTGGTGCAGGAAGGAACCACGAGAACGGATCGGCTCGGGCCGATCGTGATGCCTGTGGCGGCGCACGAAGGGATCGAGCGGCTGATCGGGATCGTGATCGTTCTGGCGAAGGCTTTTTCCACGGAAGTACATGTTTACCAGATCATGCGGCCGGGAGAACAACCTTCGGACGAATTGCTTGCGAACAAGTTGAAGATGCTCGATCGCATGCGCGATGCGGGAGTGAACGTTAAGGAGGTGAACGAACCCAGCAACAGTCCCAGCATCAGTTTCGCCGGACCCACGCTCGAGTATGCCGAACGGATCGGTGCCGGTTGCGTGGCGATGATGGCGCACGCCTCGAAGGAGTACCGCTACATGGCGGATGCGGAGAAGGAACGAATGCTTACGAACGAAGCGCGTATCCCAGTCCTTTGCGCATGATCAATCCTCGATGATGATCTGCTCCTGCGGAGCATCATCATTTTCGTTCAGCAATTTCCCGAGCCCTTTACGCGGCTTTTCTTCCACCGGCGGATCGGAACCGATCACAGTTGTCACTTTCTCATCCGGTGCAGGATCTTCCAGAACGATCACGGCTTTTGGTCTTTCTTCATCCTTCGGGCCTGAAGCCAGCGGAACTTCGCGTGATCTGTTCCTGAAAAGGCCGAGTTCTTCGCGCAGTATCGATCGCAATTCCTCTTTTTCCTGCTTGAATTGTTGCTGGCGGCGTGCTGCGGCCATCGCGCCATCGGTACCGAATTGCGGATCGTAGGCGTTGCCGTACATGTGCAGGAAGATCCGCATGCCGGTGCCGTCATCCACGATCGGCCCAAATTCATCATCCACCGGTTTTCCTATCCTGAAAAGGTCGCCGAGCCTGAAGTTCACATGGTGATCGATCCGATCGTCGAACCAATGCGTGCCGCTCACTTCAAGGTCCATGGCCGTGCTCTTCACTTCCATGCTTGGGATATGCACGGCGCCATCGCGGATCTGGATCTGGTTCTCGAGCCTGGAAAAACGAACATCGGCCAGACGGTTACGCACTTCGTTCACTTTCACGAACGGTGCGATGAGCTTGTTGCTTTGCAGGTAATCGGCGACTTCCATCAACGGTTTGTGGCCCTTGATGCTCCCGTTCTCGATCGAAACATCCACCACGCAGGCCAGCCGATCCATGTCGAATTCAAGCGATGGGCTTAACGGCGCAAGGAATGAGACCTGCGCACTGGTGGTGCCGGAAAGATGCCGGTGACCGATGAAATCCTGCCCGAAATCACCGAACTCGCGGAACAGTTCGGTCATGTCGATGTCCTTGATCGTGGCGTTGATGTTAAGCGGGTAAACCGCACCATTCCCTTTCGCGCGCGTATCGAGCTGAAGATCGCCAAGCACCGCCCCGGATGCGGTGTTGAACGACATCGGTGAGGCGCGCAGCACGCGGTCCTTGATCATTATGCGACCGTTGATCGCTGTGGCAGTGAATTCCTCGAAGACCAATTCCTGCACCTGCGCGGTAAGGTCCAGATCGATCGTGCCGGGCAGGCTGAGCACGTAATCTTCGGAGCTATTTGAACTGCCTTCGCTGCGCAGCAATCCGGCCAGATCGATGCGTGGCGAACTTCCCCTGGCCACGATCGAAAGTTTCTGGTCGTCGAAGATCAGGAACGGGATCAGGTTGTTCAATCTGCCGTTCAATGCGATCGGGTTGCCCTGGAATTCCGCCTTCAATCCGTGGATCGCTGCATCGTTCCCGAGCAGGGCGAGATCCACATCCATGTGCGTAACGCGATGCCGGGCACCTTTCAATTTCAGCGAAGCATCGCGCAAAGCGGCGGTGCCGGTGATCTTCAGCGCCTTCAGATCTTGGACACGCATATCGCCCACATCGCGCAATTTTCCTTCAATGTCCGCATCGGCGCGTAGCCTTCCAGTCACGTTCTCCAACGTATCCACCTGCGCGAAACGGAACAGATCGGCGAGCGCGATGTCACCTTTCAGATCCGCCTTCAGAGTGGCATTCCTCAAACCGTTCGAATTCCAATTTCCACTTATGGTGCCACTACCGCTCGCAGCGCGGAAATTCTGCACCAGTAATTTCTTCGGAACGCCTTTCGGCGTAAGCTCCAGCGCCAGCTCGCCAGAGATCCCGTTGAAGGTGGTGTTGCTTCTCTTCTCCTTCACTTTGCCACCGGAAAGCTTTGCACCCACCGAGAGCGAAGGCCCTTCACCATCGATCGGGCCGCTGTAGCGCAGCGCCAGATCTACCTCGCCCTGCATGTTGTAATTGCCAAGTCCACTGATCAATTGTGATGGCAGCAGGCCGATCACTTCGGCGAGCGGCAGCCCAAGTCCGTTCGCACGCAGATCGAGTTCCTGGCCTTTTTTCCCGTAGATCAGATCGAGCGTCAATTCGATCGGGACCTTTCCGGTGCTCAATTCACCTTTGGTGATATGGAAGGAGCGATCGGTGTTGTTGAAGAGCAGATCCAGCCGCAGGTGCGCTTTCCGATCATCGATCACCAACGTTTCGCCATTCATCCAATCGATCAGTTGCGCATCGCCCTTCAAGGTGATCTTATTCTGGTCGGTATCAAAGCGGCCATTCAGCGCAAGGGCTTCGTGGTGCGATCGGATCACGATCGCGTGGCGCGCATCGGTGTAGCGAAGAGAAAGATCATTGAAGCTCACCTTGTCCAACGCGATCGCAGTGGAACTTTCCGAGGTGCTGTCGCTTTTCCAGATGATGTAATTCTCCTTTCCATTACCATCGAGCCCTGGATACAGTCGCACTTCGCTCGCGTGGATCTGTTCCACCGTATAATTCCCGGCGAACATGTCCCACAGGCTGAATTCGAGGAAGAGTTCCTTCGCGAAGAGAAGTGTATCGGGCGGCAGCTGATCGGATCGCACTTCCATCGCGAGCACATCGCTCATGCGCATGCTCGCCTTGGGGAAACGCGCGATCAGCGTAAGGTCCATTTCCTTCACTGTCACCGGCGCGTTCAGCTGTTCGTTGATCGCCCCCACGAGCCGCGCCTTCACTTCATCCTCGTACAGACCGCCGATCAGCAAAAGGCCACTCATCGCTGCCACGCAGAGTGCGACGATAATGAGCAGGGGCGTACGGAGTTTGCGCAGCATGGGCAAGATCGAAGGTACCGTGGTGCTTTGCAGCCATAACGGCAATTACCATGCGATCCGTTCACAGCCAAGTGTTAACGGGCGAATTTTCAGGGCGAATGCCGATCGGCCCTTGATCCTTACGGAAATGATCCGGTCAGCGGCACCGGGCTATCCATTCCAAGTCCTCGCTGCGCTCCGGGCTTTCCATTCCTATCCCTTTCGCGGTCACTTGCGCTTGCTCAGGAAAAGCACCTCCTTTTCCGTGAGGTGGCGCCATTTTCCGCGAGGCAGGTCCTTTTTGGTCAATCCTGCGAACACTACCCGATCGAGCTTTACCACTTCATAGCCGAGTGCTTCGAACATCCGGCGAACGATCCGGTTCTTGCCCATGTGCAGCTTGATCCCTACTTCCTTGCGGTTGGTGTCGGCCACATAGTTCGCCTCATCGGCGGCAGCAAGTCCGTCCTCCAGTTCGATCCCTTCCACGAGCCGTTCCAGATCGGCTTTTGCAACACTTTTGTCCAACGTGGCGTGGTAGATCTTTTCCGCGCCGTGGCTCGGGTGCGTGAGCTTCTTGGCCAGATCGCCGTCGTTGGTCATCAGCAGTACGCCGGTAGTATGTCGATCCAATCTTCCCACGGGATACAGCCGTTCGCGGCAGGCGCTTTCCACCAAGGCCATCACTGTTTTCCGATCGCGCGGATCATCGGTGGTGGTGATGAAATCCTTCGGTTTGTTCAGCAGCACGTAGCGTTTGGTTTCCGTGCTCAACTTCTGTCCGCCGTAATGCACCACATCGTTGGGCCCCACTTTCACACCCATTTCGGTCACCACCTTTCCATTCACGGTCACCACGCCGGCCTTGATCAGGTCATCGGCTTCGCGACGGCTGGCCACACCACTATGCGCCAGGTAACGGTTCAGCCGCATCAGGCCGCTTTCCTTCTCTTCCGCAGCTTTTTTTCCGCGCTTGCTGGCGCGATCTGGTCCGCGGCCATGCAGTCTTTTCGTAGTGTGATCTCGTTCTCTTTCCCCGGATCGCGGCCTGCGCTCTTCGCGATCGAATTCCCGATCGGTGTTGCGATCCGCAGCTGGCCTGGCATTGCGTTCCCTGAAAGGACGGGTATCCGGTTTGCGCGGCGCCCTTTCCCGATCGGTCCCTTCGCGGCCAGTTGGTCCCCGCCGATCGTTCCGATCGCCAGATCTGCGCCGATCGGTATTTCTTCCGCCTTCCGCAGGCCGATCGCGTCCTGCCGCAGGCGGTCTCCTTCCGGCCCGCTTGGAGGTGCGGCTTTCATCTTCACTGAAGATCCGTTTTGGCCGTTCTTCATCGTCCTGCATACGATCGGCCTTCGTATTCCGCGTGTTGCGCGGCCCAGGCCTTCCGCCGCCCAACGGTCTTGCGCCTTTGCTGTTCTTTCTTCCGCGCGGTTCGCGCCTCTCACTGGAACGGTCTGCCATGTACTGTGGGATAAAAAGCGTCCTGAATGTGATGAATGTACGGTTTCGTCGGATGCATGATCACGCTCACGATATCGAACCGCAAACCGAGTTCGCAACCGGTGATCTCCACGTAGGCGTTCGCGGCTTTCAGCAACTTGGTTCGTTTGCCGGTCTTCACCGCTTCCAGCGGCTGCCCGTGCATATCGCTGCTTCGCGTCTTCACTTCCACGATCACGAGCTCAAGTCCTTTGCGCGCAATGATATCAAGTTCATGCCGGCCATGGCGCCAGTTCCGTTCAAGTATCTCATAGCCATGTTCTTCAAGGAAAGCCGCTGCAAGCGCTTCGCCCTTGTTGCCGGTGAGATTATGCTCCGCCATGCGTTGAGAACCTTGCGTAACCCGGCGATCATGCCCGCCGTAGAACCGATAAAATTGAGGAACTTTTCGGTGTCCGCTCCAAAGATGGCGACCCGCCGAGAGGTAACTTCTGAAAATACATGCCAATGCGATCGACATTACGCTCCATTGCCTTCGCAGGCTTCGCCATCGGTGGGTCAATCCTGTTGCACGCACAGTCATTCGAAGGCGTGATCGAGTTCACCAAATCCGCCGGACCGGTCGTCACCAATTACAGGTATTTCGTGAAGGGCGATCATGTCAGGATCGAAGAGGTGAGCTCGCGTGGCGAAGTGCAGGGGATCATGCTCGTTGATACGCATGATGAAAAGGTGGTGGCCGTGAGCCCCGATCGCAAATTGTACATGGACGTGCCCAACATGCGTCTGCCAAAAGAGGTGGAGGCCCAGGTGCAGAAGACCAGCGAGATGAAGGAGATCGCAGGCTACAAGTGCGAGAAGTGGCTGGTGAAAAGTCCGCGCGAGGACAGGTCGATGACGTATTGGGTGGCCGCCGATCAGTTCAACTTCTTCGTTCCATTGCTCCAGACCCTGAACCGCAAGGATGAGCAGGCGGTGATGTTCCTGCATATGAAAGGAGCCACCGACGTGTTCCCCATGCTGGGCGTGGAGCAGAAGATGGATGGCGCTGAGATCTCGCGCCTTGAAGTGACCCGCGTGACGAAGGGTTCGCAGAAAGCTTCGCTTTTCGAGATCCCCTCCGATTACAACCGCTTCGAGAAGAATTGATCCACGGGATCGAGCTTCACTTCACGATCGGTAACCGTTAGCCGTATTGGTGCGCCCAGTATCAGCGGGCGGTTATCATCGATATGCCCTGCGGGGAAATTGGAACAGACCGGATAACCAACATTTCCGATCGCATCGGAGATGATCTGTTCCGCCGATCGGCCGAAGGGATCCGATTCATTCTTATTGCGCATATCGCTCATTCCGCCTATGATCAGGCCGGCGAGATCGCGGAACCAGCCGCCGAGATTCAGGTTCTGCACCATGCGATCCACGTGATAGAGCAGTTCATCCAGGTCTTCGAGAAAGAGGATCTTTCCTTTCGGATCGATATCGAAAGGCGTTCCGCGAAGCGAATGGAGAACGGAAAGATTCCCGCCGACCAAAATGCCCTCGGCTTCACCATTCCGATCGAGATCGTGTTCCATCGATCCGTTCTTTTGCACATGGATCGGAGCAGGTCCACCAAAGAGGATCTTTCGCAGACCTTCCTTGCTTGCATCACTTTTTCCCGCGATGTTGAAAGGCATTTGTGCGTGAAGCGATCGGATCCCGGTACGATGTAGGGCATTGTGCAAGGCGGTCACATCGCTGAACCCGATGATCCATTTGGGATCCTGCTTCATCTTTTCCAGATCGATGCGATCGAGCAAACGCACAGTTCCGTAGCCACCCCGCGCGCACCAGATCGCACGCACCGCCGGATCATCGATCGCGCGCTGAAGGTCGGCAGCGCGTTCCTCATCGGTTCCCGCCTGCTGGAAATGCTTTCTTCCGATACCGCTACCGAGCTTCACTTTCAAACCCCAGCTTTCTGCGAGTGCGATCGCTGGCGCCAACTCCTCTGTTGATATGGCACGGGCCGTGGGAACGATCGCAATGGTGTCGCCGGATCGGAGCGAAGGAGGAGCGATCATACCGCAAAGCAAAACAGCGATCGGAAGTGTAGAATGAAGAAAGGTGACCAGTTGGCCACCTTTCCCTGTTAGATCGGGTGGATCAGAATTTTCCTGAAAGACCGAATTGTACCACCGATTTCGCGCCCCCGATCTCGGTGTACGCACCAAAGTTGTCAGTGAAGAAGTAACGCAGGCCGAATGTGAGTTCCATACCCAGAGGCACAAGGTTGGGCAGATCCACAGCACTTCCAATACCAGTGGCATCGGTGGTCGTGGTGCTCCAATTCGCATTGCGATAACCAAGGCCGAGGCCGATGTATGGATCGAACTTCTCGTTCGATCCGATGTGGTAGTTGAAACGTGCGAGAACGCTGTATGTACTGCGTTTCGTTGTCTCGGTATGGAATACTTGCGTGGTATCGTCGAATGCGGAGAATCGGTACGACCATTCATTCGTCGCGTACGCCACGCTCAGGCCCAATCCGATGTTGTCGGACATGGCCCGTTCATACTTGAAGTAAAGTGGGCCCAGGCTGCTGTACTGTACATCGGTGTATGTATCGAACGTGCTGTTCAGCGCGCCGAGCACGGTAACAAATCCATAGCCCACCGAGATCGAATTCGATCCTTCCGGGAAGGCTTGTGCCTGGCTGTTGCAAGGTGCCATTGCGCCGATCATCGCCAATAGCGCAGCACCCAAAAAGAACTTATTCATGTAACCTGGGAATTTGGGCGCAATGTTACGTGAACGCACGCGATAGGTTCCATTATCAGGCGTACTTCTTTATTCACAGCTATCATCAAGCTCGATCGGGAATGGATAAGGTACTTTCGCGCTCGTACCTGTAACCGTGAAGAAACCCGATCGAATACTCGTGACCGCGGCATTGCCGTATGCCAACGGACCACTGCACATCGGCCATATCGCCGGCGCGTACCTGCCAGCGGACATCTTTGTGCGAAGCCTGCGCCAGCGCGGCAAGAAAGTGCTTTTTGTTTGTGGAAGCGATGAGCATGGCGCAGCGATCACGATACGTGCGATGAAGGAAGGGGCCACGCCGCGCGCCATCGTGGACAAGTACCACGCGCTGATGAAAAGGACATTCGCCGATCTGGGGATCGGTTTCGACATCTATCATCGCACGAGCGAACAATTGCACATCGAGACATCGCAGCAATTCTTTCTGCAGCTTCATAAGGATGGATCGTTCATCGAGAAGGAAGAGCAGCAGTATTATGATGAACAGGCGAAGCAATTCCTCGCCGATCGGTACATCATGGGCACGTGTCCGAAATGCTCGAACCCCGATGCGTATGGCGATCAATGCGAGAAATGCGGATCGGCCTTAAGCCCGAAGGACCTGAAAGATCCGCGCAGCACATTGAGTGGATCGAAGCCGGTGCTTCGTCCCACTTCACACTGGTATTTGCCGATGGATCGAAGCCAGCAATGGGTGGAGGATTGGATCAACAATGGAAGGCTCGATGGCGAAAAGCATCACGATCCGAAGGGATGGAAACCGCAGGTGCTCGGCCAATGCAACAGTTGGTTAAAGGATGGATTGCGCCCGCGCGCGATGACGCGCGACCTGGATTGGGGCGTTCCTGTTCCGCTTCCCGGCGCGGAAGGAAAAGTGCTTTACGTATGGATGGATGCGCCGATCGGATACATCAGCGCCACCAAACAATGGGCTGCGGATAATGGGGAAGATTGGGAGAAGTGGTGGAAGGATCCCGCAACACGATTGATCCAATTCATCGGAAAGGACAACATCGTTTTCCATTGCATCATCTTTCCGATCCTGCTGAAACTGCACGGCGGCCTCGTTCTTCCGCAGAACGTTCCTGCGAATGAATTCCTGAATCTTGAAGGCAGGAAGATCAGCACCAGCCGCAACTGGGCCGTGTGGACGCATGAATACATCGAGCGCTGGCCCGATCGGCAGGATGAATTGCGTTACGCGCTCGCCACCATCATCCCCGAATTCAAGGACAGTGAGTTCACCTGGAAGGACTTTCAGGACAAGAACAACAACGAGCTCGTTGCGATCATCGGCAACTTCGTTCAGCGTGTATTCGTTCTCTGTCACAAGTTCTACGGAGGGAAAGCGCCGAGCCCTGCTGAAGGGAACTTCGAACTGGATCTTTCGGTCTGGAGCTCGATCCATGCAAGTGCCGAGGAAGTGGCGCGGCAGATCGATCATTTCCGGTTGCGTGATGCGCTGGCAAGTGCGATGAACGTCGCGCGCGCCGGCAACAAATACCTCACCGATACTGAACCCTGGAAGTTGGAGAAGACCGATCCGGAACGCACGCGCACCGTTCTTTACAATGGCTTGAACATCGCTGCCGTACTGAGCATCGTGCTCGATCCGTTCCTTCCGTTCACCACGGCGAAGTTGCGAACCATGTTGTCGCTCGATGTGATCGCCTGGGATGATGTATTCCGGAAGGATCTGATCGCGCCCGGGCAACAATTGGGTAAGGCTGAACACTTGTTCAAACCGATCACCGATGAAGAGATCCAGCGGGAATTGGATCTGCTGAAAACCTCTGGACCAGCCAAGCCGAACTTAGAGAAAGAAGTTGAACGACAGGATCGAACGGTCAAGCCCAACATCGCATTCGATGATTTCGCGAAGCTTGATCTGCGCATAGGAACTATCGTATCTGCAGAGCGTATTCCCAAAGCGGACAAACTGCTTAAACTTTCGATCGACATCGGTGAAGCTTCGCCTCGCACGGTGATCAGTGGTATTGCGCAGCATTATTCTCCGGAGGATCTTGCCGGGCAGCAAGTGGTGCTCGTTGCGAATCTGGAGCCGCGCAAGATGCGCGGTATCGAAAGCCAGGGAATGGTGTTGATGGCCGAGGATAGGGATGGCCGCCTCCTATTCGTGCAACCCAAGGATGTGATCGGGCCCGGATCGGAGGTGCGCTGATCGCACACGGCTTGGTTACATTTGCGGGCTTCCAATTGACCCCATAGTTCAATGGATAGAATAGGAGTTTCCTAAACTCTTGATCCAGGTTCGACTCCTGGTGGGGTCACGGTTGAATAAAAAAAAGCCCGGCGCAGGCCGGGCTTTTTTGGATCTGGTCGACCTATCGTGTCACCATCAGTCGCTGTGTGGCCAGATCGTTCGCTTCATCATCACGGAGGATCGCGGTGTAGTTCCCTTCCGGCAACGTGGAAATATCCAGCTTCTGGCCATTGCTCACGCTTCTTTTCAGAACCTCCTTGCCGAGCACATCGATCATCACGATCGTTGTGTTCACCGCTCCGGTTTCAATGGAGATCTCATTCGATGCGGGATTGGGGAAAATGCGCAACGTGGTTCCCATTTGCTGTTCACCGATATCCACCGTGTTGATCACGTGGATCTGTCCTTTCATTCCTTCATCGGCGTGCGGCTGGCAAACGAAATAGATGATGCCTTCGGTGGTCGGCGTGTACACATGCGTTCCTTCTTCAAAATCGAATCCGCCGGTCATCGGTTCGTCACCATTGGCGAGCCAGGTCTCTTCGCTCACCTGCGTGGCCGTATGTCCATCTCCAACAACGAATGTCACGGATCCACCCATTTCGATCGAGACCAGATCGGGTTCGAAGGTCATCTCGCCGGTGGTGCTGATCGTTACCTGCGCCTGGGCGAAGCAGATGGTGAGGGATAAGGCGGTCGTGTAGAATGTTCTCATGGCAGAATATTTTTTCGCCTGATCCATCAACTTGAGCGCCAAACGATCGGTTCGCGTGATGAACTGTTCAGAGATCTAATGTCCAGCCGGCGGTCCAGTCATCGTTTCCAGGAACAGCTCCTTTGTGATCCGCCGGACTGAACCAGCCATCGATCGTTGATGGATCTATCGCGCCGATCTGATCGGTACCGACCACACCGCTCAATGCCGGTCCACTCGTGCTATTCGTTGGATCGTTCTCGAATGCAGTGGCATTGTTGAAGTTCGTGCCGTTGCCGTAGATCGCACTGTTCTTCACTGAAAGCGATCCATCCGCGACATAAGCATCGCATTCACTGCCTACGCGGATGCCTTGGGTGAAACCGGTAACGATCACGTTCCAGAATTTTCCTTTCGTTCCATGGCGCAAACGCATGCCATGGTTCGCCGATCCATCGTCTGCACCGATCAACGTGAAATTGCTGATCCGTGGATCACTTACAGGTGTTACGCCGAAATCGGTTTCCCAGTTGTCAGCTTCCAGACCATTGTCGCCGGTGATCGCATCCTGCTGAACCACCCAGAATTGTCCCTTACCGCGCCAGCCGTGCGTCCAATCGAAACTATCGTCGCTGTTCCCTGTGGAGATCGCCCACTTGAGGTTCGCTGTTCCGCCGAAGAATTCGAAGCCATCATCACTGCCTTTGTACGCCTGCAGATGTTCTAGCGTAGTTCCGCTGCCGACACCATTGAATGAGAAACCGTTCAATTCGTTGTCGGTCCCAAGGATCTTGCCGGCATATTCAACACGAACATATTTCAGCGTGCCGGAATCGTCGTTGTCGTTGGTGCCACCGTAGATCCCAGTGCCACCTTCGCCTTCTGCGGTGCAATCATCGGTTGGGCAGATGTTGATGCGCGCCCGGCCGTTGATGATGATCCCGCCCCAGTCACCACGCTGTGCTCCGCCTGTAACTGTTTTGATGGTAGTGAAAACGATCGGTGAAGAAGCAGTGCCGATCGCTTCGATCCTCCCATCACGCTGTATGCTCAGGAATGGAGTCGTACCATCGTTCGCCGCGTAGATGTTCGTACCGGCCTCGATGTGGAGAGTGGCACCCGCGTTCACGAAAACCCCACCTGAGATGAGGTAACGTTTATCCGATGTGAGTTGTCTGTTGGATGTGATGTTGCCAGCAAGGATGTGATAGGTCTGTCCATCGATCGTAGTGGTCTGTTCAGTGTTCTCCGGCGCATATTCGCAACAGCAATCGCGCTCCGCATCGGGATCGTAGTTTGTCGCCGTGGGATCGGTGCAACCTTCCTTGCGCTTGCACGATGAAAGTGGCAGTATGATCAGCAATGCCATCACGATCGCCACAAGGATCTTCAGTTTATTTTCCATCAGTTCTTTTGTTGCGATCAAAGGTCTCCCGGCCACATTGTGCGATCATGTAGGCCGTTTTATCATTACATTAATGAAAAGAGCCGCCCCAGGAAGGCGGCCCGATCAGGTATCGATGGATCAAAGGATCCGGTAGGCGACCCCGGCACTGATGCCGGTGCCGATACGGTATTGGTTGATCACGGATGGGCCATTGGGGGTTTCCTGTTCGATCCGGTACGTTGCGTCCAGGATGTTGCGGAATGAAAGATCCGCCTGCCAGCGCGCACCCAATTGAGCGCCGAGCACCAGATCGATCGTATGTACCGGAAGTTCATATTGATCACCAAGTCCGTTGGCCCCGGCGGCGAACACACGCGGACCGAACACCGAATACACCACTGTGGCGGAAACGTTCCGATCCTTCTTCAGATCATGTGAGTAGTTGAGATCGAAGTTCACGATGTACGGTGATGCGCCCTGCAGGGGACGCACGGCATTGGTGAGCACCATGTCCGCTCCCGATCCATCCCCCACGCCATCACCGATGCGCAATTCTGAACGCATCAGGGTGAAGTTGATCCCTGCCCTCAGATCGTTCCAGATCGAACTGTCCTTTTGAAGGATGGTTCCGATCTCCTTGATCAATTCGAATTCGATCCCCGCCACCTCGGCCGAACCCGTGTTGCGGAATGAGAGCAATTGTCCGCTGGACGAGGCGAGTGAAACTTTTTCGATCGGGTCGATGAGCCTTTTCGCGAATACGCCGATCGCGATCAGATCGCCACCCGTACCAAAACGTTCGTAGCGCAGATCGAAGTTTTGATTCGAACCGTTCTTCAGATCGGGATTGCCCACGTTGCGGGTACCCGCAAAATATTCCGTGTATTCGAACGGGGCCATTTCACGAAAGCCGGGGCGGCTGATGGTGCGGCTCGCACTTGCGCGCACGATGCTGCGATCGCTCAAGGCAAATTTCAAACTTCCGAAAGGCAGAACATCGGTGGTATCGATCCCTGTCACGCGCATCGGCGCGTGGAAGGAGTCGCTCTGACGGCGATGGATAATGCGTTGTCCGCCCTGTTCCACGCGCATACCGCCGATCAGTTTCAACCGTTGAAGAATATCGACCTCTGCTGAAACGAAGGCGGCATCGATCCTCTGTTCGATCCAATGATCGGCCTCCGGACCGGTGACGTTGTTGATCGCGAGTTGTCCTGCCTGGTAGGCTGCGTCGCTCAGGTAGCTGTCAGGCCGGTCTGGATCGATGCCTTCCGGATGTGCGGCGTTCACGCCCTGCAGATCGTAGGAGAAGATGTCATACCCGAGATCCCGATCTTTGCGCTTTATCTGTGCGCCGGCCTGCAGGCTGAAGATGTTCCGGTAACCTTCGGTGGTCTCCTTTTGAAGGATGCGGTAGCGGATCGAAGTGCGTGCATTCCTTTCCTTCTCCTCCAATTCGCTGTACCAGCGGTGGTTCTCCAACCGATCGATGGCATTGAAGCGGAAGATGCCCGTGTTGCGATCGCGCAGGTAGATCAGCTGTCTCCGGTCGGGTTCCGCGCTGCTGGCCGTACTCAGTCCCAGTCCCCATTCCACCGTAAGCCGGTCTTCGATACCGAAATGATGTTGGCCGTTCAACTGGCGGATCAGCATCATGGTGCGTTTGGTGGTGAAGCGGCGCGCGTACACTTCATCCTGCTGATCGAAATGATCACCCTGGATGAGGCGATGTTCATCGCTCGCAAGGTCAACACCGAGCAATGTCGCGGTGATCGAATTCCGTCTTCCGATGCCGAGCGTGGCCGATCCGAGCGCCGATGATCGCGTGCTGATGGTCCAGCTTTCCGTACCGTAGTCCAGCAGCGCGGTGTTTGCTACGTTGAGCATGCGCCACCTGCCGTAGGTGTAACGCCTTCCGGTGGAATGGTTCGCCGTACCGATGACATCCAGTGTGATGTTGCGGGCAACGTTCAGCCGCGTGCTTCCGAAGATCCCGAAGTTCAGGTCAGGCGAAGCCGTTTGACCGATCGGATCGAAATTCCGCTGAAAAGGCGGGCGTTCACCGTTGAGCCTTCCGGGTCCGGACGCGGAGCCTGGGGGCGAACCATCAGGTGCATTGAAGAATGACCACTGCCCATTGCGATCATTGAACGACCGGAATGTCTTGAAGGTCGTCTGGGAGTTCAATGCGGAGCCGATCCCGATCTTCAGGCTCGATCGGCCGGTCGTGCGCTTGGTGCGGATATCCACGGCGCCGCCGCTCATGTCGCCATAGAATTCGGGGGAATACGCTTTCGCGACCGTGATGCTTTCCACGACATCCGAAGGAAAGATGTCGAGCGGCGCCACTTTCATGTCCGGATCGGGCGAAGCCAGCGGAAGGCCGTTGAGGTAGGCCGAGTTGTAACGATCGCCCAGGCCGCGCACCACGATATGGCGTCCACCGATCGTGCCAACGCCCACCACCTTCTGTACACCTTCCGCCACATGCGACGCACCCTTCCGCTTCAGTTCCTGCGCACCGATGGTCTGCACAAGCTGGGTGGATGCCTTTCGTTCCATCAACAGAACGGTCTCGCGTTCACGATCCACCGCATGGGTCACTTCGAATTCCTTCAGTGCGATGCTTTGCGCGCGTAACTGAAGATCCACGTTCACCGATCCACCGGCGGAAATTTTCACCGCTTGTTCCGCGGGTTCGAAACCCACGAAGCTGGCCTGGAGCACATGATCGCCGGGATCTGCTTCGAAACTGAACCTTCCATCAAGATCGGTCGTGGCGCCGATCGATGTGCCTTTGATCACCACGTTAACGAACGGCATCGTTACGAGCTGCCCGGCTTCGGGACCGATCACCGTACCACTGATCATGCCTTTTTGCGCATGGACCGAAAGAGCTTGAAGCAGGAGAAGGATCAGTATCGGCAGGTGTTTCATGAGGTCATGGAGGATCGCAGGGCAAAGCTCCCGTTGACTTCTTGCGTGCTTCTTTTCGATCGGTTAAGGATGTGTTATGGATCGCTGTGGTGATGTTAGATCCGCGTTAAACCGATCGCTCAACAGAACCCTGTGTGAAAATGGATCGGCCGTTCCGGCAGGCGAACATCGCCGCTTCTACCTTCGGCGTGGCCGGATCTGTAGCCGGTGCTGTGGCGTAATTTCAATTCATGTTCAGATCTCTTTTCGCACTGATCATGCTACTGCAGGTGCTGGCCACGGCGGCACAACCCACCAACGTGGATTGCGCCGCCGCCGCCCAATTGTGCGCACAGCAATCCATGTCCGGCAACAATTCCGGTGTAGTGAATTCGATCCCCAATCAATGCCAGCCCACAGATCACATGCTGTGGTATTCCTTCACAACGAACAGTGTGGGCGGATCGGTCTCGGTGGAAGTTTCGGGGATCGACTGCCCTGCCATTGCCGGTGTGGGCGATGAACTTTCCGCGGTTATACTTGCCGGTGACGGCACCTGCGATCCCGCGCAATTCACCGTGGTGGATAACTGCCAGTTCGGTGGCAATGCGATAACGATCACCGCTGGAGCGCTCGCGCCCGAAACAACTTACTGGATCGTGGTGGCGGGTGAGACCGGTGCAAGCGGATCGGCGCAATGCGATTTCCAGATCGAGGTGGGCGGACCGGGAGCCGATGTGCTTGGAGTGGACATCCTGGTGAGCGATGATGTACAGATCGGTGTGAACGAGAGCACACAACTGAACGTGGAGGGTGGCACCGATCCAGTGTGGTCACCAGCCTCGGGACTGAGCGATGTGAACATCAGCGATCCGATCGCATCGCCGGTGAGCACCACCACATATACGGTGTCCATTACAGATGGGAACGGCTGCGTGCATACCGACCAGGTGAATGTGGAGGTGATCCGACGGATCTTACCACCGAACACGTTCACTCCGAACGGTGATGGGATAAATGATCTATGGCTGATCCCCGGGATCGACGATTATCCCGGGGCCGAGGTGCTCATATTCGATCGGTGGGGCCAGCGGATCTACAACAGCACGGGTTATCGTGAGCCATGGGATGGTACCGCGGATGGCGCGCGGTTGCCGGACGCGACGTATTACTACCACATCCAGTTGAACCAGCTCGAGGGGCAGTCGCCGCCTTACACGGGCTTCATCTCCATAGTGCGATGAGGTGGCTGGTCACCTTCACCTTGATCGCCTTGTGCATGGCCGATATGCGTGCGCAGCAGCTTACGCAGTACACGCAATACGTGTTCAATCATTTCAGTGTGAATCCCGCTGTGGCAGGCAGTAAGGAGTGCCTGGATGTGCGATTGGGCGTGCGCCAGCAATGGATGAATTTCGAAGGTGCGCCGCGCACAGGCTGGGCAAGTTTGCACGGCATGATCGGATCGAAGCGCCGGCCTTACATGTCCAACCGCCACGGCATCGGTGCCTTCGCCGAAGCGGACAATGCAGGCAACTGGGGCTATTCCCGTTTCCTGCTCGCCTACGCCTACCACATCCAGGTGATGGAGGATACGTACCTCGCGTTCGGTGCATTCGCCGGCGTGCAGCAGATGAAGTTCGATGTGGGCAATGTGATCGCCACGGAGTTCAACGATCCCGCGCTGGATTCAAGGTCCTCGGTATTGATCGTGCCGGATATCACACCGGGCATCTGGTGGTACAACCGCAACGCATGGGCGGGTCTTTCACTTCACAACGCATTGGGCAACCGCATGGAAGGGATCGGCCAGGAGGCCAGATTGTCGCGGCATTTCATGATCAGCGGTGGCTATCGTTACAAGTTCGGGCCGAAGATGGTGGTGATCCCGAGCACGCTGATCAAGAAGTCCGGCGGATCACCGCTCGCCATGGATGTGAACGCCATGGCGGAATGGAACCGCACGCTCGCGCTCGGCGTGGGATTGCGTGGCGGTGATGCATTCACATTGCTGATGCGGATCACGCTCCTGAAGTACATACAGGTGGGATACAGTTATGATATCACCACTTCGAAACTGCGGCTTTCCAGCGCGAACACACATGAGTTCGTTCTGGGGATCACGCCTTGTGGAAGAGAGGATGGAGGCAGAAGAATGATCAGTTGTCCGGCATTCGAATAGAACGCACGAACCAAATGCAAATGACCTTCCTGCTCAGGCCGATCGTGGCGCTGCTCCTTGCCGGGGCATGTTCCGTGGCGATCGCGCAGAACAAGTATTGGATCGGTGGTGATGGGAATTGGGCGGATCGCACGAATTGGAGCCTTTCTGAAGATGGTCCCGGCGGTGCTGCGATCCCACGCGCGGGTGAGGATGTGATCATCCATCCATCGCAGGATATTTCGATCGTTGTAACTGATGTCGCGTGGTGCAGGGATCTTTCGATCGATGCATCGATCGCTGCGGTCACGATCGCCGGTGGCGGGGAATTCAACATCGGTGGATCCTGGCTAATGAACGGCACCGTCACCTGGTCCCATTCCGGGGAGAAAAGATTGATCGCGCGCCAGGGCGGACACGAGATCGACCTGCGAGGTACGCTCGTGAGCGGCAACGTTTCGTTCGATGGTGATGCCAGCTGGTCGGTGCTGAGCGATCTGGTGATCGGTTCGGAACTGCAACTGAAGAAAGGAACGTTGATCGGCAACGCGAGTTCCATCAAGGCGCAGGAGCTTCACTTCAGTGGCGATGGTGCGAAAAGGTTGATCGCGAACGATGGTGCGGTTCAGCTTTCCCAACGTCCCGCGCAGCAACACTTGAACGAATTCGTTGAGCCTGGTAATTCCGCATTGATCATCGATGGCGATCTGGACGACTGGAGGATCCCCAACGCGGCGGAAGCCGGTTCGCGCGACATGAACGTGTGCGGTACCGGCCCGGGCCAGACACCCTTCATCATCAACGCCACGCTTGTGAGCAACTACAATGGTTTTGGGGTCACTTGCCGCGGTGTATGCAACGGTTCGGTCACGGTGAGCGTTAGCGGCGGCATCGGCCCGTTCACGTACCAATGGCTGAACAGCGGGCCGCCATCGGCGACATGGAATTCCGCCTGCGGTGGTCCGCAGATCGTGATCGTTACCGATCTGGGCCAGGGCATTTCGTGCCCCGCTTCGGTGAACGTTTCGGAACCGGCACCGCTCGGTGTGATCTTCTTCGGGCAGGGTACGCCGCCCACATGCGCCGACGTTTGCAATGGAAGCCGCACTGCGCTTGCCGTGGGCGGAGTTTCGCCGCATACGTACGATTGGAACAACGGCGCCGGAACGAATTCGGCCTTCTTCGAACTATGTGCGGGCTTGAACACGTTGCTGATCACCGATGCGAACGCATGTACGTTCGATACATCGTTCTTCTTCAACATACAGCCGATCATTCCCAACATCACTTTCAGTGGCGCGAGCTGTTACAACGTATGTGATGGAACGGCGGAAGTGGCACCGACAGGAGGGACCGGTTCCTATAATTATGCATGGACACCGGCGCCAGCGACAGGGCAGGGGACCAGTAGTGTCGGCGGATTGTGTGCAGGGAACTGGAGCGTGACGATCGCCGATGGGAACGGCTGTGATACCACCATCGCCTTCGTGATCGATGAACCACCACCGATCGAGGCCTCGGTGATCTCCGCTGATGCGACCTGTGCCGCTTCCTGCGATGGTTCCGCTTCGATCGTCATGTCCGGTCCGGGACCGTTCTCATTCGCGTGGGATCCCGAGCCGGGATCGGGCCAGGGCACTAACGCCGCGACCGGATTATGTGAAGGCTCCTACACGATACTGATCACCGATGGAACTACGGGTTGCGATACGTTGATATCCGTGGTGATCGACGCGCCGGATCCGATCGCTGTGCAACCGCAGATCGTGAGCGCGTCCTGCTCCAATTCATGTGACGGATCGATAACCTTGGCCGTTGGCGGAGGAACGCCGGCATACACGTATCTATGGGATCCGGCCCCGCCGATCGGCCAAGGCACCGGTGCGGTAAGCGGATTGTGCGCCGGCGCATGGGAGGTCTTGATCACCGATGCCGCTGGTTGCGATACCTCCATCGTGTTCAACATCGACGCGCCTCCACCACTGGATCCAGGCTTTTCTTCGACCGATATCAATTGCGCAGGCGATTGCGATGGTACGGCGAATGCTTCACCCGTGGGTGGCACCGCGCCCTACACTTTCCTGTGGACACCCGCTCCACCGATCGGTCAGGGCACTGCACAGGCGGAAGGGCTTTGCGCCGGATCATACGACCTGCTGATAACTGACGCGAACGGCTGCGATACGCTGGCGACCTTCACCATCGTGGAGCCCGATCCGTTGATCGTTACGGCATTGAGTGGAGATGTCACCTGTAGCGGTGCGTGTGATGGATCGGTGGATCTTGTGGTGAGCGGCGGCGTCGCGGGCTATTCGTTCAATTGGTCGCCCGAACCCGCGATCGGCCAGGGCAGCGGATCGGTCTCAGGCCTCTGTGCCGGTAGCTGGAACGTGGTGGTGACCGACGCGAACGGCTGCACATTCCCCCTGGATGTGGTGATCGATGATGCGGCGCCGCTCGTGGTGGATCTGCAATCCGATCCCGCAAGTTGCCCCGGCATTTGTGATGGTTCGGCCACTGCGGTCGTGAGTGGCGGCACGGCACCATATACCTATGCATGGGCCCCAGAGCCGGGGGCAGGCCAGGGTTCGGCCAACGCGACAGGACTATGTCCGCAGGACCTTACGCTGACCATCACCGATGCGCTCGGATGTGACACCACGATCTCTTTCACCATCGATGCTCCCGTGCCGATCGATGCGGGCGCGACCTTGAGCGATCTGCTGTGCGCCGATCAATGCACGGGTTCCATCGCACTTTCACCAACCGGAGGCAATGGAACGTACACATATGCGTGGTCGCCAGTTCCGCCTGCAGGTGCAGGTACTGCCACCGTTTCGGGTCTTTGCGCTGGAGCATGGAACGTGACGATCTCATCTGGAGCCTGTGATAGCACGTTCACGTTCGAGATCCTTGCACCGGAGGTGCTCGCCGCCGACCTGATGATCACACCCGCCACGTGCGCTGGCGAATGCGTTGGGACCGTTGATGTGACCGCCTCCGGTGGAACAGCTCCCTATTCCTATACATGGTCACCCGCACCTGGCGCGGGCCAGGGAACGCCATCCGCTTCAGGTCTTTGTCCCGGCAATTATTCCCTGTTGATCGCGGATGCGGCAGGATGTGATACCACGATCGCGATCGTGGTGGACGGCCCGGATCCGATCACCGCGCAATTCGATCTGGTATCGCCTACATGTACCGGGCTGTGTGACGGATCTGCGACCATCACTATCGCCGGTGGAACATTGCCGTATTCGATCGCATGGGGGCCGGGGACGATCAATGGTGATGGAACGGAGACCGCAACGGACCTGTGCAGTGGATCATACACCGTGACCGTGACGGATGCTTCGGGCTGTATCGCGGATCTCACCTTCGATCTGAGCGAACCGCCAGGCATTGATGTGGCCGCGATCTTCAATGAGCCGTCGTGCGCTTCTTCCTGCGATGGTACGATCACGACTACAGCGTCCGGTGGACAGGCCCCGTATACTTACGTATGGTCGCCAGTGCCGCCTGTTGGCCAGGGATCGCCAGCCGTAGCCGGACTTTGTGCCGGTACCTGGAGCGTAATGGTCTCAGATGCGCTCGGGTGCGATACGTTGATCACATTCGATCTGATGGCGCCGGATCCGATCACGCCGAACGGCGCTTCAACGAATGAAACCTGCAATGGTCCGTGCGATGGATCGGCCTCAGTGGCACCGACAGGTGGTGTCGCACCGTATTCATACATCTGGGCTCCTGTTCCTCCTTCAGGCCAGGGAACACCTTCGGCCACCGGACTTTGTCCGGGTCAATGGTCCGTTTCGATCACCGATTCCGGAGGTTGTGATACGACCGTGGTCTTCGATATATTGGACCAACAGGCATTGGGGATCGATCTTGTCACGACCCCACCGGTTTGCAACGATGGATGTGATGGATCGGCAACGGTGACCGTTACCAACGGAATCGAACCGTACTCATATATCTGGTTCCCAGAGCCTGCGAATGGCCAATCAACGGCCGCGGCTACGGGACTTTGCGCAGGAGCATGGCAGGTACAGGTTTCAGATGCGTTGGGATGTGACACATTGATCAGCTTCAACCTTGCTGGACCACAGCCTTTGGACATCGATCTGGTCGTTAACGATGAAAGTTGCACAGGCCCTTGCACCGGCAGTGCTTCCGTAGCGATCGCTGGCGGCACAGGGTCCCATACGATCATCTGGTCACCGGATCCGATCAATGGTCAGGGAACGAACGCCGTTACCGATCTCTGTGCCGGCACGGCATATTCGGTGCAGGTGATCGATGGCAATGGCTGTGATAACACGATCGCGTTCATCATCGATCCGAACATCACGATCCAATCAGGGCTAAGCGCGACTTCGGCTTCCTGCTCGAACACATGCGATGGATCCGCCACAGCAGCGCCCTCCGGCGGTGTAGCGCCTTATTCCTATATCTGGTCGCCCGCGCCAGCGGCCGGACAGGGCACTGCTGCCGCAACGGGTTTCTGTGCAGGGTCCGTTTCAGTGCAGATCACCGATGCGGCGGGTTGTGTGGTGGTGGATAGTTTGGAGATAACGGCTCCCGATCCGATCAGTGACAATGCGGTGGTGACCGATGCGCTGTGCCATGGTTTCTGCGATGGAAGCATCGTGGTGGCGCCATCCGGTGGTGTTCCTCCTTACCAGGTGTTCTGGTCACCGGTCCCACCGGAAGGGCAGGGCTCTTTGATCGCGACCGGGCTTTGCATGGGGAATTACCTGGTGCAGGTGATCGATGCCAATGGTTGCGATGTGATCTTCTCCCACGATGTTTTCAAACCGAATGAGATCGAACTCACGCTCAACACCACGCCGAGCGAATGCCAGCAATGCATCGGCTCCGCGTCGGTGAGCATCATTGGCGGTGTGCCCGGGTATTCCATCGAATGGGTCGATCCGGCAGGGAACATCGTGAGCACTGCAGACTCCGCTGCCAACCTGTGCGCAGGCCTGTACGTGATAAATGTTACGGATGCGAACGGTTGCAGGGTATCCCAGGCCGTACCGATCATCGACCCCAATGCGGAGGATGTTTCTGCCGTGAACGGCATTACTTCATGTCCGGGGATCTGTGATGGTACCGCGGCCATCAATTTCACCTGCAGCGATCCGCCATGTACCATCGCATGGAGCGACTCGGCAGGCACCGATCTGGGCATTTCGTTGGATACGGTCACCGGGCTTTGCGATGGTGCATACTTCGCAGTGGTGACGAATGCATCGGGCTGTGTTGCGATCGAGCAGGTGAATGTGGTTGATCCTTCGAGCCTGGTCGCCACCGTAAGCACTACTGCGGAAAGTTGTCCATTCGTTTGTGATGCATCGGCAAGCATTGCGGTAAGCGGAGGCGATCCGCCGTTCATCTTCACCTGGGATCCTGCGCCTGGATCAGGCCAGGGTTCGAACATCGTTTCCGGGCTTTGCGCGGGCGATTACACGGTGCAGATCCTCGATGCGGCCGGATGCATCACCGAGCTCCCGATCTCGATCGGTGCGCCGGATCCGATCGTGACCGACCCGCTGATCACCGGTGTTTCCTGCGTCGGCGATTGTGATGGATCGATCGCGCCCCAGGTTTCCGGCGGTGAGGCACCATATGCGTATAGCTGGTCGCCGCCGCTACCTACCGGACCAGGAGGTGAAGTCACAGGTCTGTGTACCGGAACATATGCCTTGACGGTGTTGGACGCGAACGGCTGTTCGATCCAGGAGGTGTTCACCATCGATCCGATCCAGATCCTGCAATTGAGCGCTTCGGTTACTGCGAGCACTTGTCCCGATTGTGATGGAACGGCTGCGGTGGTCGTCTCCGGTGGAAGCGCTCCTTTCAGCATCGAATGGTCCCAACAGAATTCCGTGGTGGGAACGGGCGAGTCGCTTACCGGCCTGTGCGGCGGTCTATACGTGGTGCAGGTGTCCGATACGAACGGCTGCACAGCGCAACTCAGCGTGATCGTACCGGACAATGATGCAGAAGAGATCACACCGATCGATGGGGTGATCGCCTGTTCCACCGATTGCAATGGTTCGGTCGGTGTGAGTTTCAATTGTTCGCTGCCGCCATGTACCACTGTTTGGAGCGATACGCTTGGCAACGTGATCGCACAGGATCTGCTACAAGTTGATGGCCTTTGCGCTGGCATGTACCATGTGCAGGTGACCAACGGATCGGGTTGCACCAGTGTCGCATCAGCTTCGATCACTCCATCCACGGTGCTCGGTATCGATGTCGATCCGGTTCCGATCGGCTGTTCGGGCGTGTGCGATGGTTCTGCTTCGATCGCAGTGACAGGTCCGGGTGCCTTCACGTTCACCTGGGATCCCGAGCCTGGTGCTGGACAGGGCACTCCGGATGCCACAGGATTGTGCGCCGGGGAATATGAAGTGTTGATCTCCGATGGATCGGGATGCGATACCACGATCACCGTGATCATCACCGATCCACAACCGATCGCTCTTGCAGCTACGGTGATGGACAATGATTGCGTTTCGGATTGCGATGGAAGCATTTCGGTGATCGTGACCGGCGGATCGGGGCCATTCACGTATGTGTGGTCACCGGAACCCACGGCCGGCCAGGGCACAGCGAATGCCGCAGGACTTTGCGCCGGCGACTATTCACTTGCGGTAACCGATGCTTCTGGCTGCACCGTTACAGAGACCTGGACATTGGCTGCGCCTGATGCGCTCGTGCTCACTACCGATGCAGTTACGAGCGCATGCGGAGCATGCAGCGGAACGGCGGAAGTGAACGTGAGCGGTGGCGTCGCACCGTACGCGTATTCATGGTTCGCGGGGTCGAACATCTTCGGCACCGATCCGCAGGTGAGCGGCCTTTGCGCGGGCATCTACATGGTGCTCGTTGTTGATGCCAATGGATGTGAAGCGACCCAGCTTGTTCCGGTGAGCGATGTGGATGCCGAGGTGATCGCAGTGAACGGAAGCATCACGAGTTGTCCGGGGATATGTGATGGTACCGCAACACTTTCATTAGATTGCGGGCTACCGGATTGCTCGATCGCATGGTTCAATTCCATCGCCGATACGATCGCGAACGATGCATTCACACTTAGCGATCTGTGTGCCGGTACGTACTATGCGATGGTGACCAATGCGAACGGCTGCGTCGCCATCGATACCGCCGTGGTCTCGGAACCGGATCCGATCATCGCCAGCGTGGCCACCACCGCACCAGGTTGTTTTGGCGGATGTGATGGTGAAGCGAACGTGGTACCGTCCGGTGGATCGGGCAATTACACCTTTGATTGGCAACCCGCGCCGCCAGTAGGCCAGGGTACACCGGATGTTTCGGGCCTTTGTCCTGGGAATTACACGGTGACCATAACGGATGGATCGGGTTGCAGCATAATTGTTCCCTTCACGATCGATGATGCGATCGAATTGGTAGCCACATCGATCGTGACTCCTGTTACCTGCAATGCGGCGTGCGATGGTTCGATCGAGATCGTGGCCAGTGGCGGGACCGGACCGTATGCGATCGATTGGTCGCCGGTGCCTCCGAACGGACAAGGGGTGTTCACGGCCACGGGTTTGTGCGCCGGTTCATGGTCCTTCACACTTACCGATGCGAACGGCTGTACCACCAACGGTTCGGTGCAGCTTCTCGATCCAGCGATCATCGAACTGGATCTCACCACTTCGGATCAGCTCTGTACCAGCGATTGTGATGGCACGGCTGCGATCCAGGTGAACGGTGGAAACGGCCCGTACGGCATCGTATGGATCGGCGATGCCGGCGTGATCGCGCAGGATGTGACCTCGATCTTCAACCTGTGTGCGGGTAGCTATTCAATTGAAGTGATCGATGCGAACGGCTGTGCGATCGATACGGCCTTCACCATAGGCGCACCGGCCCCGATCGGCGCGGCCATTTCCTTCACCAGCGAGACCTGCAACGGGCCGTGCGACGGTAGCGCAATTGCATCCGCTACCGGTGTCGGCCCATTCACTTACTCCTGGAACCCCGAACCTTCCACAGGGCAGGGCACCGATCAGGCGGGCGGGCTTTGCGCTGGAAACTGGAGCGTCACCATAACGAACGCGGCGGGTTGTGACACCACGATCGACTTCAGCATACAACCCTACTTGCCGCTAGATGCCAGCGCTACGATCAACGGTATCCAATGTTCCGGTGAATGCAATGGAAGCATCGATCTCACCGTTTCCGGTGGATCTGGATCATTCACGTATCAATGGACGCCGGAACCGGGAACAGGCCAGGGAACTCCATCGATCGGTCAGCTCTGCGCTGGCGAATATTCGGTGTTGATCGGTGATCAGAATGGATGTGATACCACATTGGTCTACACCATCGTGGATCCCGGGCCGATCACGATCGATGTCGATCAGGTGGAGGCCGCCAGTTGTGCGACAGCTCCCGATGGATCGATCGCGATCACGATCTCCGGCGGAACGGTTCCTTACAGCATAGGCTGGCAGGGTCCCGATCAGTTCACTTCTGCGGATGAGGATCCTGCCTCACTCCTGCCAGGTAATTATTCCCTCGTTGTTACCGATGCCAGCGGATGCACTGCGACGATCGATGTCGTTGTGGATGCGTTGATCGCGGTGGAAGCGGATGCGGGTGGGGATCAGCAGATCTGCGCCGGACCGACGCTGGAACTTGATGCCTCGCAAAGCACAGGCGCCACGGCGTTTCAATGGTTCGATCCACAGGGGATTGAGATATCCAACTCGGTCACCGCCACGGTCGGTCCATTCGATCCGGGCAACTATACGTACACGCTGGTGGCTTCCGATGGCCCTTGCAGTGCGACGGACGAGATCACGATCGTGGTGTTGGAGGATCCGCTTGCGGATGCCGGTCCCGATCATACGATCCACGTGAACGCATCCGTCGCGCTTGGTGGATCGCCCACCGGGCCTGAAGGATCATCGTACATCTGGCAGCCGGATTCGGTCCTCTCCGATCCAGGTTCACCGGCCCCGATCGCCGATCCAACGGTAACCACCTGGTTCGCCGTTACCGTAACGGCGCCGAACGGTTGTGTCAGCATCGATTCCGTGCTCGTTACCGTGATCCCGAACGTGGTGATCCCCACCGGATTCACGCCCAATGGCGATGGATGGAACGATACCTGGGTGATCGATTTCATCGATCTGTTCCCGCAGGCGGAGGTCGAGATCTACAACCGCTGGGGTGAACCGATCTTCACGAGCGTTGGCTACAAAGTGCCGTGGGATGGCAGGTACAACGGTGGTTTCGTGCCGGTGGGTACCTATTACTACGTGATCAAGCTGAACGATCCAGAGTTCCCAGAACCATACACCGGTCCGTTGACCGTGATCCGCTGAGCCATGAAAAGATCCGATCGGTCACTTCTCCTCGTGCTCGCACTGGCGGGCTGTGC
>JAEZDL010000204.1 GCA_023418095.1 Bacteroidota bacterium
AGAACTTCCAGGCTCCACGCAGATCGATCTCAGCGGGCACGGATCACGAGAGCTGCCGGATCATCTGGGCTTCGATCATTTCATCCAGGATATTGAGAATGTCCGCCAGGAACAAAAGGCCGATCGGATCGATCTTTTCGGATACAGCATGGGTGGTTACGCCGCGCTTCTCTATGCCAGCCGCCATCCGGAGCATGTACGATCGGTGGTGACGCTCGGTACCAAACTGATCTGGGACCGCGAAGGCCTGGATCGGGAATTGCGCATGTTAGATCCGCAGAAGATGCAGGAGAAAGTGCCGCAATTCGTGGATCGGCTCATGCAGCAGCACGGCGAAAAGTGGGAGAGGCTCGTGCACGCAACTGCAAGGCTGATCACCGGTCTGCACGGAACGCCGTTGCTCACCATGGAGGTATTCCAGAAGATCCAGTGCCCGGTAATGCTGTGCGTTGGCGATCGGGATCGCACGGCGGTGCCGGAACATGCATTACAGGTCCAAAGACAGATCGCCAATGCCTCCACATTGGTGATGCCGAACACCGGGCATCCGTTGGAAGCGGTGGATATGCGTCGGTTCTTGCCGCATGTGAGTGCGTTCTGGGAGGCAATGCAGTAAGAGAACGATCCAGGCACAACTACCTTCGATCGATGCGATCGATGGAGATCGGGATGATCCAAGGTAAGATCGATCCGATCGTGGAGAAAAAGAGGATCCACCTTTTGGATAATGTTCGCGGCCTTGCGCTTATCGCGATCCTCATACTGCATTGCGTCGAACATTTCAGCCTTTTCGTTTTCCCGGCAGCAGGTGAGGCGGGTTCACTACCAACTGATGACCTGATCGTTCATGTCGCGTTCCTGCTTTTCTTCGGAAAAGCCCATGGGATCTTCGCGTTCCTTTTCGGGGTAAGCTACCATATCCAGGAGCAGAACAACCGGCGCAAAGGCATCCCCCATCGCAGCCGAATGATCAAACGCATGGCGTGGCTATTCGTATTCGGGATCTTCCATGGCCTTTTCTATCCGGGTGATATTCTTTGCCTTCTCGCCATGTTCTGGATGTTGTTGTTGTTGATCGGAAGAACCGGTACAAGGGCTTTGCTGGTGATCGCAACGATCCTGTTCCTTCAGCCTTTATTGCTGATGGAATTCGTTTTCGATGCCGGGCGATCATCTTTCGGTGAAACGAACTGGGAACGATTGATCGGATCGCTGCGTGATGATGGTTTTCTGCAATTGATCGCGAACAACCTGGTGAATAACCGGCTGATAGAATGGTCCCTTGGTTTTTCCTCCGGCAGGATCTTTCAGTTGGGCGCATGGATGTTACTGGGGATCGTAGCTGCGCGCAACCACTATTTCGATCGTGATCGCATTCCGGTCCGTTCCGATCGGCTTCTGTTCGGATCGGCATTCATCGGCTACCTGATCCTTGCTTTCTCGATCGATGATCCGGCGATGGCGGATATAGCGGCACGTTGGAAGGAAACGCTGATGGTCGCGATCTACGTGAGCGGTGCGATGTTGATCGCACGTGCCTGGCAGAAACTGAACGAACCCACGATCATTGCGAAATATGGAAGGATGAGCTTGACGAACTACGTGGGTCAGGGTGTGATCGGATCGATCCTTTTCTATGGATATGGCGCTTCGCTTTACCAACTCGGCGCAACGTTCAGCCTTTTGATCGCCTTCGTTGTCCTGGCGCTCCAATTCGCTTTTTGTTGGTGGTGGTCCAGGAAGAATGATTGCGGACCTTTGGAAAAGCTGTGGGCCGATCTGGTGGATGGTGATCGCCGCAGGATCACCATGCGTACCTGAAATTCCGGCGGGTCTTGATCGAAGTGATCACCAGTGATGGATAGTACCGATCCGCCATGGGCAAGGAATGAAAAAAGCGGCCGTTGAAGGCCGCTTTCTCTTGTACCGAAGGCGGGACTCGAACCCGCACAACCTTTCGGTCACACGCCCCTGAAACGTGCGCGTCTACCAATTCCGCCACTTCGGTATATGTCGCCTTTCGGCGCAGGGGCCGCAAATATAAGCAGCAGGTCGATCGGTCTTAGCGGCGGCTATATCCGTTGCAAAGAACATTCGCAGCCCATGATGCGATCAGCAGATCGGGTTTGGTGTGCGGCTCGTAGCCGTGCGAGCGGATGTAGCCGATCGCGGCGGCGTGCAGCTTGTTCGATGCGAAGCGTTCGTCGCTATTGAGGTCCATGTCGATACGCTTCACCGGGATATCGCCTGCGGTGCGCAGTAGTTGTGCTACGGCCAGGCTGCGTTCCACTTCACCCCAGAGCCGTGTCCACAGGTCGTTCACCTTGGGCGCTTTCTCCTTTTTGTAGATCACCTGGGCGCCGTTGCGATGATACCTCAACACGACCGTAGTGGTATAGATCGTATACATCTGGCGGTTGTGGCTGTCGCAGCCGATCATCACTTCCACATCGTTGCGGCCATTGAGCGCTGCGCGAACATGCGCAAAGAGATCGACCGTGCGGCCATCTTCCATGCTGCGGAACACACCATTCACGGCGCTCATGCGGACAAGTTAGTGTTTGCGCTCGATCCGATCCATGGTGGTCCCGATCGGCGCCATGCAGCATATAACGTGCCTTTCTTCACATACCATACAAGAAACCCCCGCCGGGTTCCGGCAGGGGTTCCTGATCATTTCGATCGTAGCGATCTAGTTCTCGTCCTGGAGGAAGCTGTGCTTCTCCGCATAATGAAGCATCTGGCTTACGAAATCCTTCGGTTGTACGAGCCGGATGTCCGTGATCTTCCCACTCTCATCTTCGATCACCTCGAACTCGGGGTTCACGAAGCCGCTGTAAGGGGCGGTCTTGATGTTCTCGCTGCGGCGCAGAACTTCAGCATGGATCTCCTGATCCACCTTCACGCCATATTTCTCGATCAGGGCGCTGCCGGCCGCATGATCGCCCTGGCTCTTGATGCGTTGTACTTCACGCAGCAACTCGCCGAAAAGGTTCCGAAGTTTTGCGTAGTCACCGATCCGCACATAGGTCTTGCCGTTCTCCTTCATCAGGTAGACCGTACTATCGGTCTGTCCTTTTTCCAGGACCCATTTGCTCACCATCTGGCGGTTGCGCATGTGGGCCTGCTGCACATCATCACCGAGCTTCAGGCGGCGCAGTTGAAGCATCAGGCCATTCCGGAGGTACGATTCGTATTCAGCTTTGGCCACGTCCTCATTGGGCACCAGACCGATCTCGATCATCTTCGGGTCCATGATGTAGTACAGTGCGACCAGATCGGCGCGGGCTTCTTCCAGCGGACTTGCGTAATTCTTCAGCGCATCAGGGCTTTTTCCCGGCTCCATGAGGCCGCTCGCGTGGCCGATCACTTCGTGCAATGCCGTATGGAGCTTACCCGCAAGTGCTCCATGCTCCTTCGCGCGGTTGCGCTCCTCATCATTGTAACCGAATTCCTTCATCATTTCGCCGCCGCTCGCTTTCTCGTACGCTTCGGAAATGTTGCCAAGGCTCACGCTCTTGCTGCCGTGCTTCGCGCGGATCCAATTCGCGTTCGGCAGATTCACACCCACAGGAGTGCTGGGACTTGCATCGCCAGCTTCACCTACGACATTGATGAAATTGTAGGTGATCCCGACAACGTCCTTGCGCTTGTGTTCCGGTGCGATCGGGCTGTTCTCCTCGAACCACTTCGCGTTGTCCATCAGCACGCTCATGCGTTCCGAAGCGACCGGATCCTTCATCTGCACGATCACTTCGTAGGCGCCCTTCATGCCGAGCGGGTCCTGGTACACTTCCACGAAGCCGTGGATGAAATCGATATCGCTGGCGGTGTCCTTCACCCATTCGATGTTGAACTCGTCCCACTTCTGCAGATCACCGGTCTCGTAGTACTCCACCAGAAGGCCGATCACTTTCGCCTGTTGTTCGTTCAGGGCGACGGCCTGAGCCTTCTTCAGCCAGAATACAACGCGCTCCAAAGCGGAATTGTACATGCCGCCCACCTTCCAGGGCGCTTCTGCCAATGACCCATCGGGGTTGCGGATGATCTTGGTGTTGAGGCCGTGGCTGACCGGCTCCAGATCGGTGGTATCGATGATGGAAGCGTAAAGTGCGCTTACTTCCTTTTCCGTGATATCCGGCCCATAGAAGTTCACCGCGCTGTTGAGAACGAGATCCTTCGTGGCATCCTGGCTCACCTTGATCGCATCGATCGATGGATCGAAGATCACCTCGATCACTTCAGGCTCGAGCTTGCGATCGGTGGCTGCAAGACGCTTGAGGAACCATTCACGGCCGAATTCAGGCTTGAACTTCTGGTTGCTGTAGTGATGATGGATGCCATTGGCGAACCACATCTGCTTCGCGTAGGTCATGAATTTCGCCCATTCGCCAGCATCATCCTTTTGTTCGCCCTGGCGCACGATCGCTTCAACCGCACGGCGGATCTTCAGGTTGTGGCGGTAGTTCTGGTCCCACATGATGTCGCGGCCGGCAAGCCCGCTCATGGTGAGATAATAGGCCAGCTCCTTCTGTTGGAGCGGGATCATGTCCCAGCCCGGTACCTGGTAGCGAAGGATCCGGAGATCTTCGAACTGGTCCACTTCCCATTGGAAAGCGGTGTCGCTGGTGGCGGGCACATCGGCCTGGTGGACATCAGAGCCGCCAGCGCAGCCGAAAAGCAGCGGTATGGCGAGCAGGATGGAGAATTGTTTCAGCATTGATCTGGTGTGTGGAAGGGGCGAAGATCGCAGGATCTTCTGAATTGGCAGTATGTGTTCACTTCAGCCGATCAACCGATCGGTGGGCGGGCTCGTGGGATCTCCGCACTTTCGGGCTTGGGCGCTTCAACTTTCATGTTGGCCTTGGCGTGGATCACCAGCTTCTTCATGCGGTGATAGGCGGCCAGTTGTTTGTTGTACCGTTTCAGGTCGGCCATGTCCAGTGTTTCCACCTGCAACAGGTCCATCTTGTCTGCGAGGTCGTTCAGCTTCACCCGTATGGCGAGGTTGTCCTGCACCACCCGATCGATGTACTGTTCATACGTTTCCTCCTTGCGGCGGGTGATGTGGTCCAGCGCCTTCAACACACGTGCGGAGAACCCTTTCTTCTCCAGATCGGCGGGTGTTAGGTCCGATCGCTCCAACACATCGTGCAGGGCGCCCAGGATCTGTTCGTCCAGGTCCTGGCCACGCATCATCACGCGCATCACGTGCAATATGTACGGCTTCTGTGATCGGTCCACCTGGCCTTTGTGCACTTTGGCGGCCAGCCGGATCGCGGCTTCGAGCAGGTGTTCCATTCCTTATTTCGCCGGACGATCGAGCTTGATGCGCAGGTCCAGCGCTTTTTCGTTGGTGGAGATCACCGCCCAATCCGTATCGAACCTGATCTCCTTCGTACCGATCGTTTCCTTGTTGATCCCTTCCGCGGTCTCGGTGTCACCGATCTCTTCAGCGAACGTGAAGCTGTATTTGTATTTCATCGATCCGAGGAATGCCTCCATGTCGGCGGTCTCTGTCATTGTTGAGTCGTTCCCTTCCTGATCCTCTTCGCCCGATCCGCCAGCGGCCATGCCCGCACCCAGTTCATACGCGTGCCGGTTGTTGGTCCTAACAAGGGTCGATCCATCCCATGTGAAGAATGTGTGGTGCATTCCGCTGCTGTCGGCCATCAGTACGTTCAATGCCCGGTTCAAGGCATCGATGTCGGCAAAATTGAATTTCAGCCTTTGCACCCATTTCTTCTTTGCGTCCAGCTTCACCTTCTTGATGCCAGGAATGGCCTTCAAGGCCTTCAATTCATCCTCCATGTCGAGCGATCCAATGTCATCGGGCATTTCTTCACCGCCTTCCACTTCGCTCATTTCACCCAACGTTTTCATCAATTCACCGATCTCGCTCATGTCCACCACGTATTCCATGGAGCCGCTTCCGTTCTTCTTGAACGTATAGTTCTCCTCGATGGTGAGGCAGCCGGTGAGAAGCAGCAGGATGGCGGCCGCCGCGATGATCGGTGATCTGAGCTTGAACATATGTCGTATTCGGTGTGCCAAGGTAGAACTTAGCGTTCGTGGTCCATCGCTTTCTGCCCGGCGGTGATCTCCGATCCGAGCAGTAAGCGGCGCAGCGTACGCTGGAAACGCGGGAATCGGAACAGATCATTGTGGTGCGCTTTGGCGAAGGTGAACATCTCACGTTCCACCGTTGATGGGATGCACGAGTACAGTTTGAGCGCGCTGGTGTAGGGAACCACATTATCCCTTTTTCCATGGAAGATGTACACCGGACATTTCACATGGCGGATCGCGCGATCGTTCCTGAACCTATAACGGAGCAGCAGCCGGTAGGGAAGGATCGGCAGGTACGATCGGGCCAGATCGAGCAGATTCGCGAACGGGGTCTCCAGCAGCAACATCCGTGGATCTCGCGCAGCTGCCAGCGGTGTGGCCATCGCACTGCCGAGCGACCGGCCGTAGAGCACGATCCGATCACCGGGCCATTCCGAAAGCAGGTTTTCGTACCACAGCAAGGCATCGGCGTGTAGCGCTTCCTCGCTCAACCTGCCACGGCTCTTGCCATACCCGCGATAATCGGGCATCAGCAGATCGAAACCCATCTGGGTGAACCGCGCCGCCTGCTTTCCCCAACGCCGCAAAGTGCCGGTGTTCCCATGGAAATAGAGGATCACTCCGCGCGGTGCCTTCGTCCTGAAGTACAAGGCATGTAACTGCGAGCCATCCTCCGCCTGCACGAATCGTTCCTCGAACTCGCCGGGAAAGTTGAACTTATGCCCATGCAACACCGGGTAGCGGATGAAGATGAACCGCTCCTGGAACAGGTAATAGAAGAGCACAAGGCCCGTATAACCCACAAGGATCGTGAGCAGGAGAAGGCCCAGCAGATACATGGCCCGCGAATTTACCGCGTGTGGACACAGGTTGCGCGATCTTTGGGCGTGCGCCGGCGCCTGCTGTTCATCGTTCCGATCGTTTGCCTGCTCGTGGGGCACGCTTCAGGCCAGGCCATTCCGGCGAAGAACCTTGTGGTGGCGTTGGGGGGTGGGGGAGGCTTCAGTTGGATCGCGGGCAACGATGAGGAGGTCCGATCGGGATCGCTCGAAAGCTCCGCGGTAAGGTTCTCCTTCAGTTACGCATTGAGCGATCGCATCTCGATCGGCGGACATTATTCCAGGATCGGATCGGTGGTGCATCCGGTTCTCGATCGAATACGTCTCACCAGCTATATGATCGAAGGTGGCTACAGGATCCACAATGGCACCCGTGCGGCGCTGGAATTGGCCGTAGCGGCGGGCCTGCAGCTTACCACACTGCGCCCGAAGGATGTGTTGCTCCCGTTCGATGCGCATGGTGCGGTTTTCAATGGCAGCGTGCGTTACCTGCGCATGATCAACGGAACGATCGGCGTGTTCGCCGCCTTCGATCACTTCATGGCGCCGGAAGCGGTGATCACGTTCGCCGGGGATCCGTTATTGCTTCGCGATGGCCGCACGGCAGTGACCGGCTGGCGCTGTGCGCGCGCCACGGCCGGTGGTTTCCTTCGCTTCTGATCAGCGCCTGTCCCGCAGAAAGATCCATTCGCTTTCGGTGCTGTCCTCCGGTGAAAAGCGGTAACCATCGCCGGTGTATTCCTTCAGCAGGCGTGGATCCAGGATCCGGTTCTGGATGATGTGCCTCGCCATGGCGCCACGCTGATGCTTGAAGAACGCGGTGAGCATCTTGTACTTGCCAGCATGCTTGTCCTTGAAGATCGGCGTGATCACTTCGGCGCCGATCG
>JAEZDL010000205.1 GCA_023418095.1 Bacteroidota bacterium
TTATATCGCGGTTCACATGACTATCGCCACGCACATCATAACTGAAACGTTCCTTCCTTGCGGCGAGTGCCCGCAATCTTTCCATCAAGAGTGTTGTACGGCGATCTGGCATCGTAAAGCGATTCGAATGCGGGCCGAAGATCATGATCGCGCAGCCCCCACAAGGGCCCTGCAAACGCCATGCATCAACAAGGCGATGTGGCTAATTGTCCGATCCAATGCTGAAGTGCTGATGCTCAACCAGGTGATCGGTGGATCATTTCTGTGAACGATCGGCCCGGCTCAGAGGAACCCGTGTTGCTTCAACGCTTCGATCGATGAACGCGCATCACGATGGTGGATGAAGATGCCGCCGGCCTCCTCCCATGCTCCACGGTATTTGTCGCGATCGTCCACCAGCACATCCCCGGGCGAACAGTATTCCTTCTTCAACGCGGCCGTGGTGGTGATCACCTTCACTCCGGGAAAATGTTGTTCAGCCCATTTGCGCTTCTGCGGTTCGGCCCACTTGCCGCGTGGCAGACCTGTAAGGATCACCGGATCGGTGTGCTTCACGGCCTCGTACAATTCCATTGCATCGGGCATTGGATCCAGGCCGGCGAAGAACCCAGTGGCGGTGGCAAGCCGTTTCCAGAATACGCCGGTACCGTACATCGCTTCGAAATCACGTGGCGACATTCCGAAAAGTTCGGTGGCCCCGCGATCGAAATCAGCGAGCACACCATCCATGTCCAGGTAGATCCTTCCAGCCATGCCTGCGAATTTACCTGTACCAAAAGAAAAGGCGGCACCGATCGGCACCGCCTCTCCACCACCTGCTCATCCATCAATCATCCACACCATCCTGATCTATGATGTCCCCATTCTGGAGAATGCCGTCATCATCATCACCCTTTTGTTCCTGGATGCCATCATCGTTCATACCGTCATTGCCATCGTCACGGAAGATGCCATCGAGCCGATCATCCTGCTCCTCGAACCAGAGCCGGATATCCTCCGCTGTATTGTTGGTCGCCACGCGCACATCGTTCCAAGTGTCGTTCCTGGACGCATCCACATCACGTCGGGCGCGTTCGATCCGGTTCCTGCGATCCTGCAGGTCTTCGCGGTAGCGGATCAGTTCGGCCCTGCGTTCATCGTTCAGATCAGGAGCTTCCATGCGCACATCCACCTCATCGATCCGTGCATCGATCTTCGATCGGAGCTCGAGCAGATCGCTTTCGATCTCCGCACGTTCCACATCGAAATTGTCAACGCTTCGTTCGGCCGGTGCTTCCATCCGGTCCGTACGGGACTGCTGGCTGCAGCCCGTGATCATCAATGCCGTGCCCATTAATAAGGTTCCGGCCGCGATACGTATCTGTTTCATCTTGATCTTCATTTAATCCTGTTGATCGTTCATTTCCTCATTCCCATTCTCCTCGTCGATCAGGTCCTTGAATTTTTCTCCCTGCCGATCGAACCAGTCACCCACATCCTTCGCAGTGGATCGGGCCTTGGTACGTACATCATCCCAGGTGGATCGTTCAGCCACTTCGATGTTCCTAATCTCGTCCTCCACACGTGAACGGTTCTGTTCAAGTTCGAAGCGATGTTCACGAAGTTGATCGAGCTGAGCCTGATCTTCAGTGCGCCGCATCTCCGCGTCCACATTGTTAAGCCGCTTGTTCAACCGATCGCGCAGATCTTCCAGTTCATCCACTGCATCCTGTCTTTCCTGGCGATCTATTTCGGCCGTGGGGGCCGCTTCTCCTTCATTTCGTTCTTCCGAAGCCGAACCCATGTTCCCTTCGGTGTTCTGCTGGCTGCTGCATCCGCCGATCACGAGCGCGATACCGAGCAGTACAGCACTGGTCGCTGATCTTGCCCTCTTGATCATGTGCTTTTCATTTTTGTCCAGCCTGTGGCTCGCACGGATCGGGCCAGAACACCTCTTGAACTTGATATTCAGGCCATGGCCCGCGCCGATCGGGGAAACCACACCACGCGGATCTCCCGTTAAAGCCACTATCAGGACTTCTTTTCCTCTTCCTTTCCGATGCCTTTTTCCGCCGAAGATCTCCAGGTGGCATGTTCGGAAGGTTCAATGTGTCCGCCGTATTTATCGGCGTAGGTGCGTGTGAAGGCCGCGCCATAGAGCAGGATCACGCCGGAATAGGTGACCCACAACATGATCAGCACGAGGCTTCCTGCTGCGCCATACACCGATCCCGGTTCGGCCTTGCCGAAATAGATGCCCAACGCGTACTTGGCGACCAGGAAGAAGACCGTTGTCACCAGCGCGCCCACGATCACATCCTTCCATTTGATCTTCGCGTCGGGGAGGAATTTGAACATCGCGGCGAACATCGCGGTGATCACCACCAGCGAAAGCAGGAGGTCCAGGAGTTGGATCAACACCTTCGCTTCGGGGAAGAGGTTGCGCGAGATCCAGCTGCCAAGCCCGGCCAATGCTGATGATACCACGAGCGAAACGATCAGCAGGAAACCCAGCACCAGCACCATCCCGAAGGAGAACAATCGATCCTTCACCACTTTCAGGAACTTCTGCTTTGGCTTGGGTTTCACACGCCATAGTTCGTTCAGGGTTTTCTGTAGGTGGAAGAAGATGCCCGTGGCACCATAGATCAGCGTGATGATGGAGATCACGTTCGCAAGACCACGCTTGCTGCTATCCTGCGCATTCTCCATGATCCCGGTGATATCTTCCGCTGCATCCTGCCCGATCATGGCGGCAACCTGTCCGCTCACGGACTGCGTAAGCGTTTCCTTCTCCAGGAAATAACCCGCCACATTGATCACGATGACCAACAGGCCGGGGAGTGAGAAGATCGCGAAGTAGGCGATGACGGCGCTGCTCCTGAACGGATCCTGATCGCCGAACTGTTTGCCTGCCGCCTTTAGCAGATCGATGGTATCCTTGAAGAATTCCTTGATACGGGCCATTATGATAAGTGAAAGGATGAAATTATATCGATCGATGCGCCAACGTCACGATCACCGGGTAGATCCAGCGCGATCCGCCGGCCAGTGGCGGGCACAATGAAGCCGGATCGAACGCATCCGCTCCCCGGGCATGTGTATTGATGGCGTTCACGATATGTCCGAACAGATCCCACTCTCGAACAATGATCGCGCCGATCGGGAGCGCGATGGCCTGCATATCGTAACGGATGATGTCGCCTATAAAAGGTTGATGCTCGTGAACGTGATCCTGATCGGTAAGGCAGGTGCCGGGCCAGGCGGTTGGGTACTGATCGATGCAGGCGTTACAGGTTCGCTGGGCGCGATCCGGAAAGCAGCGGCTGAACGTTTCGGCGAAAATGCAACGCCTGCCTGCATCATACAGACCCATGGCCATTTCGATCACGTGGGTGCGTTGGAGGAACTCGCTGAAGAATGGAATGTACCGGTGTACGCGCATCCGCTGGAAATACCGTATCTCGATGGATCGAACTCCTATCCCCCGCCCGATCCGAAGGTTGGTGGAGGCATGATGAGCACACTTTCGCCGCTCTATTCCCGCGGCCCGGTGAACGTGAAGGAACACCTTCGCACCCTGCCCGAGGACGGATCGGTGCCTGATCTTCCCGGCTGGAAATGGATCCATACACCGGGCCACGCGCCCGGCCACATTTCGCTCTGGCGGGAAGCCGATCGGTTGTTGATCAGTGGCGATGCAGTGATCACCACCGATCAGGAATCGGCCTACGCAGTGGCCACACAGAAACCAGAACTGCACGGCCCGCCGATGTACTTCACGATCGACTGGGAGCTTTCCGAGCGATCGGTGAAGGAACTGGCCGCGCTTGATCCACAGATCATCGTGAGCAGCCATGGCCAGGCCATGCAAGGGCTTGAGATGCTGGCGGCACTGCACCGTCTCGCGAATGAATTCCGGGATCTTGCCGTGCCTTCCACCGGCCGTTATGTGGAAGATCCGCAATGGGTGAAGAAAGGCGAGGCCTACCGCAAGCCCTGAGCAGCGCCGGTCCCGATCGGGCTACCGGCTAATTTTGCCCCTGGATGGGGCTTTCCTCTCAATTGCTCGAACGGGCCGTGGACCAGCTGGCGACATTGCCGGGGATCGGCCGGCGCACCGCCATGCGCCTTGCCCTAGATCTGCTCCGGCGTGAACCTGGTGAGATCCATCGGTTCACAGATGCGATCCGTGCGCTTCGCGATCAGGTGCGATATTGTTCCACCTGCTGCAATATCAGCGATGAGCCGGAATGCGCGATCTGCCGCGATCCGAACCGCGACAAGAGCACTGTATGTGTAGTGGAGGACATCCGTGATGTGATCGCGATCGAGAACACGCACCAGTTCAAAGGCACGTATCATGTCCTGGGCGGCGTGATCAGCCCAATGGACGGTGTCGGGCCTGATGACTTGAATACGCGTGACCTCATGTCGCGGGTGAATTCCTCCGCGATCGGTGAAGTGATCCTCGCGCTGGGCGCCACGCTGGAAGGTGATACCACGGCCTTCTACCTGAACCGGAAATTGAAGGAACACGGTGTGAAAGTGACCACGATCGCGCGCGGTATCAGCATCGGCGGCGATCTCGATCAGGCCGATGAACTTACCTTGGGCCGCAGCATCGCCGATCGCAAACCATACGAACAGGACCTGAAACGCTGAAGCTCTCGGTCGTCATAGTGAATTACAATGTGCGGGCGTACCTCGAGCAATGCCTGCGCACGGTGATCACCGCATTGGATGGGATCGATGGTGAGATCTTCGTGGTAGATAACCAGAGCACCGATGGAAGCGTGGAAATGGTGCGCGCGAAATTCCCTTCGGTGAAGGTGATCGCGAACAGGGACAATGTCGGTTTCTCGCGTGCCAACAACCAGGCCATCAGGATCTCCGCAGGCGAATACGTGCTTCTGCTGAATCCCGATACGGTCGTGGGCGAGGATGTATTCCGCAAGGTGATCACCTTCATGGACAGCCGCCCGAAAGTCGGTGGGCTCGGTGTTAAGATGATCGATGGTACGGGCACATTCCTTCCGGAATCCAAACGCGGGTTGCCCACACCGAAAGTGGCGTTCTTCAAGATCATCGGGCTCACGCGATCATTCCCGAAAAGCCGTGTGTTCGGTCGCTATCATTTGGGGCACCTGCCCGAGAATGAAGCAGCGCCGATCGAGATCCTCTCCGGGGCCTGCATGTTCCTGCGGAAAAGCACGCTGGATGAAGTGGGGCTGCTGGATGAAAGCTTCTTCATGTATGGCGAAGACATCGATCTGAGCTATCGCATCACGCTCGCCGGTTACGAGAACTGGTATTTCCCCGATGCGCGGATCATTCATTACAAGGGCGAAAGCACGAAGAAGAGCAGCGTGAACTACGTCTTCGTCTTCTACAACGCCATGGCGATCTTCGCCCGGAAACATTTCGCGCAGCGCAAGGCCGGGATCTTTCCCGGGTTGATCAATGGAAGCATCTATTTGAGCGCCGCTGCCGCGATCGCGGTTCGTTTTTTGGATCGGGCGATGCTTCCCTTGTTGGACCTCTTCACAGTTCTGCTCGTGCTTGCGCTATCGCCGATCGTACCGGAGAAATGGCCGGTATTGCAGGAACTCGGCGCCGATCTGATCATCGGCGGTGTCGTGATCGCGTGGATGGCGTTCTTCGGCGGCTACGATCGGCCCATTCGCGTAGGCCGATCGGCCAAGGCACTGTTCATTCTCTGGGCGATCACCTCGATCGGACTTTGGATCTTCGGTAGCACCGGATCGGATCTGCTCGTTATCGGCCGGCCATTCCTTTTCGCTGCGGTTGGATCGATGCTCGTTCGTGCGATCCTTCATGCTTTGAAGATCAATGGGATGGGGCAGCGCCACAAGGATCGGGAAAGAGTGCTGGCGATCGGTTCGCGCACCACGGCGAAGGATGCGGTCGCATTGCTTTGGCAAACGCATTATGGGCTTGGATCGAGCAAGGTGATCGAACCCGGATCGGCCGAAGCGGCAACGGATCGGCTGGCGGAACGCATCAGGCAGCAGCGTATCGGTGAAGTGATCTTCTGCGCGAAGGATCTTTCCTGGCGTTCGATCATTTCGAGCATGGAAAAGTTGAAGCACACGCGGGCGATCTTCAAGATCGCGCAACCTGGGAACGAATTCATCATCGGGCCGAGCAGTATCGAAAGCATCAACGATCTCTTCATCCTGCAGGACCATGCGCTCAGCGGACCGATGGCGCGGCGCAACAAACGGATCGCCGATGTGGCCTTCACCATTTTCACACTGATCATCTTCCCCGTCGCGGCCTTTCTCGTTCGCTCGCCAGGCACTTTGTTCCGCAACTGCATGTCGGTTTTGAAGGGTGATCGCAGTTGGATCGGATATCATCCCACCACGTCGACCGCCCGCCTGCCCGCGATCCCCAAAGGCATCATCGGCCCGATCGAAACCAATGTGAAGCAGAACGACATGGCGATCTGGCGTGCCAACATCCTCTACGCCAAGGACCACAGCATTTCCAACGACCTGGCATTGCTCTTCCGGAGCTTTCGCCTGCTGGGTAATTGAGCGTGCCATGTACCCGCATCATCCGTTACCTTTGGCCGCGTTGGTGCGCTTCTGAAAAAGAACCATGTCCAAGATCGATATCCTGCTGCCCAAAATGGGCGAAAGCGTGGCCGAGGCCACGATCATAAAGTGGCTCAAGAACGAAGGTGATCGCGTGGAAGCCGATGAACCGATCGTGGAGATCGCCACGGATAAAGTGGATAGTGAAGTACCGGCACCGGAAGCAGGCGTACTGTTGAAGCGCACGGTGAATGAAGGTGATGTGGTGAAAGTGGGCCAGCTGATCGCACAGATCGGTGAGGCCGCTGGTGCTTCGGCTACGGTTACCCCGGAACCCATTCCGATCGAAAAGGAACCGATCTCCAAAGGAGTGGCCGATGTTTCAGCTGCGGCCAGATCCGTTCAGAACGTGGAACGGATCGGGCCTTCGGGCAAATTCTATTCGCCCTTGGTGCGCAACATCGCGAAGAATGAAGGCATCGGTCTGCAGGAACTCGAAGCGATAGAAGGTACCGGCCAGGGCGGACGGGTAACCAAACGCGATATCCTCGGTTATCTGCCCAATCGCGGCGCCACAGCCAGGCCGGAACCGGTAAAGCAACCGGCCTATACCAATGGATCGGCCGGCAATGGAGTTACCGCAGCACCTTCACCGGAACCGATCCGGGCGACCGAAGCGCCCAAGCTGGCACCTCCGCCACAAGTAGCCGCAGCGCCCGGCGACGAGATCATCGAGATGGATCGCATGCGCAGGCTGATCGCCGATCACATGGTGATGAGCAAGCACACCAGTCCGCACGTTACAAGCTTCGTCGAAGCCGATGTGACCGAACTGGTGATGTGGCGCGAAAAAGTGAAGAAGGAATTCGAGCAGCGCGAGGGCGAAAAGCTCACCTTCACGCCCATGTTCATCATGGCGATCGTACAGGCGATCAAGGAAATGCCGATGATCAACGTGCAGGTGAGCGGCTACAACATCATCCGCAAGAAGGAGATCAACATCGGCATGGCCGCCGCGCTGCCTTCGGGCAACCTGATCGTTCCTGTGATCCGCAACGCCGATCAATTGAACCTGGTGGGCATGGCGAAGAAGGTGAACGATCTTGCAAACCGTGCAAGGCTTGGCAAACTTCAACCCGATGAAGTGAGCGGTGGCACCTATACGATCACGAACGTCGGAACTTTCGGGAACGTGCTGGGAACGCCGGTGATCAACCAGCCGCAAGTGGCGATCATGGCAACCGGAGCGATCCGCAAGAAACCGGCGGTGATCGAAACCCCGCAAGGCGACCTGATCGGGATCCGCCACCAGATGTTCCTCTCGCATTCATACGACCACCGTGTGGTGGACGGCGCGCTGGGCGGGCGTTTCGTGCGCCGCGTTGCGGACATACTCGAAAGCTGGACGCTGGACCGTACTTATTGATAGTTTCGCGTCGGGAAGCGGAATATTCTACATTTATCCCCATAGGTCTCCGTGAACCTGATAAATACGGAATGAAATGAAGAAAGTGCATTCA
>JAEZDL010000209.1 GCA_023418095.1 Bacteroidota bacterium
CACAGCAGGTCGTGCTCGATCTTTCCGATCTCACCAACGGCATCTACCAATTGGAACTGCAGGCAGGCGATCTGCGCGCTGTGCGCAAGATCACCCTCGCCCGTTGATCTGAAATGAACCGGGCCGGCGATCTGGAGCGAACTTTGCTCTTCGGGTCGCCGGCCTTCATTTTTACAGCCACCACCAGCAAATGAGATCCCTTCTTACGCTTTGCCTGATCGCCTTTTCGATCGGCTCCTTCGCCCAGAACACCACGCGCATACCCAGCGCCACCGTGCAGGGCCTCGATGGTAAAAAGTACGATTCCAAGAACTTCAGCAACGACGGCAAGCCGATCATCATCAACTTCTGGGCTACCTGGTGCGCTCCCTGCAAACGGGAGCTTACCGCCATCGCCGATCAGTATGATGAATGGCAGGAGAAGACCGGGGTGAAGCTGATCGCCGTATCGATCGATGATGCGCGCAGCATGGCACGGGTAACGCCCTACGTGAATGGCCAGGATTGGGATTATGAGGTGTACCTCGATCCGAACGGTGACCTGAAGCGCGCCCTCAACGTGAACAACATACCGCACACCTTCCTGGTGAACGGCGACGGTGAGATCGTGTGGCAGCACAACAATTACGAGCCGGGCGACGAGAACCAGCTATACAAGAAATTGCTGGAGGTCTCTGGAAAGTGACCGGATCGAAAGAGTGAAGAAAAGCCGATCGCACCGATCGGCTTTTTTGTTGTCAGCATTTTGATCTTGTGCCTCGGAAGTCACGGAAATCTCGGGAAAGACTGCGATCTTTCCGGCGTGATCCACCTTCGATCCCTGCTCCGATCCACCCGGCCCTTGCAGGGGGCCATCCTTGCCCTGTTGATGCCGATCGGTCTTTCGGCCCAGGATGCCGGACAGTTCCATGGGAACTTCAGTACCGATGCGCAGTATTACAATGAAGATGAAACGATCGGCGCCGTGGTGCCGCCACAGAACCTTGGCGTGAACGCGTGGGCGAACCTCACCTACAGTTACAAGAACTTCGAGGCTGGCGGCCGTTTCGAGAGCTATGAACCTTCGTTGGTGGGCTATCCCGCAGGCCAGCCATATGTGGGCTCGGGCGTTGGATTCCGCTATGCCCGCTTCACCCAGAACGAACTGGAAGTGACCGTCGGCAATTTCTACGAGCAATTCGGCCAGGGACTGATCTTCCGGAGTTATGAGGAGCGCTACCTCGGCGTGGATAATGCGATGGACGGGTTCCGCGTAAGGTTCCGGCCGGTGAAAGGCGTTTACCTGAAAGGAGTGATGGGCCGGCAGCGTTTCGGCTTCGACAATGGCTTCGTGAAGGGAACAGGCATCGTACGAGGCTTCGATGCGGAAATCAGCATGAACGAACTTCTGGACAGCACATGGACCGGCGCCGGTAACCTGATCGTAGGCGGAAGCTTCGTGAGCAAATACCAGGAAGATCGCGATCCGCTACTGGTGCTGCCCGAGAATGTTGGTGCGATGGCCTTCCGGCTCAATTACATCACGCCCACCTGGAACATCTACACGGAATACGCGCACAAGATCAACGACCCCAACGGCCAGAACGGTTTCATCTACAAGCCAGGCCAGGCATTGCTGGTGAACGCGACCTACTCGATCAAGGGTTTCGGTGTAAGCGTGGGCGCGCATTCACTGGACAATATGTTCTTCCAGAGCGATCGCACCGCCCCTACCCCGTTCGATCTGAACATCAACTTCCTGCCGCCGCTCACGAAGCAGCACACCTATAATCTGCCGGCCACGCTTTATCCGTACGCCACCCAGCCGAACGGCGAATTCTCGGTGCAGGGTGAGATCTTCCAGAAATGGAAGAAAGGAACGAAGCTCGGCGGCAAATACGGAACCCGGTTGGCACTGAATTATTCCGCAGCCTATTCGATCGATACGCTACGTCTCGGTATCGCGGACGATACCACCCGCCGGCTCGGATACTCCACCAACTTCTTCCAGCCCGGCGACCGGCTGTTCTTCCAGGACGTGAACGTGGAACTACGGAAGAAGATCAGCAAGACCTGGGAACTCGCGCTGATCTACCTCAACCTCACCTACGACATCGACATCATCCAGGGAAAACCGCAGAAGCCGGTGGTACATGCGGATATGTTCATCGTGGAAGGATTACATAACATCAGCGATCGGGTGGCGTTGCGTTTCGAGGTGCAACATCTGAGCACGAAGCAGGATCAAGGGAACTGGGCCACTGCGCTGGCGGAATTCACGTTCAGTCCGCATTGGTTCATCGCTGCGATGGACCAGTACAACTACGTCACCTTCGATGATACGTTCCTGCAGGATGGAAAATACGAGGTCGATCCCAAGCGGATCCATTACCCGATCGGTCTGGTGGGATACATCCATGGCGGCAATCGTTTCCAGCTGGGTTATGGTCGGCAACGCGCCGGCATTTTCTGTGTGGGCGGGGTTTGCAGGCCGGTGCCTGCGGCCAACGGCCTCACTTTATCGATCACAAGTACGTTCTAAAGGCATGAAAAGGATCTTTATACCGATGCTGGTACTTCTCCTGGCGGGCTGTGACCAGATCGATGAACCGATCCCGCCGGGCACACCAGGCAGCGGGCCCGTGGATGGATCGGTGCGCCGCCGGGTGCTGCTGGAGGATTTCACCGGCCACCGCTGCAACAACTGTCCGGCCGCGGCCAGCACGGCCCAAAGTCTTCAACAGCTCTATGGCGGGGATGTAGTGGTGGTGGGTGTGCACGTAACCGAGGATTTCGCAGCGCCACAACCTGGGCCGAACGGCAGTTACACCACGGATTTCCGCACACCCGCAGGGGATGTGTACGAAGAGGCCTTCAACATCTTCTGGCTGCCTGCTGGCATGGTGAACAGAAAGGTCTTCAACTCGAGCCAGCTCCTCTCCCACACGGCGTGGTCCTCGGCGGTCAGTGAAATGATCGGCCAGGAGGCCGCCTTCGACATCTGGTTCGATGCGATCGAGCATAACGCTACAAGCAACACCCTGAACGCCAGCGTGAAAATAGCCGTGCTCGAACCGGTGACGGGCGAACATGCGCTGACCGTTTATCTTACGGAGGACCATGTGATCGATTGGCAATATGATGCCCAGTCGGAACCCGATCCGGATGTACCGGACTATGATCACAGGCATGTGTTGCGCACCAACCTGAACGGTGCCTGGGGCGATCAGATCATAGCCACCCAGGCGGCGGCGGGTGATACGCTGCAACTCAGCTTCAGCAACGTGCAGCTTTCTTCCAGCTGGAACATCGCCAACTGCGCGTTGGTGGCCTATGTACACACAACTGCCAGCAACGAGGTGATGCAGGTGGTGGAACAAAAGATCGATCCTTGATAAATTTTAGCCATTCAAAGTAGTGGACCGCCTTTTTAGGTGCTAAATTGGCGATCCTATTCGATGAGACCAGTCGTTGGAACGACGAGTCCGGGCAGTGATGGATGATCTGATGCACTTACGCTAAACCTGATCTTACGTGAAGATGGACCAAGGAAGAAAGATGATGGAGTTCAGCAAACAGGTACTCCAGAAAGTCAGTTTTGATCGTCGTCTCTTCAAGAAGGAATTGGTAAAGGCCCGCCGATGGATCGGGCAACATGATCAACTGGTCTTCAAGGCATGGTGCCTCGCAACCTTCGGGCACATGTACAAGGATGTGATCATGGAAGTGTACCAGACGACGGTGCGCGGCTGACGAAAGCTTTTGTTCAACTGGGACCGGTCTCTTTCAGGGGCCGGTCTTTTTTTGTCCTGAAACGAAGCGAAGATTCCGTTTCAATCCTTCGAACTTGGTGCGTTTCACGGCGCTGCCTTCGAACAGCCGATCGAAGACAAGCTCGGTCATTCCGTGCCATTCATCTTTTGAAAGGCCCATCAGCTCAGGCTTTGGATCGAATTCCGGTTCGTTATGTGGTTTGCTGAAACGATTCCAAGGACACACCTGCTGGCAGATGTCGCAACCGAACACCCAATCCCTCCACTTGCCGCTTACCAGGTCCGGGATCTCGCCCTTCAATTCGATCGTGAAGTAGCTGATGCATTTGCTGCCATCGACTCCGTAGGGCGTGATCGCATCGGTGGGGCATGCATCGATGCAGCGGCGGCAGGTGCCGCAGTGATCGGTGGCGGGCGCATCGGGTTCCAGTTCCAGATCGAGGATGATCTCGCAGAGGAAGAAGAAGGAGCCGCCGGTTGAGGGTTGAAGGTTGGAGGTTGAAGGTTGCGAGCGATCAGGTTTAATGATGATGTTGGTGTGCTTCCCCTGCCAACCGACGCCGGCCCGTTGTGCCCAGGCTTTTTCCAGCACCGGCGCACTATCCACAAAAACGCGCAGATTCAACCGGCCGAAGTTCGCTTGGATCATTTCGATCAGCGGTTTCAGTCTTTTTTTGATCACCTTGTGGTAATCGCGGCCGTAGGCGTAGGTGCTGATCTTCGGAGCTTCGGGATCGATCGGCTTTTGTGGCGTGTAGTAGTTATAGGCAAGGCTGATCACGCTTTTCGCGCCTTCCACGATCAACCGCGGATCGAGGCGCATATCGAAGTTGCGCTCCATGTAGCCCATTTCGCCGTGCTTGCTTTCGCGAAGCCATTTCTCAAAGCGCGGTGCCTCTTCTTTGAGAAAACCAGCGCGCGCGATGCCGCAGGCCAGAAAGCCCAGTTCGTGGGCCTTTGCCTTGATCAGATCGCCTTTTTCGCGCGGGGAAAGCATCGGTGAAAGGTAGGATCTGTGGTGTTCAGATCAGTGACCAAACGTTAACGTGTGCTGCGATCGGAATGTATCCAAAGCTCCGAACATATGAATGGCCATACATATGTCCTTGGTGTCGTGTAGATCAAATTCTGCAGAAATGACACACGTTGATCATTGGATGACATGCATAAGTCGCTTGGACCCACGTCAAAAAATGCACAGAACACGCTGGATCTGAAGCTTATTGCTGAGTAGCGGTTACGATGGCCATACCCAGGTCTCAATGGATCATCGATAGTTATGGTACTTCGATCAATGTATGGCCATTCATATGTCGAAGGGGATCGCACAAGATCAGGAGTACGCCAGAAACAAATCATCCCGGATCTTGCGTTAGGGACAGCAGCGGCAGCCTGCCGCAGGCGAAGCGATGTGGAGCGCGAGCGAGGAGGCGACCGAAGGAAGCCACCGCAGCCGCAGATCCCACACGCTGAGGCAAGGCAGCTATAGCGAATGGCCCGACCCTTGGCCCGGCTTCCGAGCCGGGGCAAGGGGAACGCCCAAATACTTCAGCGCTCGTGCTGCCAGTAGCTGTGCATCTCTTCCTCCACGATCCCTGGCCAGCGATCTGGATCGCTCACTGCTTCCTTGGGGATCCAAGTGACGTTGCCGTGCACCGCATCGGTGATGGTGATCTCCGGCACGCTGCCGCCGATCGAGCGATCGCTGCCGTCGCCGGCGCGCGTTACGATGGTGCTCAACCACAACAGGCGATCGCGGCCTGCGATGTGGCGGATGAAGGGGCGCGTTTCGGCCGGGAAGCTGAATGACCAATCGTATTCCTTGCGGCTTTCGATGATCTTGGCGCCCACGGCGCTGCTGCCCAGGAATG
>JAEZDL010000254.1 GCA_023418095.1 Bacteroidota bacterium
GCACTTCGGAAAGCACCGTTCGCAGCCCGATCAAAGTAAGCTCACCACTATCTGCAAGAAGGGTTCTTACCATCTCTTATTTAGGATCATTCCAGATAAGGCGCAAATGTACTTCCCGCAGCTTCTGCACCCAAACCCCTATGCTCCGATCGGAACTTATCCACCGATCGGATAGGTGCGCCCATCCTCGCTCGCGATCGTATTCGGAAAAATTGTCAACGCTTCCTGCAGCAGCTCTTCCGACCCCTTGTAACGCGAACTGAAATGGCCGATCAACAACTTCCTCACCCCCGCACTTTTCGCCAGCATGGCCGCCTGCTCCGCGGTGGAATGCGCCGTTTCCTTCGCACGCGCAGCAAGCATACGCGTGAACGTGGCCTCATGGTACAGCAGATCCACCCCTTGTATGTATGGCACCAGCTCCGGCGAGTAGGCCGTATCGGAACAATAGGCATAAGCGCGCGCTGGCGCGGGATCGGTGGTGAGGTCGGCGTTCGTGTGGCGCGTTCCGTCAGGGAAGACCAGGTCCTCCCCCTCCTTGATCGCCTGCCGCTTGAAATGCGGGATCAATTTCAATGTTTCGATCCGCAGGTTCCGCAGCGCCGGCCGTTCGCGGAATACGAACCCGATGCAATCGATCCGGTGTTTCAACGCCAGCGAGGTCACCACCACCCGGCTGTCCTCATGGATCACCGCGCCGTTCACCGGCACCGTCGGGTGGAAATGCAGCGGATAGCGCAAATAGGTCCCCGATACGTGCAGTTGCAGATCGATCACGTCCTTCAGACCGGCAGGGGCATGCACGTGCAGCGCGTTGCGCCGCCCCATCAGGTGCATGGAACTGATCAGCCCCACGAGCCCGAAGAAATGGTCACCGTGCAGGTGGCTTATGAACACATGATCGATCCGGCTGAAATTCACCGCGTTCTCCCGCAACCGTTCCTGCGTGCCCTCGCCACAATCGATCATGTACGATCCTTCGTGGATGTTCAATAACTGCGAAGTGGGGAAGCGCCCGCGCGCCGGCAGGGCAGCGCCGGTGCCAAGCGTGGTAACCTCGAATCTTCGCAGATACATGGGCTCAAAGGAAGTGCATATTGGGGCGTATCCCCGCAGGGCCGGGGTCGGGCTGTCCGTTGTGGCTGCCTTGTCGCAGCGGCCGGGCAGCGGCTGCGGTGGCTTCCTGCGGTCGCCTCCTCGCACGCACCCGGCGGCGCTTCGCCTGCGGCAGGCCGCCACTTCCATCCCTTACGCAACCCTGCGTCCGTTGCTCCGATCGGCGCCGGTCAAAGCTTCAGCGTAAGCCCTATCCCGAGCGTCTGCTTGAATTGCGTCATCGGTGCGGTGGTCACATTGCCCTCATCATCCGTGCGGGGCAGTTTGGTATCGTGATCGTAGATCAGCACCGTGTTCAGCGTGGCACCGAACCATTCGTTCAGCTTCAGGGTCCAGAGGGTCTCCCAGTTCACTTTTATGTTCTGCGGATCGCGCAGGTAATTGCTGAACAGATCGCCGCGCGTGGTGAAACTGAAGTTCTTGGCAAGGTCCTTCGAGAATTGCAACCGCAGGAAGGCACCGGCCTCGAATTCGGTGGTGTTGCCGCGAAGCACGCCGTACACACGTTGCTCGGGATCGCCCAGCGGATCCCAAAGTGTTTCATCCGTAACGATCACCAACCGCGCGGTGGCCGGGGAAATGAATACGCTGAAACTTGCACTTGGCCTGTAATCGATCCCGATCCCACCGATCAGGTAACCGGGCGCCAGGAGATGAGATATGCGTGTGCCTTCTTCATTGAAACCTTCGGTGAACTGTGTGCGGAATTGCGCCAGCGCTGAGAGGTACCATGGGTGCCGCAGCTGGCGGCCGTACTTGGAGAGCAGTTCGATCCGGTCCTCGATCTTGATCGCGCCACCATCCTGGAACTGCTGTCCACCAAAAGCGAGCACCAGCGTATTGTCCCATGCGCGCCCTTCCTTCTGCCAGTTGGCCTGGCCGTTGAACATGCTTATGCCGCTGATCGAACTCTGGCCGCCGGCCGACCAGTTCGAAAGGCTTACCTGTGTAAGGTTCACCGTGAATACACCGGTGGTGAGCCAGCCCGGTGTGAGCGTATCGGCCGTGGTGGGCCGGGAACCGATCCCTGTGGTATCGATCTGTGCGCTCATCCCGAACGATACAAGGATCGCCGTGAGTGAAGAGAAATACCTTCCGATCTTTTTCATTTTGGATCTTGATTTGGCATCGCAGCACCCATCACTTGATCGGGAATGTTGAATTCCCCGGGTACCCGTATCTCTATAAGGCCGTAGCCCGATGCATCATGGCAGGCATTGCACGACTTCACGAGCACCTCGCCCTCCTGCTCCAAGGCTTTCAGCCCTTCCTCCTTCAGCTTTTTCTGCAGATGCTCGTTCACTTCGAGGCCATAGGTGCGCATGTTGGCGCTGATGTCGATCCCTTCATCCACCACGTTCGCTTCAGCGATCTCCTCCATGGCCTCCTCCATTTCGTGAAGATAGAATTGCGCGAGCTCGGCGTTCGAACCGCGTACGGCTAGCCAGTATTTCTGGTGGAAACGCTGGATCCTTCCCATCACGATCGCCACTTCGATCTCGTCGTGGTGCGCTTCTTCACTCTCCTGTGCGGAAGGTGCCGCAGCCCCTCTCTCCTTCCGATCGGCTTCTTCCGGGCCGCTTCGTACGAGCAATACCCCTACACCAACAAGGGCGATCAGCGAAATGATCAACGAAAGATTCTTCATCAGGGGCGCAAAGGTATCGGCATGGAAAGCAAAGGCCGGATCCGATCGGGGACCCGGCCGGCGGAAGTGGGCATTGCCGGATTCGAACCAGCGACCCCTACCTTGTCGAGGTAGTGCTCTGAACCAGCTGAGCTAAATGCCCGTGCAAGCGGATCGCAAATGTAATACGATGCATTCCGGGGCCATCTGAGAAAGATCATTCCGTGTATGGCGCTGGATCTTACTTTTGTGGGGAATACAAGGGAAGCAAGGAAGAATGGCAACAAAGAAGATCAACGACAGTGGCCGCCTTTTCAAAAGCCCGGTGCTCGAGGCGTTGACCAAGACGCACATCGCGATCCCGCTCACGATCTTTTACGGTACGGGCATCGGTGCGCTCTACTTCTCGCTCAGCTACTTCAACCTGCGGATCGTGCCCACGATCGCGCTCTTCATCGTGGGCGCCTTCTTCTTCACTCTCGTGGAGTACCTCGTGCACAAGCATTTCTACCACATGGGCACCGATAGCCCGCGCAAGGCACGCCTGCAGTACATGTTCCATGGGGTACACCACGATCATCCGCGCGACAAGAAGCGGCTTGCGCTGCCACCGCTGATGAGCGTATTGGTGGCCGCCATGTTCGTGGGCATCTTCTTCCTGCTGATGGGTGCTTCGGGCATCGCGTTCGGCGGTGGTTTCATGACCGGCTATGCGACCTACCTGCTGGCACATTACGCTATCCATGTTTACAATCCACCGAAGAATTTCCTTAGCGTGATTTGGAAGCACCACAATCTGCATCACTATGTGGGTGATACCGGAGCCTTCGGTGTAAGCTCTCCTTTCTGGGACCATGTCTTCGGCACCATGCCTGAGGATCCAAAGAAGAAGCGGGCGCAGGCACCTGTTCGCGAGCGCGTCACCGCCTGATCACTCGTGTTCGCGGCCGATCGGATCGGCCGATCGGTACAACTCCTCTTCGGCCTTCAATACGGCCTTCAGACTATCGCTGATCTCTTTCTGTTCGAAGCGATCGAGATCGGGCTGGCCGGCGTTGACCCACGCACTGTACCACAAGCTTCCCAATAGGATGATGGACCGGTTCATGCGCTGCTCCACCATTCCGGCCAACGCGGCCTCGTAGGCCAGGGTGAATTCACGCGAATATTCACGCACTCCGCCCCTTCCGCGATCCTCGAACGTGTATTTGCGATCTGGCGGAAAGGCTTCGCTCACGCGCCTCTCGATCTGGAGAACGGATTCCACCAAGGCATGGCTTTCCTTCACTGCTTTCCACGCTTCCTCGAGCGGATCTTCGACGTAGACAGCACGGCCTACGAAGTGATCGTAGCCTTCCGCGGAAAGCTCCGGGATCCGTGATTCCCAGAACGCGTGGATGCCATGCTGGCCGGTAAGTTGGCCATTGTAGTTCTCCGTGGTGTGAAGCGGCACATGTGCATCGGCAACGTAGTGGCCGAGTTCCGCGCAACCTTTCAAGATCCGATCCACGTCGCCTCGCTGGAACGCGCGAACGAGACCGAAGAATTCACGATCGATGTGCCAAGGCACGATGCCGTAGGCCAGCAGCGTATCCTCCGTGAATTTCTCCACCGCATCCTTCCAACGTTTCGGCATCACTTCAAATGGATCGGCAGCATCACTGGTGTAGTGATCGATATCGATGTAATGGCGCGGCGCTTCGTCCTTCACCGCATAGCGACGCCGATCGGGATCCACCGCGCGATCGGAAATGAAATCGATATGACGCTTGAAGAACGGGAACATCTCCGGCGGCAGGGTGAAACACGCCATTCGATTGATCCGCCGGTGACCGTAAAAACCCCAAAGATCTTCGCACCGCGATGCGGAATGATCCTGCTGTATCGTCAGAAGAAAGAGAAGCAGAATGATGCCGCGCCACCACACGGCTCAGGCGACCACCGGAAGTTCCATGCGAACCAGTTCGCCATTGCGCAATACAGGGATCACGCGGCTCTGATCAGGCGTAAGGCAATACTTCACATCGGGAAGAAGCTTCAGTTGCTGGATCCGGCGCCGTCGTGGTGCTGCTTTCACAAGGCTCGCAAAGTTGTCGCGCGCAGCCATGTACAGGTACTTGGCCGCGATCGAGGAATCCTCTTCCACGCCGAATTTCCCGCTTTCCAGCAACCGGTCCATCACCGCACCGGCGAACGCCGAGTCCTCCAGGTTGAATTTATCCTGCCAGCCGGAACAGAGAAGTAAGATGTTCTCGTTCTGCTTCACCAGCCAGTCGCTTAGCGCCGTAAGGTTCAGGAACGATCCGATCACGAGCATCTTCGCATTCTTCGCAAGATTTATCGCTTTGGTTCCGTTCGTCGTGGTCATCACGATCGTATGGCCGCTGAGGTCCTTGTCCACGTACGCGAGCGGTGAATTGCCATACTCGAAACCCTTCACGATCTCACCGTTCCGTTCCGCTGCTGCAATGAAACCGGCCCGCCCGATATACTGTTGCGCTTCTTCGATCGTGGCCACCGGAATGATCCGATCAACACCATTCTCGAAAGCGGCCACCATGGCCGATGTGGCGCGAAGCACATCGATCACCACCACGATCCCCATATCAGCCGCGTACAATGGATACTGCTGCGGCATGAAGCAGACCTCCACGCGGTACTTGTAATCGCTGTTCTTGATCGGATCCTTCATCAGTTCGCTTTCAGGAAGGGAAGCTTCACCACTTTTCCTTTCGCGATCCTTCCGCGGATGTCGATGTGGATCTCCGATCCTTCAGCAGCCATCGCCGCCGGGACGTATGCCAGGCCGATCGGCTTCTGCAGGGATGGGCTCATGGTACCCGAAGTTACTTTACCGATCACATTTCCCTGCGCATCAACTACCGGATGATCGTGCCGTGGTATTGCCCGATCGAGCAGCTCGAAGCCCACCAGTTTCCGATCGAGACCTTTTTCCTTCTGTGCCTTCAAGCGATCGGAATCGATGAAATCCTTGGTGAATTTCGTGATCCAGCCCAGGCCGGCTTCCAATGGTGAAGTGGTGTCATCGATGTCGTTCCCATACAAACAGAAACCCATTTCAAGACGAAGGGTATCGCGCGACGCCAGGCCCGCGGGTTTGATCCCGAACGGCTCGCCAGCTTTCATGATCGCATGCCACGCTTTTTCAGCGATCGGGTTTGGAATGTACACTTCGTATCCGCCTGCGCCGGTGTAGCCGGTGGTGGAGATCATCACCAGCCCCACGCCTTCCATTTGCGCGTACATCGAAGTGTAGTACGGCATTGAAGCGATATCCTCCTTGAAGAAACCCTTCAGCACATCCACCGCATTCGGGCCTTGCACCGCGAGCAGGCTCATGTGATCGCTGATGTTCTCCAGCTTCGCATCGAAGGTGTTGTGCTTGTTGATCCAATCCCAATCCTTTTGCATGTTCGATGCGTTCACCACCAGCACGTAATGGTGATCGTCGCCATGGTTCATGCGGTACACCAGCAGATCATCCACGATGCCGCCATTGCCATTGGGCATGCAGGAGTACTGCACCTTTCCCGGAGTGAGCTTCGAGACATCGTTCGTCGTGATCTTCTGGAGCAGATCCAACACGCCCGGCCCGCGCACGATGAATTCGCCCATGTGGCTTACATCGAAAACGCCAACGCTCTTGCGTACGGTGAGGTGTTCATCGTTCACGCCGGAATATTGCACTGGCATGAGGTAACCGGCGAAAGGCACCATCTTGGCGCCGAGTTGTTCGTGGATATGCGAGAAAGCGGTCCGTTTCAGATCGGTCGCGGTGGTGGTCGTCATTGTTGATGTTGGGGCTGATCCAGATCGCGAAGTTCGGCAAAAGAAAGAGGGCTCCGGCACTGAAGTGCGGAAGCCCTCTAGCGGATGGAAATAGATCGCCTTAGTTCACCTTAACGGCTTTCTTCACGATCGGTTCACCATCGAGAAGAAGCGTAACGTAATAAACGCCAGCGCTCAAGTTCGCGGTTAGCCATTCGTATTGGTACTGGCCGGCTTCCATTTGCGCTTCGTGCAACACGCGCAACTGTTTGCCGTCGCTGCTATTGGCCATCAGTTGCATGCGGCCACTACGTTCCAGGTTGTAGTACACCGTTGTTTGCTCGTTGAACGGCTTGGGTTGGATCCGCAGGTTGCGATCGCCGGCCGGATCGTTCAGACCCGTGGCGTCGTCGACCAGATCGCGTATGTCGCCATCAGGATTCTGGCAACAGGAGGCGAGGAGTTGCTCGAGTTGGTCGAGACGACCGGATAGCTCACTCACTTGATCATTAAGATTCGCGTTCGTAGCGGCTTGTTGAGCGATCACCTCTTGTTGCTCTTTATGACCTGCGATCAAGAGAGGGATCAGCCCCGTATAGTTTACACCTTTATGTTCAACGCTCTCATGGAGCAGATTACCGAGTGTATCGTATATGGCTGGAGCAACGGTGGAGCGGACTAACGATGGCAGAACATCTTCCAATTCTTGAGCGATCAATCCATACTGGACACCTTGATTGAATTGTAGGTCCGGGTGCTCATGTTCTATGAAGTTGTAAGACTTCGGAGCCAGCGCCAGGAGCACTTCATTAATGTTCTCAATATCCTCAATATTGGTTTTGAACTGGGAGTCTGAAACGCTCCAATGGGGATCAGTTCCCCAAGTATCACCAGTAACCTTTAGATCACCTCGGAAAAAGCCAGCCCAACCCGTTGCATTAAGATCATTCTGAGTTGAAGGTGCTTCGCCAAAAACACCGAATGATGAATACCCCGTTGCAGGAGAAAGTACATACCCAGCCACACCGTAACGATCACCACCACCGGTTCCAAGCGCTGTCCCGTATACCCCATAATTGGTCGTCCCTGTGGTAACAGCCTTCCCATAAACACCATGGTTAAGGGCTGTTCCCCAGCCCTCCCCGTGAACTCCATAGGTAATATTCGTACCTTGTGCCACTCCAGAAATGGCCTTATTACCTTGGGTGGCGGAATAGTTTGCAGCATTATTTACTTGACCATATACACCAACATTCGTAATAGAAGCATTTGTAGCCATGCCACTGATGCCATAATGCAAGGGTGCGGGAGCCTGACTTGTTGCATTATTTATGCTCGCGCTAATACCATATGCAATTGAGAATGGTCCTGGATAATTGCCATCTGTAGTAGTAGTCACCACTAGACCTGCCTCAGCGGCAGCAGTCGGTTTTCTCACCACATGCAACTTTCCTTTGGGTGTAGTTGTACCGATACCAACAGTGTTATCGTCATTCGGACAGGCATTGCTTGTACCCACCGCAGTCCAAACATTGTGATTGTTGGCACCCCCGCTCATGGTCCATTCGCAATTATCTGGTAAAGTAGTTATCGGCCTCCAATGAAGCCTGCCGTCATCATCCGTCACCACAAACCGGAACATTTCACCGTTCACATCCTCGTAATCAGGCACCAATTACCGGATACGCACCGTGCGATCAAGCACATCGAGCCTCTCATCAGGCTCAACCCCCGCGGTATTCCAATCGCCGATACCGAAGTACCCTTCATCACCATTTGGATCAGGAATGATCCGTGCCAACTCCAAACCATGAAGTTCCTGCGCTGTCATTATTGGAGTTGCTGGTGGCTCGTTGGTGAAGATGAAGCGCAACCGATCAGGCCCAAAATTCGGTTGGTCCTCCACATTGTCAGACCATGAGATGATAGCATCACTGCGATCGTCCTCACCTCCCATCATGCCAACGTACATCATGTCGCTGGTCTTTGTGATCAACACTCCTGTGCCCATCCAAGGCCTATAACCTGCCAATTCGGTTCCCATACTGTCCAAATGCAACAGTGTGAGTGGTTGGTTCACCGGTGCGTTGAAGTCTCCGATTCCAAGCCTGCCGCTTAGATCGAGGCCGGTGTAACCATTTACGGTAAGAGCAGTTAGCGTGGGGGTAAGCCACATACAGCGGATGTCATCCGTCCACCATTGGATCGGAAAATTCATTTCATGCTTGATATTTAACTCGAACTGGTTGGCCGGATCATTTTCCCAGCCCACAAAGTCGGTGTTCGCATTTGCTATATTGAGTGGAGTAGTTACTTGAGCTTTTAGCGAACCAAGAACTACCATTGCACAGGTTAATATGATCAGCCTGAAATTCCTTTTTGTACTCATTGTCTTTCGTTTTTTTTTGCGAAAGACCGGATACAATTTATCTATCGATCAACATGAACTTGAACATGCCTTGCCTCCCATTCGTATGCACCCGCATTACATAGGCTCCGCGCGCCCACGATCTTACATCAAGTGTCAACGTTCCAGTCGCCATCCCACCCTTCCATATCATGCGGCCCATTGCATCATGGATACTCCCGGTTGATCCTTCAGGAACACCCTGCATCCCAAGTTCATCTGTCGCAGGGTTGGGATATATGGTGAAATTCGCCAAAACGCCTTCCGATATACCAATTGTATTGCGCGAGACGGAGACATTGTCGACTAATGTATACGACCGCGGATACCAAAGCTGGGTTGAGCCCGGAGTACCCAAATGAAGGGTATCAGTATTGGCATTATCGAAATGGTTGCCTAGCATCATGTACTGGTACGCGCTATCCGCTACGAATGTGCCGCTCACGAATGTCCATACCACCGTATCCGAAATGATCTCTGGGTGATAGACATGGGCGAAATTGCCTGGTGTTACGAGTTCATCACCTTGAAGCCATAGTCTCGGCTCCATTGTGAATAACACGCCGATCTTGTTGGTCGCCAACCACCATACCTCGTAGTTCGCATTCCCCCCAAATCCCGCGTTCGTATAAAAGCTCACATCATAAGCCTGTCCAACTATCAGTGGTTCCATTAGCTGTGACATCGCATATTCCATGTGTTGGGGAACATAATGGGTTATAAGCCCCACATATGCATCCCCTTCCTGTGGTTCCTGAAAGGTCATATGGTTCAACGGTACTCCATTCGTGGCTCCGTATGGGACACAGCGCAATAAATGATCAGGTGTACCGCTCGCAGAGAACCAATGTGTTGGTCCTGGGTAAAAGCTTAATCCAGCCATACATGAGTCGGTCTCCTCGAAACTGGGGTTTTGAACCAAATTCTGTGAGTACATAGGCAAGGCCACAACAAACAGAAAGCAGCCTAACAAAAGTGGTAAGCCTTTGCCGTGCCGTTTACTGTTCATCGTTTGGTAAAGCATGTTGTTCAAGTTCATGTTGATGCGATCCCCGGCACCGCCTATGGCGGTGGTTTTTCGGGGCGGCATCGATCCGGTCTTTCTTCACTCCTCTTTATTGTTCAGAATTCTGCAATGGTAACGGCTGGAGTAAATTCCTTCCCCAAAGCAAGTTAGTCCTTGTTCAGCGTCTGTCAAACGGCCTTCGAACAATGGACATCGTGAAGGCAGGTAACGCTGCCTGCAACTGCTGCAGGCGCGTTACCTTTGTATCAGCTTGTTTTCATCTTCTTATAGAGTTGGTGGGACATGAGCGACCAAAAGCCCTCGGTGCGGCAAACACCGGGGGCTTCTTTGTTGCGCACATTGGCGCATTATTCTAGAGAGAGAGAGAGAGAGAGAGAGAGAGAACCGCGCACACCTGGCGAGGTGATCGATCGAAGACCATTGGTATATGCGCTCATGATCTCCATTGGTGGAACAATGTAAGTTCTCAAAAAGAGAAATGGTACTTTTCGTTCAAAAAGTTGATATCGAATTGGATGAAGACGGAGGCTTAGTACCAATAGATCCTGAAGACTGACCACTTGAGGTAAATTACTCTCCGATCACCCGATCAACTCCTCGAACAGCCGCAAATATTCATTGCGCCAGGCCTTTACGCTATAGTGCATTACAACCGTCTTGCGGGCCTCGGCGCCCATGCGTGCGCGCAGGTCGGCATCTTCGATCAAGCGGCCGATCTTTTCCACCCATTCTTCCGTGGTCGCAGCGAGAAAACCGTTCACGCCATCGGTCACGATGCTGGTGTTCACACCTACAGGCGACATCACCGGCGGTATCCCCAAGCCCATATATTGCAGGCCTTTCATGCCGCATTTGCCGCGTGCCCATTCGGTATCCGGCAAAGGCATCAGGCCGATATCGATCGGCTCCAGGTCCTGCACTTCCGTAGCAGCTTTCCAGCGGATCACCTGGGCCTCCAGTTCCGGATCGTTGAAGTTCGGTTCCCCGATCAGCCGGATCCCGATCCGGTCACCGAAACGCTTTTTAAGTTCGATCAAGGCCGGTCTTGCGAGCAGGAAATGCTGCACCGTGGTGATGCTTCCGCTCCAGCCGATCATCACTTTTGCTTTCTGCGAATGCTGTTTCGGCCTGTACAGATCGGTATCGATCGTGGAAGGGATCACGCTCACCCGATCGTTCGATCGCTTTGCGTACGCGGCCAGGAAATCGTTCCCTGCGATCACCCGATCGGCCAGTGAGATCAGTGCGGCCGTCTTCCCCGGGTCCTTCAACCAGCTCCACCGCTTGTTGGCATCGCTCACGCTCTGCAGCCAGATCGCATCATCGAAATCATAGATCAACTTCGCGCGGCTTTTCCTGAACGCTTTTTCAAAATATGTGCTGCGCGTCATCAATGCCTGGCGGCAGATGAAGATGATATCGAATTCGTTCGTGCGCTGAACATCGCGCCTGCGGATCGAATACATCTTGTGCAGGATGCGCATCTTGCCCAGATAATTCCCTTTGCTGTAAACCACGGGATCATCTTCAGCGGAAATAAGCGGACTTAGCACGCATTCGAAACCATTTTCCCGAAGGTGACCCAAATACTGTTCAAAGCGATATCGCTGGTTGGGCGCACGTCCTTCCCGATGATCCGCGATGAACAGCACGCGCGCCTTGGTCTGTGGTGATCGTTCGTTCATGCTGATCATTTTCGCGTGCCCAGCACATGCCAGTACGGCGGATCGGGCGAGAACTGAAGATCGGTGAGTCCCGCATTCTGCATCATGCTCCCGATCTGCGATCGGGAGAACCGCTTGCCCAAAGGTGTCCCGAAACGATCCAATGCATCGTTCCGGAGAATACGCATGGATTTGTTGTGGTAGTAGCTCAGCGGCAACAGATGCGACCAGCGGCGCTTTGGATCGAGCGAGCGGGCAAGCCGGGCGATCGTACGCAAAGGCAGATAGATCAGGAATGCGATCAACTCACAGGTGATGCGCTTGATCTTCGCTGGCGATCGCATGATCAGTTTGCGCAATACTTCGGTCAAGTGGAACAGCAACCTGTAGATGGGGCCACGTCCTTCGAGATCATAATAGAGATAGATCAGCATATGGCCACCAGGCTTCACTTTCCGGGCAAGTTCGAGCATTGCTTCAGCGGTCTGTGGCACATGGTGAAGCACACCGAGACAAACGACGAGATCGAACGTTCCATCGTTGAACGGGATCGCTCCGATGCCTGCCTGTGACCATCGCACGTTCTGCAGATCGTGGTGGGTGCCGGCCGCAGTGAAGATCGCCTCACTGGGATCCACCGCATCGATGCTGCCCACCTTGCCGCTCAGGTAACGGGTCCAACGTCCGCTCCCGCAGCCCATGTCCAGCACGATCGAATCGCGGTCGAGCAACGTTCGCGGTACGATATCGAAGTATTCGTCGCCCGCGATGCGGATATCCTGTTCCGTGAAGCGATCGAATTTCTTCCATTCATCGGAAAAGGAACGTATGGTCGGCTCGTGGCGATGCCGGCTTCCATCGGCGAAACAATACACCGGCCGGCCGGCCACCATCACTGTGCGCTCGGGATCGATCGAAAATGGCACCGGGCCCGTTGAGATATCGGTGGATGGCGTATCCAAAATCGCAGCCAATGTACCAAGCTGCAGGGCCAGTGATGCAGCTTTCGCCGATCTTCACACCTTTGCAACATGCGCGGCAGGCGACTCTTCCCCCGATGGGGGATCCTGGTGATCGATACCGGATTATCGCTGGGCTCACTCGCGATCGCTTATTTGCTGCGTTTCAATTTCGAAGTGCCCGCCCATGAGGTGGATCTGTTGCTGCCGGTGCTTCCTTTCTTCATCCTGGTGCGACTTGTTTCGTTCTGGATCGCGGGATCGCACCGTCTCATGGTGCGGCACACCAATACCGATGATGCGAAGAAGATCTTTCTCACCGTGCTGGCCGGTTCGCTGCTCTTCGGGTTGATCAGCGTGGTCCGCGCAGAGTTCGTCGATGGACTTTTCTTCCTGCCGCGGGCGGTGATCATCATCGATTTCATGGCCACGGCAATGGCTTTGATCGTGGTGCGGATCGCCTTCAAACTTCTTTACCTGCGATCACGCGGGGCCGGGAAGGAAAGGATCAATGTGATCATACATGGTTCGGGTGAAGCAGGGTTGATCACCAAGCGTACGCTCGAGCGCGAAAGCAGCGCGCGGTACCACATCGTGGCCTTCACCGATGATGATCCACGGCGTGCCGGAAAGACACTCGAAGGTGCCGAGATCCATTCCACCGCGAAACTTCCTGCGCTGCTCAACGGCAATGTGGACCAGGTGATCATCGCGATCGCCGATCCCGATCCGGAAAATCGCCGCAAGGTGGTTGATGCGTGCATGGCCGCCCGCGTGCAGGTGCTTACCATTCCACCGGTGAAGGATTGGCTGAACGGACAATTGAGCGCCGGCCAGATCTCGGAAGTGCGGATCGAGGATCTGCTCGGCCGGCCGGTGATCCAGCTGGAGAACGATCAGCTGCAGCACCGCTTCAAAGGAAAAAGGATCCTGGTGACCGGCGCGGCCGGATCGATCGGGAGCGAGCTGGTGCGCCAGCTGGTCGATCTGGACATCGATCGGCTGATCATGGTTGATATCGCGGAAAGCGGTTTGTACGACGTGGAGACCGAGCTTCGCATGAAAGGCCACACCAGCAGGGTGAACGCGCTGATCGCCGATGTGCGCGATCGGAAGAGGATGGCCGCCATTTTCGATCGACACCGGCCGCAGATCGTATTTCATGCCGCGGCCTATAAGCATGTTCCGCTCATGGAAGCGCAACCTGCTGAAGCGGTACGAACCAACATCATCGGCACGCGCACGGTAGCGGAACTGGCCTGTACTTCCGGCGTGGAACGCTTCGTTCTGATCAGCACGGACAAGGCTGTGAATCCCACGAGCGTGATGGGCGCCTCGAAGCGGATCGCGGAAATGTTCGTGAGTACATTGAAGGAGGATTGTAAGACCGACTTCGTGACCACACGATTCGGGAACGTGCTGGGTTCAAGCGGATCGGTGATACCCCTGTTCCGCAAACAGATCGCAGCCGGCGGACCTGTTACCGTTACTCATCCTGAGGTGACACGTTTCTTCATGACCATTCCCGAAGCGTGTCGCCTGGTGCTCGAAGCCGCAGCGATCGGGCAAGGCGGGCAGATCTATGTGTTCGACATGGGCAGGCCGGTGAAGATCACCGATCTGGCCGAAAAAATGATCCGCCTAAGCGGACTTGAACCGGGGCACGACATCGAGATCGTTTACACGGGCCTGCGGCCAGGCGAAAAACTGTACGAGGAATTGCTCGCTACCAGCGAGAACACAATGCCAACGCATCATCCTCGGATCCTGATCGGAAAGGTGCGTGAGGCGGAACCTGCAGCGACACGTGCTGCGATCGATGCGCTCATGGGCCTGCTGGATAGTGGTGATGAGTCGCAGATCCTGCAACACATGGAACGGATGATCCCTGAATACCAAAGAGAGGGATCGATGCATCGTAATTTGGGCACGCATTCACGCACGTGACGGATCGATGGCAAAGGACAGGAACGTAGAGATCGCCCGGCTCCAGAAAGAGATCGGTGATTACATCGGCATGGGGCAGGACAGCCTGGTGTTCAACTATGAACAGGACAAGGCCGCGAAGCGGACAAAGCTCCATTTGATCACGCTCAACCCGCGCCACAACCAAAGCTTCCTTTTCCAGGCCACGGAAGGCACCGATAAACTCGATGCACTTGAGCAGATGCTGGATTATGTGCGGAATTACAAGGACCGCACAGGCAGCTATACCATCCAGTGGAGCGCACGCGGAAAGAACGATCTGCATACCTCCTATTTCCGTGCGAAGAACGTGCAGGAAGCCCTGGACAAGCTTTTCTACGATCGCGATCCGAACAGCATCATCGTGTTCAGCGTGATCCTCAATCCGATCAGCTGATCCATGGCCGGGGTCATTTCCGTGCCGATCCAGATCCGGTTCGCGGATATCGATCTGGCTCAGCATGCCCACAACGCTGTGTATCTGCATTGGTTCGAACAGGCGCGAATGGCGTTGATCGCCCATTTCGTCCCCATCGATCACAACTGGCACGAACGCGGGCTGATCATCGCCCGCAACGAGATCGACTACCGTGCCCCGGTGCTCCTCCACGACCAGATCACGGTGGAGACCTGGTGCAGCGCGATCGGCAACAAGAGCTTCGATCTGCGCTACGAAGTGGTGCGGCATGGTGATCGGCGCACGATCTGCGCTGAAGGGCGAAGCGTAATGGTGTGCTATGACCTGAAGGCGGGCAGGAGCCTGATGCTTCCTGCGGATTGGCGCAGCGCACTGGAAAAACTCAAGCGGGAATGAAAACTTTCTGGACGGAACGATGGAAGACAGCAACAGCGGCATTTCCGCTCGCGTTCATCCTGTTCTCCTGCTCTCCGCAGGAATTGCAGAGCATACTCGATGCTGCTGGCAGCACGCCGCTGAGCAATGAAGAGGTCGTCGCCGGATTGAAGGAAGCCCTGCAGGTAGGTGCGGATCGAACTGTTTCCAAAGCCGGTGGGGACAATGGGTTCTGGAACGATCAGCGCATAAGGATCCCATTTCCGCAGGAAGCGATCAAAGTGAAGAACACCCTTTTGCAGATCGGCCTGGAAAAACCCGTGGAGGATTTTGAACGAACGCTGAACAAAGCGGCCGGGAATGCCGCAAAGGAAGCTGTTCCGGTATTCGTCGAGGCCATCCGCGGACTTTCGATCCAGGATGGTTTCACCATTCTTCGCGGGGGCGACAATGCCGCCACCGAGATGCTGCGCCAGCGCACCGAGGCCCAATTACGCGCCAGGTTCCTGCCCGTGGTGAAGAACGCCACCTCGGCCGTTGCGCTCACAAGCTACTGGGAGCCACTGGCCAGCGCTTACAATACCGCCACGATCCTTACCGGCCAACAGGCCGTGGACCCGGATCTTGATTCATACGTCACCGATCGGGCGATGGATGGCCTTTTCCTTCTCCTGGCCGATGAAGAGAAGAAGATCAGGGAAGATCCGCTGGCACGGACCACCGAACTGCTGCGCCGGGTGTTCGGTCAGCAATGATCCATTCGTGGGGATGCATGCGCATCTTTGCCCACCATGAACGCGATCACCCTTGCGGATCCCGGCGCGGAGATCCCCGAAAGTGAATTGATACTGAATGCGGATGGATCGGTCTACCATCTTGCGATGCGGCCCGATCAGCTCGGCGACGTTGTTCTGCTGGTAGGCGATCCGGGCCGCGTGGAGCAGGTAAGCCGCCACTTCTCCTCGATCGAACATCGCACGCAGCACCGCGAATTCATCGCGCATACCGGCGTGCTCGATGGAACGCACATCACCGTGTTGAGCACCGGCATCGGGCCGGACAACATCGATATCGTGATGAACGAGCTTGATGCTCTGGCGAACATCGATCTGCAACGAAGGATCGCGAAGAAGGATCATCGGGAATTGCGGATCATCCGCCTTGGAACATGCGGTGCGTTGCAGGAGGACCTGCCATGCGGAAGCCTCATCGTAAGCAGCTTCGCTGTGGGCCTCGATGGCCTGTTGCATTATTACGCGTTCGAGAACACCGATCAGGAAACGCGGTTGCTCAATACGTTGATCGAGCAGCTGGAATGGCCCGGCAACCTTCCCCTGCCTTACGTGGCACAAGGCGATCGGAAGCTGGTGGAACTGCTATCCAACGGCAACACCGAAGGTATCACGTTCACTGCTGGCGGTTTCTATGGGCCACAGGGAAGGCGGTTGCGGCTCGTTCCGTCGATCGATGAATTCAACCAACAGCTCGCCTCCTTCGAATACCAAGGGCTGCGCGCGGCGAATTTCGAGATGGAGACCAGCGCGATCTACGGGCTCGGCGGCATGCTCGGCCATCGCGCATGTACGGTCTGCACCGTGGTGGCGAACCGTGCGCGCAGGGAATTCAGCCGCGATGTGAAGACGGATGTGGACAGGATGATCGAACAGGTGTTCGATCGGATCACCGTATGAACCGTGACGATCTTCTATCTTCATGCTCCGGATCCATCAACGATCCGCATTTGAAACGCAAGTCCCGGGCCGTGCAGCAACCGCATGGCCGCGGATAAATTCGCCGGGGCGGCATAGCTGAAGAAGATGAGCGAGAATGAGATCAAGGCATTGATCACGCTGATCGATGATCCCGATGAGAACGTGTACCTGCAGGTGCGCGACCGGATCGTTTCGCTCGGCGACAATGTGGTGCCCGAA
>JAEZDL010000003.1 GCA_023418095.1 Bacteroidota bacterium
GAGGACCGTGGTGGACGAACCGCTAGTGTACCAGTTGTCCCGCCAGGGGCACCGCTGGGTAGCTATGTTCGGATGGGATAAGCGCTGAAAGCATCTAAGCACGAAGCCCACCTCAAGATGAGACTTCTTCTAAGGGTCGTTGAAGATGACAACGTTGATAGGTCACAGGTGTAAAGTCAGTAATGGCAAAGCCGAGTGATACTAATTACCCGTAAACTTTCGATCCAGCAAGATCGTTCCTTGGTTGAACTTTCCTCGGCTGTATTGGTCACGTCTAACAACATGTCATATCTTATTGATCGCTTTAGGTGACTATTGCGGTGAGGTCCACCTCTTCCCATTCCGAACAGAGAAGTTAAGCTCACCAGCGCAGATGGTACTGGGACAAAATCCTGGGAGAGTATGTCGTCGCCGATCTAAAGCCCCGTCCAGCAATGGACGGGGCTTTGTTTTTTTTAGCCATTCGTTTCTTGGCCTGTGCATGGCATCCATCGATCCTTACAAAGGCAACGACCATTGCCGGTCGCGATCAAACCCTTCAAGCTTGGCCGGCTTCCGATCGAAGATCCCGAATACGGATGATCCCGATCCGCTCATAGCCGCATAGAGTGCCCCATTTCGTAGTAACTCCTGCTTGATCCCGTCCAGTTCGGGATGCATCTTGAACACAATTCCCTCAAGATCATTCTTTATTCGACCTTGCCACGTTTCGATCGGAGAGCTGATCACCTTAGTTACATCCACTTCATTTCCCTCTGGAGTGAACGAACGGAATACCTCCGACGTGGACACATGTATGGCAGGGACGACCAACAACAACCATTGACCTTTCAGGTTGGGTCGCGTGATCGGCAGGGTCAATTCCCCCCGGCCTTCGATCAAGCGGATACCGTCCCCGAGGAAAAAACTACAGTCGCTGCCAAGTTCAGCGGCCATGGCCGGCAATTGCTCATCCAGCTGAGCAGCTAGCATAGCATTCAAGAGCCTTAGCATGTTGGCACCATCGCTCGATCCCCCGCCAAGGCCGGCCCCCAGCGGGATCACTTTATGCAGATGCACCCTCAAACCTGGTAGGGGCCGATACCTCCTGAATATCTCGAGCGCTTTCATGCACAGATCAGAACCGGGATCACCCGGTATTGGAAGCCCGGTGCGTTGATAGCTCACTTCATCCTTTTCCAAGGTGTGGTCGGTGATCACCTCCAGCACATCATGCAAGGGGATCGGCACCATCACGGATCGCAGATCATGGTAACCATCCGGCCGTTTGCGGATCACGTTCAGGCCAAGGTTGATCTTTGCAGGTGGGAAACGGATCATCGGCGTCGAAGTTATTCCCATTACAATGCATCCACCGTATTCAACGCTCATCCATACCTTCGCCTTTTCCGATCAAAAGCGATCATGCAGACATTCCTGGAGTTCGAGAAGCCAGTGCAGAATATCATTGAGCAGATCGAGAAATTGAAGGATGTCGCTTCTCAAGGCGAGGTTGATGTGAGGGCGACCCTTAAGGATCTGGAGAAGAAATTGACCGAAACACGCAAACAGGTGTATGGAAAGCTGACTCCCTGGGAACGTGTGCAACTGAGCCGGCATCCGGACAGGCCGTATACGCTGAAGTACATCGATGTGATCTCGGATGGAACGTTCATCGAACTTCATGGCGATCGCACGGTGAAGGACGACAAAGCCATGGTGGGAGGTTTCGGGATGCTGAATGGCCGCACCGTGATGTTCATCGGACAGCAGAAAGGCATCAACACGAAGATGCGGCAGTACCGGAATTTCGGAATGGCCAATCCTGAAGGTTATCGTAAAGCCCTGCGGTTGATGAAGCTTGCCGAAAAGTTCAACAAGCCGGTCGTTACGTTCATTGATACGCCAGGGGCATTCCCAGGTCTTGAGGCCGAAGAACGTGGGCAAGGTGAAGCGATCGCTCGGAACATCTTTGAAATGGTGCAATTGAAAGTGCCGGTGATCTGCGTGATCATCGGCGAAGGTGCATCAGGAGGTGCGTTGGGGATAGGCGTGGGGGACAAGGTGCTGATGCTCGAGAACACATGGTATAGCGTGATCTCACCAGAGTCGTGCTCCTCGATCCTCTGGCGCAGCTGGGATTACAAAGAACAGGCAGCGAAAGCCCTGAAACTCACTCCCGAGGATATGCTGAAGCACGGATTGATCGACGGCATCATCAAGGAACCGATCGGTGGGGCGCATTCCGATGTGGCCGAAGCCTGTCGCCTGGTGAAAGAGGAGATCGTTCAGCAATTGGGCAAGTTGATGAAGGCCGATCCAGCCAAGCTCGTGGATCGCAGGATCCACAAGTTCTGTTCGATGGGCGTGGTGTTGAAGGCAAAGGCAGAGCGGAAGAAGAACAGCTAACGATCGAACAAGGGAAGTACCCTTGTGACCTGATGCCCAACTTCGATCGTGTTGATGATCGATGCATTGTTCGGATCCACCACGAGAATTTGCTGCCCTGAAGCAATGAGCACGGACCCATTCGCGCGATCGAAAGCGACATCATTCGCAGAAAGGAACAACAGATCGGTCGCAGAGTTCGAAGGTTGATCGTAGCGCACGATCCGGTTCGGAAGCGCAATGATGAACGACACATTACTGATCGCACTCACAGCGGTGATCGCGCCTTCGGTGAATATGCGCAGATCTGAATTTCCTCCTTGAAAGGTGTTCCATTGCTGGATCAGCCCCTGGCCATTCCTTTCACCGAACAACAACATCTGCTGATCATTGAGCGCGAATATTCGCAACGCATCTGCATCAAGCCCATAGGAAACAAGCAGATCGCCGCTGTTGTAAGTGTGGCTTGCGAGCCGGTTCTCGCCGATCGAGATCGGTTTTTGTTCACTGATGAACCGGTCGCCCACCACCGCGCCTGCATAAGGCAGATGTCCGGTGATCGCCTGCGCATTGAACAGGGTGATGCCATTACCATCGTAACCGCGGATCGCTCCATCGTTGCTACAGACATACGTGCGTCCATCGGTGGGGTCGGTGAAGAGCGAGGTGAAGTAAGGGCCTGGCTGCGCGTTCTGGTTCTGTATCTGCCAACTCTGGGCACTTTCATGCAAGGCGAATACCTGCAGCGGATCGAAGGGGTCGCCAGCGACGAATAAGTGTTGTGTGAAGGAATTGATCTCGATAAGGCTCATGTCCGGGATCGACGTGAATTCTGAAACATCGCCAATGCTATCGATCTGGCTGATCGTTCCTTCTGGTGAGGCCACGAAGATGGCACGCAAGCGCAGTGGAGCTTCCTGCACGCTCACGGATCGGAAGGCCGAGGTGGTGTTCACCCCATCCGAAGCGCGCACGGCAAGGCTGTAATTTCCACTTGTAATGGTGGGATCGGTAACGGCAATGTTCCGTTGTATGGTGGCAGAGGAACTATTCACCGCAACGGTCACCGTCGGTGCGATCGGTACGCCGTTCACATCGCCAAGCGAGATCCAAACTGTCTGCACGATCCGCTCATCACTCACCTGCACCGTTATTTCAAGCGTATCGGGGATCTGCAGGCTCGTGGAATTTCCCGGCGCGATGATCTGGATGGAAGGGCCTTGTTCATCGAGTTCTTCCTTTCTGCAACCGCCCAGCAGAAGCAGCGCGATCATAAGCAAGGGCAGCCCGCGCGCGTACATCATCACAAAGTAACACACTGTGAGAAAGGTCAGTTATTCAACATGCAAATGTTCACGATCTCATTGTTCATCATCGGCTGATCCGTTGTTGATACTCCTACCTTTTACGGTCGGGACCAACTTCTACTTTTGATGCCCTTCCGCAGCTGCTATCGGAAGGATCATCCCGATCGAACGGTGGATCCCGATGCAGCGCCACGTCTGATCGCAGCAAGATGTCACAGTTCCAGACCACCCGTTCATCCGATCGCGCGCGTTCCAACGTCGCACGTCGCCAGAACACGTTGATCGAGAGTGCACTCGAAGCCGGCAAGCTTCCTCCACAAGCTCCAGAACTCGAGCAGGCCGTGCTCGGTGCGCTTATGCTCGAGCGCAACGCGGTGAATGAAGCGATCGACATCCTTCAGCCTGAAAGTTTCTACGTTGAACCGCATAAACGGATCTTCGATGCGATCCTCTCGCTCTTCCGTGACGATCAGCCGATCGATATCCTCACCGTAACAGAAGCGCTCAAGAAGCGCGGGGAGCTCGATCTGGTCGGCGGGCCGTTCTACATAAGCCAGCTCACCAACAAGGTGGCCAGCAGCGCGAACGTACAGTATCATGCGCGCATCATCAGCCAGAAACACATCCTGCGCGAACTGATCAGGGTGGGATCGGAAATGATGCGCGACTCGTACGACGATACTGCCGATGTGTTCGAGTTGCTCGACAAGACCGAACAGGATCTCTACGCGATCACCAGCGGCAACCTGAAGCGCAACTACGAACCGATGAGCGAACTGATCCAGGGCGCCATCGACCAGATCGAAAAAGCGAAATCGCAGACCGGCGGTGTAAGCGGGATCCCAAGCGGATTTACGGCCTTGGACAAGCTTACCGCAGGCTGGCAGCGCAGCGACATGATCATCGTAGCGGCGCGCCCTGCGATGGGTAAAACCGCGTTCGTGCTCAGCATGGCGCGCAACATCGCGATCGAGCACAAGCATGCGGTGGCCGTGTTCAGCCTGGAAATGAGCAGCACGCAGCTCGTAACACGATTGATTTCCAGTGAATCGGGGATCAATGCGGAAAAACTGAAGAAAGGCGATCTCACTGAATCGGAATTCGGGATCCTTCACCAGCAGATCTCACGGCTCACCAACGCACCGATCTACATCGATGACACACCGGGCCTCAACATCTTCGAACTGCGGGCAAAGGCGCGCCGCCTGAAGAGCCAGCATAACGTGGACCTGATCATCATCGATTACCTGCAGCTGATGACGGCAGGTGGCGACAGCCGCGGCGGGAATCGTGAACAGGAGATCAGCAGCATTTCGCGATCGATCAAGAGCATCGCCAAGGAATTGGATATACCGATCATCGCACTTTCGCAGCTCAGCCGTGCGGTGGAAACACGCGGTGGCGACAAGCGGCCCATGTTGAGCGATCTGCGCGAATCAGGCGCTATCGAACAGGATGCGGACATCGTTTGCTTCCTCTACCGGCCGGAGTATTACAAGATCTACGAAGATGAACGCGGAAGCACGCTTGGCGTGGGTGAAGTGATCGTGGCCAAGCACAGGAACGGCGCCGTGGACAATGTAAGGTTGCGGTTCATTCCAGAGCTTGCGAAATTCGCTGATCTTGAGACGATGCAGGGTAACTTTGGCGTTGATGGCATGGGATCGGATGAAGGAGGTGGCAATCCTTTCCGCACGATCACCCGATCCAGCCGAATGAATGATGACAGCGACACCGACGACTTCTCGCCATTCTAGATCGATACGGACCCTCGTTCCTCTTTTCTTCTTTCTTCTCGCCATTCCAGGCTGGGCCACAAAGCTGTTGATCCCCATGGATGGATCACAGCGAGACCACCTGAAAGCTTACGGGATCGCTTTCTGGACCCTGGAGCATGATCTGCCGATCGAATGGTTGCTGAACTACCGCGGCGGAAGTTTCCTGATCGAACACGTGAAACAGGTGGAGCAGGAATGCACCATTCGCGGGGTTACCTATCAGGTGATCGCTGATGGGCAGGCCAATTCGATCCTGGCGGAGATCGCCGATCCCGAGGTGAACATGGAAGTGGTGAAACTGGAAAAGGCACCGAAGATCGCCGTGTACGCACCGGAAGGTTTTCAGCCATGGGATGATGCAGTTGCCCTTGTGATGCAATATGCGGAGATCCCATACGAACGCATCTACGATCCACAGATCATTGCGGGAACCCTCCCACAGTATGACTGGTTGCACCTGCATCACGAGGATTTCACCGGCCAGTACGGAAAATTCTACCGCAACTACCGCAACGCGCCGTGGTACCAGGCGCAGGTACAGGAATCTGAAGAGCTTGCGGCGCAGCTTGGTTTTGCCAAAGTGAGCGAGATGAAACTGGCCGTTGCAACACGTATCAGGGATTATGTGGCCGGTGGTGGTTACCTGTTCACGATGTGCTCGGGAACGGATTCCTACGACATCGCGCTGTCGGCCGAAGGCGTTGATATCGTTGCTGCGGAATTCGATCACGATCCGATCGATCCGCAGGCGCAACAGAAGATCGATTACAACAGATCGTTCGCGTTCAAGGATTTCAAGCTGATCACCGATCCGATGATCTACGAATTCTCGGACATCGATGCCACGGATATCCACTCACGGATCGGCCAGCCGCGCGATTTTTTCACGCTCTTCGATTTCAGTGCGAAGTGGGACATTGTTCCGACAATGCTTTGCCAGAGCCACGAGCAGGTGGTGCGCGGTTTCATGGGGCAGACAACTGCTTTCCGTGGATCACTGGTGAAGCCAGGCGTAACGGTGATGGGCGAGAACAAGGCCGAAGGCACGGTGAAGTACATACATGGTGAATTCGGCCTCGGCCAATGGACATTCTACGGCGGGCACGATCCGGAGGATTACCAGCACATGGTGGGCGACCCGCCGACGGATCTGAGCCTGCACCCGAACTCGGCCGGTTATAGGTTGATCTTGAACAACATTCTATTCCCTGCGGCCAAGAAGAAGAAGCAGAAGACTTGAGTGGAGGAGGTTGAGAGTTGAGGTGGTTGAGGGTTGAAAGCTGAAGGAGTTGAATACGTTGCGGCGACCGGATGCCCGCGTAGCGCTCCGCAGTACTGCGGAGGAAGTGGAAAGCCCGCAAGCGACGCCTCACCCCCGGCCCCTCTCCGAAGGAGAGGGGTGCGAAGCGGACTTTTTGCATTTCAGGAGTGCGGACTTGGAACGGATAGCGCGACCCCGCTTTCGCTGAAGCTTCGGCGGGCGGCCCGCTGTAGCCTTGGCGTAAGCGGGCGAAGCACTGGATCGATATGAGCGGGGGCAGGCACCAATAACCACCGATCGGAAGATCTGGCCAATACTCTTGAACAACACAGCGCATGCGCCGGTGCGTGTGCTAAGTTTGCCCCAGCACAACAGGAACATGGACCTTAGCAAGATCATTTCAGTGGCCGGCAAGCAGGGCCTTTTTCGCATTGTGGCGCAGGGCAGGCAGGCGCTTATCGTGGAATCGTTGATGGATGGCAAACGCCTGCCGATCCATGCGAGCGTGCGCGTGAGCTCGCTCGAGGAGATAAGCATGTTCACCACCGGTGATGATGTGCCGCTTTCGCAGGTGCTGAAGAAATTGCATGAAGTGGAAAAGGGCAAGGAAAGCCTTGATCCGAAAGAGGATACGGACAAGTTGTTCGCGAAGTTGGGCGAAGCGCTGCCAGAGCACGATCGCGAGCGGATCTATCCCAGCGATGTGCGCAAACTTTTCAGCTGGTACGATCAATTGCTGAAGAACGGCATCTTCGAAGAGAAGGAGGAGAAGAAGGAGGAGAAGGAAGAAGAGGAGAAGGGCGCGAAGAAGAAGGCCGCCGCCAAGGACGATGGTGCGAAGAAGCCGAAGTCCGCTGCGAAGAAGGCCGCGCCGAAGAGCGCCGCCACCACCAGCAAGCCGAAGGCGACCACCATGCGCAAGTCGGCGCAGCGCGGCAGCTGAACAATGGCCAAGGAAAAAGTACTGCGCACTTTCGTTTCCCCGAAACTGAAAGTGGAGGGTTGGGACGATGTGGCCCACTATTTCGAAGAACTGCTCTACCGCAGGATCGGATCGGCGGACGAGCTGAAGAAATGGCTGCACGACCTGAGCGAACTGGAGGCGGTGATCAGCGAGGAAGGCGCATGGCGCTACATACGCATGACGCTTGATACGCTCGATGAAAAGGCCGGAAAGAGCTACCAGGAATTCGTGACCGATGTGTTGCCCAAGGTGGAACAATGGACCGATAAGCTGAACAACCGGTTGATGGGCGAAGCGTTCCTGGACAAGATCGAAGGCGAAGGCTTCCCGGTGCTTTTTCGCGGGATAAGAGGCCAGTTGGAGATCTTCCGCGAAGAGAACGTTCCGTTGCAGGCGGAACTCCGATCAATGGGGCAGGAATACAGCAGTACGATCGGCGCGATGTCGGTGGAATGGAACGGCGAACAGATCACCCTGCCCAAGGCCGCATCGATCCTGGAAAGCACCGATCGCGAAGAGCGCGAGAAGATCTACCGGCTTATTGCGGAACGGCGCAGCCGCGATCACGTGAAGCTGAACGGGCTTTACGATCGCATGGTGCACAAGCGGCACACCGTGGCCACCAACGCGGGTTTCACGAACTTCCGCGACTACATGTACAAGT
>JAEZDL010000006.1 GCA_023418095.1 Bacteroidota bacterium
AGCTGTGCTTGATCGGCTTGCGGATGTTCTTCAAAAAGCCTTCGATGAACACCTCTTCGTTGGCGTTCTTGCTGCCTTCTTCGTCCTCGCTGATCCACTTTCCGGGGAACTTCTTTTCGATCTCCGCGGGCATCATTCCGGCGAACAGAGCGTTGCGCGCATACTGCGTGGCCGTAGGCAGAATGCTGTAGAAAAGACCTTCTTCTTCCACGCGAAAAAATTCGCTGATGATCGGTTCCAACACGCGCCACTGGTCCAGCCGCAGGTTGTCTATGAGCACGACAAAGAGTGGCGCACCGCTCTCCTTCACATGCGGGAGCACTTTTTCCTTCATCAACTGGTGGCTCATCAATGGCGCATCGTTCTTTCCTGCCAGCCAGTCGAGGTAATTATCGGTGACGAAGCGGCTGAACAACTCGTTGGCCTCGCCCCATTGTGAGCGCATGATCTCGGTCATGCCCTGGTCCTGCGAACCTGTCAATTCAAGTTCCCAGCGCACAAGTTCCTTGTACAAGTCACCCCATTCATCGGGCGTCATGCGATCGCCCAGGCGCATGCCCAGCTGGCGGAATTGCTGCTGGTAGCTGGTGGTGGTCTTCTCGCTCACCAGCCGCCGCGTCTCCAGGTTCTTCTTGATCGAAAGCAGGATCTGGTTCGGGTTCACCGGCTTGATCAGATAATCGCTGATCTTGCCGCCGATCGCCTCCTCCATGATGTGCTCCTCCTCGCTCTTGGTGATCATCACCACCGGCACGCGCGGCTGAATTCCTTTGATCTTCCCGAGCGTTTCCAGACCGCTCATGCCGGGCATGTTCTCATCGAGGAAGATGATGTCGTATTCCTTCTCCTGCGCCTTCTCCACGGCATCCAGCCCGTTGTTCACGGTATCCACACCGTAGCCTTTCTGCTCCAGAAAAAGCACATGCGGCCGCAGCAGATCGATCTCATCATCGGCCCAAAGAATGTTCGCTGTCATATCAAGTGTATGGTTTCATGAGGCAACGCGATCCGATGGTGGAAGTTGCCTTCTGTAAGCGAAGGTAGTGCCGGCCCAAGTCGGAAGTCGGAAGTCATAAGTCGGCAGTCCGGATCCACATTGCTTCCGACTTCAGACTAATGACTTAAGACTTTCAAGAATGGCGCCTTATCCGGCTGTACGCTGTAGTTACCTCGGCCTCGGCAATCTGCCGCCCCCTCCCGCAGTACTGCAGGATGGGGCGCGTGTTCCGTCCATCATTCATCATACTTCATTCTTCCCGAAGGGCCACGCCGGTATCTTCGCAACCCGATCATGGCACGCATACTTACCGGTATACAAAGCACCGGCATACCACACCTTGGCAATGTGCTCGGCGCGATCAGGCCTGCGATCGAGATGAGCAACGATCCGCAGAACTCATCGTTCCTCTTCATCGCAGACCTGCACTCGCTCACGCAGATCAAGGATCCCGCTTCGCTTCGAGAGAACACGTATGGTGTGGCGGCGGCATGGCTCGCCTGCGGCCTGGATCCGGATCGAACCGTGTTCTACCGGCAGAGCGATGTGCCTGAAGTGACCGAGCTTTCCTGGTACCTCAGTTGCTTCTTTCCCTATACGCGCCTGACCCTTGCGCATAGTTTCAAGGACAAGGCCGATCGGTTGGAGGATGTGAACACCGGCCTCTTCACCTACCCCATGCTGATGGCGGCCGACATCCTTCTCTATGATGCGGACTTTGTTCCAGTCGGTAAGGATCAGTTGCAGCACCTGGAAATGACCCGTGATGTGGCCGAACGTTTCAATCACCGCATGGGGGAAACGTTCATACTACCCGAGGCGCGCACGCGTGATGAGATCATGATCGTACCGGGCATAGATGGTGAAAAGATGAGCAAGAGCCGGGGGAACCTGCTTCGCATTTTCGCGCCGGAAAAGGAATTGAAGAAGGAAGTGATGTCCATCGTCACCGACAGCACGCCGCTTGAGGAGCCGAAAGATCCCGATACCTGCACGGTCTTCAAGCTTTTCTCCCTTGTGGCACCTGCCGAAACCGCGGGAACCATGCGTGAGAATTATCAACGCGGCGGTTATGGCTACGGCCATGCGAAAAAGGAATTGCTTCAGGTGCTGCTCGATGGTTTCGCCGGTGAACGAAGCACCTTCCAGCGTTACATGGACGATCGGAACGAACTTGATGCCCAGCTTGCGAAAGGCGCGGCAAAGGCACGCACCGTGGCCTCGGAAGTACTCACCCGTGTTCGCCGCACGCTTGGTTATTCCCGCTGATCGCTCATGATCGACGCGGAATTGCTTGAGAAGGCCCGGTTGTACGTACGCCGTTGGTTCGCTCGGAGCATGCCTCCACACATGTTCTTCCATGATCTGGAGCACACGCTCTCCGTTAGCCGATCGGTGATCGCACTTGGCCAGGCGGCGGATCTTCCGGCCCATCACATCGCGATCCTGGAGATGGCCGCCCTTTTCCATGATCTGGGTTATGCGGTCAAGTATGCAGGCCACGAAGCGGAGAGCGTGCGGATCGCCCGTGCTTTTCTGAAGAAACACAAGGTTTCGGCTGAGGATATCGCACTTGTGGCCCGCTTGATCGAGGCAACGGAATTCAGCGCTGCACCGGCCACTGAACTGGAGAGGATCATGAAGGACGCCGATTCCGCAAAAGCGGGCCAGGCAGATTTCGATGTACACAGCGAATTGCTGCGGCGCGAACTGGGTGCCGTGCGTGGCAGGCGGCCTTCCGGGAAGGATTGGCTTCGTGAGAATATCGGCTATCTGCAGGATCACCGGTTCCATTCGGCGGTGGGCAGGGAACGTTACGAGGAACAGAAGCAGATCAATCTTGCGAAGCTGCAAAAGCGCCTGGATCAACCCAAAAGGTAGATCAGGCAAC
>JAEZDL010000043.1 GCA_023418095.1 Bacteroidota bacterium
TCGCTTCCCATGATATCCACTCCGATCCTCATAGGGGGACGGCAGGGTTGGGGCGATGGGACCTACTCGGCCGCGTCGGAGCCTGATACAATGACCTTCCCGTTGTAGTAAAGGTCTTCACCCACCTTGTAGGCACGATGGCGCATGTGCGTTTCGCCCGAGTTTGGATCGGTGGTGATGGTGGGCACACCGGCTTTCTGGTGCGTACGCCGCTTCGCGGTGCGGGTCTTCGAGTGGCGACGTTTTGGATTTGGCATGACGGTAGCGTCGTTACGGGCCTATGGCCTTTTATTCTTCAAGTCCTTGAGGGCATCCCAACGGGGGTCGGGAGCGTGGATCGGTTCACTGGTGCCTTCGGAAAGAACACGCATCACATCGGGATCGCACTCGCCGGGTGCATGCACCGGCCGGATCGGCAATGCGAGCCGCAGGCACTCGTAGATGTAATGCGTCACGTTGATGCTGTGTGCGCTCGGATCGAGCACAACGAGTTCATCATCATCGCTCTGCTCTTCATCCGCCAGCCGGAAGATCTGCCTTTGATCGGAGTGCAGCTGGTATGCCAGGGCACCGTTGCAACGGGCGCAGCGAAGGTCCACGGTACCATCCTCCTGGATGTTCGCCACAAGCAGATTGGGGCTTTTGTTCAGCTTCACGTAAACCGCCACATGGCCGCCTTCGAGGTCCTCCTCGCCGGTGGCATCGAAGAAGGCCTTGTCCAGCTCGAAGTGGAATTCGTGCTCGCCATCCTTCAACCCGACGAACGGTATGGTATGTTCCTTCAACGCGTCCATTGTGAACGTTCCCTGCGTTCCGCGCCAGACCCCAAAGCACACGGCTTCAGGCCGACGGGCGACGAAAGGATCGCAAATGTACTTATTTCCGTTCGATCGGTAGCACCACGGCCACGATCAATTCCGATCGGGACCCTTCTTCTCCTTTTCGCGGGATTGGGGTTTCAATGGATCGGCCATCAATTCCTTGTATGCTTCGCGGTTCCGGCGGATATCGCAGGCAAGCCACACCGCAGCGCGGAACGATGCTTCATTGGCGATGCCCTGCCCGGCGATATCGAGGCCGGTGCCATGATCGGGGCTTGTTCTCACGATAGGGAGCCCCGCGGTGAAGTTCACCCCATTGCCGAAGCTGAGGGCCTTGAACGGCGCAAGTCCCTGATCATGGTACATCGCGAGCACGCCATCGAAATGCTTGTAGCTGCCATTGCCGAAGAAGCCGTCCGCCGCGTAAGGCCCCATGGCATGGATCCCCTCATCGTTGAGGCGGCGCACCGCGGGCGCTATCCGCTCCTTGTCCTCACTGCCCAGCGAACCATTGTCGCCAGCATGTGGGTTGAGGCCCAGTATCGCTATGCGGGGCGTGGCGATCGCCAGGTCGCGCATGAGGCTTTGGTTGAAGAGCCTGGCCTTCTGTACGATCCGATCGGTGGTGATCGCCGTGGATACATCCTTGATCGGGATATGGCCGGTAACCGTTCCTACACGAAGATCATCGGCGATCAGCAGCATGAGCACTTCACTGTCGCTGCCGGCCATCTGTTGCAGGAATTCCGTGTGGCCGGGATAGGCGAAACCCGCCTGCTGCATGCTGTTCTTGTCGATCGGAGCAGTTACAAGCACATCAACCTTTCCGCTTGCCAGATCAAGCGCAGCTGATTCCAAACTCTTGATCGCGTAGCTGGCCAGAGAGCCCGATCGTTCGCCGAATTGGATCGGAAGATCATCCTCCCACAGATCCACCACATTGAATTTGCGGTGCGCTGCATCGCGTGCATCGCTGATCTTGTTGAATTGGAATTCCTCCAGGCCGAGCTGTTTCCGGTGGATGCTCACCGCCTTGGCAGAGCAGTAGAGCACGGGCGTGATATCCTGGATCATCCGGTTGTCCTCGAAGCATTTCAGCACCACCTCGAGCCCGATCCCGTTAAGGTCGCCGCAACTGATGCCCACACGCGTAGCCGATCGTTCCATTTTCCTAGGACCTTTTCGCCCTGCGCTTCATGAATTCGTAGAACAACCGCACCCCGACGCCGGTGCCGCCTTTCGTTCTATACGAATCGCGTTTGGTGAGGAATGCCGGTCCGGCGATATCCAGGTGAATGAAGGGTTTCGTTGTGAAACGCGCCAGGAATTTCCCCGCGGTGATGGCGCCGGCCGCATCGCTGCCGAGGTTCTTGATGTCCGCCACATCGCTCTTGATCTCTTCGCCATATTCATCCCAGAACGGGAAGCGCACCACGCGCTCGTGAACCTGCGATCCGCAAGCTTCAAGTTCCGCGAACCGATCCTGATCCACCGTGCCCATGCCCACTGTGGCATAATGTCCGATCGCGCGGGCTGCGGCTCCGGTGAGCGTTGCGATCGTGATCACCAGTTCCGGATCGAACTTCTCACCGTAGCTGAGCGCATCGGCCAGGATCAGGCGGCCTTCCGCATCGGTGTTCATCACTTCCACGGTGAGGCCGCTGTGCATGCGGATCACATCACCTGGCACATAGGCGTTGCCCGAAGGGCGGTTATCCGTCGCAGGGATCAGGCCGATCACATGGATCGGAAGTTGTTGTTTGGCCGCCAGACCGATCGCACAAGCGACGGCTGCCGCGCCCGCCATGTCGCATTTCATCTGGTCCATGCTGTTGGGCGTGGGTTTCAGGCTTAAACCGCCGGTATCGTACACCACGCCTTTGCCGACCAGCAACAGGGGTTTTTTGTTCACCGCGTTCTGCGGTCTCCATTCAAGTATGTTGAAGGTGGGTTCATCGAGGCTGCCTTTGTTCACGGCGAGCAGGCCGCCCATGCCCAGCGCTTCGATCTTCGCTTTGTCCAGCACCTGCACCTTGAAACCGGAATTGCGGCTCAGGTTCTTGATCTCGGCGGAAAGCTGTTTCGCGTTCAGGAATGAAAGCGGTTCGTTCACTAGATCGCGCGCAGCGAGCGTTGCTTCACAGATATCGGAAAGTTCTTCCAGCGCCTTCGCGTTCAATTCCTTCGCGATCACCGAAAGTTTGGTCAGCGTTGGCGATCCTTTTCGATCGGACTTGTATTTGTTGAAGCCATAACTGCCCAGCGCAACACCTTCGGCAAGTGCGAGCGCCAGTTCCGGATCGGCGTGAAGTGCAATGAGTTGTGCTTCGGAACGCTTCGCATCATTCAGCCTGATCGCCATGGAATTCCCGGCGCGCCGGGCTTTTTCCAGCTGCGCCGCCCGATCGCCGTTCGCGCTCGATCGGTGTACGAGCACCAGTCTTCCAGAAATATCGCAGATCGCGAGATCACCATTGCCATCCAGCTGTTCGGTGATGTACTGCCTGTCGTTCCGCTCAAGGTCCAGTTCGCGCAACTGTGCGGTATCGCCGATGAGAACGAACGTATCACGAGCGGCGGCAGGGCGCGAGGCTTTTGCAATGGCGATCATTTCCGGTGGAATGCGGCCAAAGATAACCGGGCGTTCCACGGGACCGATCGGTGACCATCCTTGGACTTGCAAGAAACTTCCGCAATTCACGACGAAGGTTCACCGTTGCGGCGTAGGAATGACGAACTTTGTATTCCTGCCGATGTTCAATCTGCGACCGGTCCTTTTCATGTTCGCGCTGATCGCGGCGCAGATCGCTTCTGCCACGCACAACCGCGCCGGTGAGATCATCGTGTGCCACATCGGCGGTGCGAATTCGCTGCTTTATGAAGTAACGATCATCACGCATACGAAGATCTCTGCCCCCGCCGATAGGCCGGAACTTGTGCTTGATTGGGGGGACGGTACGATCGATACGATCGCGAGGTCGAGTATTGAGGATTTTCCCGCCCAGGATGTACGGAGGAACACGTATGTGGCCACACACACGTATGCCGGGCCGGGAACCTTCACGCTTCAATTCGATGATCAGAACCGCAACGGCGGGGTGATCAATGTGCCGAATTCCATCGCGCAATCGTTCTGCGTGCAGACGACATTGTCGATCCTGCCCACCACCGGTAACAATTGCTCGGCGCGCTTCGCGAATTCACCGATCCAGGATGCGTGCCTCAACCAGACCTGGGTGCATAATCCGGCGGCGTACGATCTGGATGGTGACAGCCTCAGTTACGAACAGGCGATCTGCCTTGGCATCAATTGCGAACCGATCCCCGGTTACCAGTTCCCCGGTCCCAATTACAGCATCGATCCGCTGAACGGAACGATCACCTGGAACGCACCCAACCAGCAGGGCGAATACAACATCGCGTTCCTTGTGCGTGAATGGCGCAGGAATGAATTCGGTGTGGTGGTGAACGTGGGATCGGTGATGCGCGATATGCAGATCACGGTGGTCGCATGCAGCAACCAACCGCCCGTGGTCATGGATGTGCCCGATACCTGTGTGGAAGCGGGAACCTTGTTGAACTTCACCGTGCAGGC
>JAEZDL010000069.1 GCA_023418095.1 Bacteroidota bacterium
GGAATGAAATGAAGAAAGTGCATTCACTGTTCGGGCCCTTGTTCCTGTTGCTTCTCCCCTTCGCCGTACTGGCGCAGCCGGGCACTTCCACCATCTGGAAGTTCGAGGAAGGCAACAAATTGATGGAGGAGAAATTGTTCAACCAGGCCGCACTGATCTGGAAGGAACTGCTCACCACCGATCCGGACAATGCGAACCTGAACTACAAAATGGGTTTCGCGCTCTTCAATTCACCCTCCGATCGCGATGCGGCACTCCCCTTCCTGGAGCGCGCCTCACAACTCCGATCCACCGGTGATTACGGCACCTTCAACATCTCGGGCTACGACCCCTTCGATCCACAGGAACGCAACGCACCCGCCGAAGTCGATTTCTACCTCGCAAAGGCCTATCACCTCAACAACCAGTTCGACAAGGCCGATCAACATTACCAGAAGTTCATGGACAACGTGGACGAGCGGCATATCCTGCGGCCGCTGGCGGTGCGTGGCAAGGAACAAACGGCCAATGCGCGCACCCTTCGCGCCCAACCACTGCCCTACCAGGTCTCAAACGCCGGAAAGGTGATCAACAACGAAGGGGCCGATTTCTCCCCGGTACTTTCCGTGGATGGCAATGCGCTCTTCTTCACTTCACGCCGGATCCGGCCCGACAGTTCCAACAAGAACGTGATCGACATCATCACCGGCGCGCCGTTCGAGAACATCTATGTGAGCTACAAGGATCGTGAAGGGAACTGGCAGGCGCCCGAACTGCTCAACATCAATCCCGATCAGGGGCACATGGCCTCGATCAACGTTTCCGCGGATGGGCAGACACTCTTCATCTACCGATCGGATGAAGGCGATGGCAATATCTACGAGAGCAAACTGGTCGGTGAATTATGGAGCGACCCGGTGCTGATGGGATCGGACATCAACACGAAAAGTTGGGAGACCCACGGCGCCCTCACTGCCGACGGCAACACCTTCTATTTCGTGAGCGATCGCAAAGGAGGTTCCGGCGGGCGCGACATCTATCGCGTGGTACGCCTGCCGAACGGCGAATGGAGCAAGGCGCAGAACCTGGGCTCAACGATCAATACCCAATGGGATGAGGATGGCGTGTTCATCCATCCCAATGGCCGTACGCTCTATTTCAGCTCCGTGGGCCACAATTCCATGGGCGGCTTCGACATCTTCCACACCGAATTGCAGGAGGATGGCACATGGACACAACCGTTGAACCTTGGTTATCCCTTGAACACTTCGGATGATGATGTGTTCTTCATCACCACTGCTGATGGCCGCCGCGGCTACTTCAGCTCCGATCAAATGGGCGGCCATGGCGAAAAGGACATCTACTTCGTGGATCTGCCTTCCGAAATGGAATCCGAAGGACTAACCGTGCTGAAAGGATTCATCATTCCGCCTCCCGGGGAATCGCTTCCGCCGTCCACGATACTTTACGTTACGGACAAGACCACCGGCGAAGTGCGATCCTACAAGCCGCGCCAGCGCGATGGTGTTTATGTTGCGATCCTTCCGCCGTGCCGCGAATACAACCTTGATTATCGTGTGAACGACAAGACGATCCACACCGAGGACATCTTCGTGGAATGTGAAAGCGCTTACCAGGAGATCAATAAGGAGATCTATCTGAACCCTGTTTCGCTCGCCGATCCCGCCAGCATCGTAGATCTGCCGCCTGGATCGCCTCCCGGCAAAAAGGAGAAAGGCGAGCCGGTGAAGGATCCGGCCGATCCGATCGGAAAAGATCCGCTCACGGATGAAGAGAAGAAGACCGCCCCACCGCGCACCACGCCCGATGCGAAGTATGTGGATGAATTCACCAAGCAGTTCGGGTACAACATGAAGGACATCGACCAGAGCGATGCGCGCTGGACAGCCTTCATCGACAAGGTGATCGGGCTGATCGACAGCAATGGCCAGGCGAACGTGGTGATCGAAGCGAGCGCTTCAAAAGTTCCCACGCGCACCTTCGGCAGCAACGAAGCGCTCAGCCGTGAGCGGATGGAAGAAGCAAGAAAGCGTCTTGTGGATGCCGTGAAGGCTCGCGGAAAAGATGCATCATTGTTGAAACTTGAAGCTGTCAACAATAAAGTGCAGGGACCGAAGTACGAAGGCGATTACCAGAACACCGATAAATACGGGAAGTTCCAGTACGTTACGTTGAAAGTGAGGTAGGCCGGTCGGCTTGTGAAGAACTTGGTGGACCCCGGCCTCGCGCCGGGGTTCCTGTTCATATACCTTCAGCCCATGCGCCTGAACCTCGAAAAGCCGCTCGCATTCTTCGATCTTGAAACGACCGGCATCCGGATCGGCCGCGATCGGATCGTACAGATCGGGATCGTAACGCTTCTACCAGATGGATCGCGCGTGAGTTGGGAAAGCCTCGTGGATCCGCAAATGCCGATCCCGAAGGAAGCAACCGCGATCCATGGGATAACCGACGCCGATGTGTTCGGCCAGCCGACGATGGAGCAGATCGCCGATGTGATCATCTCACAACTGAAAGGCTGCGATCTGGGTGGATTCAACTGCATCCGTTTCGATGTTCCATTTCTTGCGGAGGAACTTTTCCGCGTAGGTTTTGAATGGGATCACAGCGCTTCGCGGATCGTGGACGTGCAGCGGTTGTACCATCGGTTGGAACCGCGCAACCTGGAAGCTGCGCTGAAATTCTACTGCGATCGCGAGCATGCCGATGCGCATAATGCTTTGGCCGATGTGCACGCGACCGCGGATGTTCTTATCGCACAGCTCGATCGCTATCCCGATCGCATGCAGGATCGGGTGGAAGCACTGGCGGAGATGAGCGGCGATCGCGATCGGACCCCAGATCCAGCGGGTAAACTTCAATTCGATGGCTCGGGTGCGATCTGTCTTTCGTTCGGCAAATACAAAGGCTGGAGCCTGGAGAACATCGGCCGATCGGATCCCGGTTATCTGCAATGGTTGATGACGAAGGCGGAACTGCCGGGCACCACGCTTTCGATCATGCGCAATGCGCTCGCGCAAGTGGAGGCTTGATCACATGAAGATCGTCTGCATTGGCCGCAACTACGCAGCGCACGCGAAGGAATTGGGTAATGCGATCCCCGAGGAGCCTGTTTTCTTTCTGAAACCGGAAACAGCGATCCTTGATCGTGGCGCATCATTCAAGATCCCAGCGTGGAGCAACAACATCCACTATGAACTTGAACTGGTCTTCCGGATCTCGCGCGAATGCCGAAATGCGCAGGTAAAAGATCTTTCAGCATATGTAGATGGTGTTACGATCGGGCTTGATCTGACGGCGCGCGATGTACAGGATGAGTTGAAGAAGAAAGGGCTTCCGTGGGAAAAAGCAAAGGCATTCGATGGTTCGGCGGTGATCGGCGATCGGTTCATCGAACTTCCGAAGGATATTTCATCGATCGCTTTCCGGCTTGAAAAGAATGGTGCGATCGTTCAAAAAGCTACAGCCGCTGATATGATCCACTCCCCTGCTGCGCTGATCGGACACGTGAGCCGTTTCATGACATTGGAACGGGGCGATCTGCTCTTCACTGGAACTCCCGCGGGCGTTGGCAAATTGGAAAAAGGTGACCGGCTGGTCGGCTACCTGGATGGTTATGATCAACTGAAGCTGGCCGTTGAATGAACCGCTTCAGCCTGCACGGCTAACTTTGCGCCCTTTGATGAACTTCCGATCTGGATGACGCGTAACGTTCGTGTAGGCAACATCGATTGTGGCGCCGATCAGCTTTTCCTGATCAGCGGCCCGTGCGTGATCGAAGATGAAGCGATCATGATGCGCACCGCGGAAAAGCTGCGCGAAGTAAGCGACCGCACGAAAGTGCCGGTGATCTACAAGAGCAGCTTCATGAAGGACAACCGCAGCAGCGTGGAATTCTACATGGGGCCGGGAATGGAGAACGGCCTGCGGATCCTGGAGAAAGTGAAGAAGGAGTTCGGCTTCCCGCTGCTCACCGATGTGCATTACCCCGATCAGGTGAAGGCTGCCGCGGAAGTGTGCGATGTGCTCCAGATCCCGGCGTACCTCTGCATGCAGACCACGCTGGTGACGGAAGCTGCGAAAACCGGCGCAGTGATCAACCTGAAACACGGACAATTCCTTGCGCCGGACAACATGATCAAGCCGGTGAAAAAGATCGAAAGCGTGGGCAACCACAAGATCATCCTCACCGAACGCGGATTTGTTCTCGGCTACAACGATCTGGTGGTCGATCCGCGTGCGTTCTATCATCTGCGTCAGACCGGCTATCCTGTGGTCTTCGACATCACGCACAGCATCAGGAAATACGGAATTCCCAGCGCCGATCCCCGCGGCGGCAACCGCGAATTCCTGCCCACGATCGCGCGCGCCGGTGTGGCGGCCGGTGTCGATGGTGTATTCATTGAAACGCATCCCGATCCGAGCAGTGCGCTTTGCGATGCCGCGAGCCAGTTGTGCGTTTACGATCTGGAGGAATTCCTGAAACCGCTGCTGGAACTGCACGCGATCGAAGTCGCCTACCGCGATCGCACCACGGCACCGATCAAATAAGCTTCAACCGAACGAAAACCTCGAATGGAACTCTACCTCGACAGCGCCGACATCTTCGAGATCGAAGAAGCCTTCAAGCTCGGCTTCCTGGATGGCCTCACCACCACGCCCACGTTCATGCACCGCGGTGGTGTAACGGATCTGGACAGCATGATCCTGAAGCTTTCCAAGATGGTCCCGATCCTTCAGGTGGAAGCGCTTGGCGAAACGGCTGATGAGATCGTTGGCGAAGCCCACCGCCAGTTGAAGATGGGCTTGAAGAAGGAGACCACCGTCTTCAAGATCCCCGTAAGCCTGCAAGGTGTGAAGGCGTGCAAGATGCTTCGCAACGACGGGATACTCGTGAACGTGCATCTTGTGTACACGTTGCAGCAGGCGTACATGGCGATGCAGGCCGGTGCCACTTACGTATGTCCGCTCGTTGGCCGCCTGCAGGACCAGGGCCACGATGCGCTCAGCCTTGTGCAGCAGTGCGTGGAGGCCGTGAACTACTACGGCTACAACAGCAAGATCATGTTCAGCAGCGTGCGCAATGTCGAACATGTGCGCAACGCGATCAACATCGGTGTGCATACGATCACCGTTCCCTGGAAGCTGATGAAACAGCTTACGGACAATCACATGACCACGCTCGGGACGCAGCAGTTCTTCGAGCACACACGGTTGATCACCAAGAAGGTGAAGGACATCCTCAGCCACGACAATCCTGTGGTGAAGGATGAAGTGAAGGTGAGCGATGCGCTGGTGATCATGACGAAATTCGGGTTCGGTGCCGTGATGGTGGTGGATGCCGAAGGCCGCAACAAAGGCATGTTCACCGATGGTGGATTGCGCCGCGGATTGGAGAAGGAAGGCGATCGGTTCCTCGGAAGAAAGTTGAGCGAACTGGAATACAATACGCCGATCACCGTATCGCCGGAAGCGCTGCTGGAGGAAGCGCATAAGATCTTCAAGGAAAGCAAGGTGGATACGCTCAGCGTGAGCGAAGGCGATCGACAGCTCGGCATGTTGGACATCCAGGATCTGTTGAAGGCGACGGCGGGATGAAGATGAAGTATGAAGGTTGAAGGTTGAAGGCTGGAGTTGGAGGCTGAAGTGAAAGTTGAAGGTTGAAGGTTGAAGGATTGAAGGCTGAAGGCTGAAGGCTGAAGTGAAAGTTGAAGGCTGAAGGTTGAAGGATGATCTATCCTGAGCGGAGTCGAAGGAGGTTGAAGGTTGGAGGTTGGAGGTGGGGGTTGAAGTCGGAAGTCAGAAGTCGAATCGTTGAAAAGTGACGAGCACACAAACACTTCCCCATTCAAAATTCTAAATTCAAAGTTCTTCATTCTACATTCCCAAAGGGCTAAATGGAGTACCTGAAAGCATTCGCCAATCTTGGTACACGGTTCCTGCGTCCGCCGGATGTGCTGCAGCGCAACCTTGGCCAGGTGAAGGCCTTGCTCTTTGATTGGGATGGTGTGTTCAACGATGGCTGGCGCGATGCCAGCGGTGGCAGCCCATTCAGCGAAGTGGGCAGCATGGGTGTGAACCTGCTTCGCTTCTCGCTCTGGCAGCGTGAAAAACTTCGCGTTCCTTGCGGGATCATAACGGGTCAGCACAATGTTTATGCGGAACAATTTGCGACGCGCGAAAAGTTCAACCACGTGTTCATGGGCTTTCGCAACAAGCCTGCTTCATTTGAACAATTCCTTCAAGCGCACAAACTGGAGCCACGACAGGTGGCCTTTTTCTTCGATGATATCCTCGATCTTCCGATCGCACGCCGGTGCGGATTTCGCGTGATGATCCGGCGGAGGAACAGTCCGCTTTTCGAGAACCATGTGGTGGCCAAAGGCGATACCGATCTGCTCACGCATTTCACCGGGGGAGAGAACGGTCTGCGCGAAGCATGCGAGTTGATGGTAGGGCTCACCGGCCGATCCGAAGACCTTATAGAACATCGCGTGAAGTACAGTGATCTGTACCAGGAATACCTTGCCGATCGCAGCGCGATCGAACTTCAGGTCACCCGGAACGAGCTCTGATCTCCGCCGTTCAACGCTTCGGCCAGTCGTTGCTGGTATTCCTTCCGGCTGATCTCGATCGCGCCCAGCTTTGCGGTGAATTCATTGATGTACTGCGTATCGAAGAGCAGGAAATCTTCCTTCTTCAATCGATCCACAAGAGCGTGGAAAGCCACTTTACCCATGTTCCCGATCGAATTGAACATGCTTTCACCGAAGAACGCCTTCCCGATCGACACTCCGTAGATCCCGCCAACGATCCCGCCTTCGATCCAAACTTCGATGCTGTGCGCGAAACCCAGCCGGTGCAATTCCAGATAGCTCTGAACGATCCTTTCATCGATCCATGTTTCTTCGCGATCGGCACAAGCGCGGATCACGAACTCAAAGTCGCGATCGATGGTGATCTTGATCCGATCGGATCGAAGTTGCTGCCTGGTCTTCTTGTCAGGCTTTAATTCATTTAGCGGGAAGATCGCACGCAGATCGGGATCGTGCCAGTACATTTCACCATCATCATGCGCCATCGGAAAGATGCCGCTGCGGTAGGCGTGCAGTAGCATTTGCGGTGGAATGATCAAGGGGCGATCCGTTCCGAACGGATCGGGAGCGCTCTGCATCTATCGTTCCTTGATCACCTTGCGAACGATCCGCCTTCCTTCCATTTCGATCGTGAGCAGGTAGGTTCCAATATCGATCCTAGTTAGGACCGGATCTTCGATGACAGCTTTACCATTTTTCAGATCGATCACGTCCGATCTCCAGATCACACGGCCCGCAAGATCATGCAGCGATACATTCATCGATCCCAATGCATATACAAGAATGTTGATCCGATCGGTGAACGGATTCGGGAAGATCAATTCTGCATCAGTTGACCTGTCATCAATTCCAATGGTGATCAGCAACTCATTCGCATGCATGAAGTCCGGGATCCCATACCCCATGCTGTCGTTGGGCTGATCATAGAGTGAAGCGCTGGCACGCACGGCCTGCATGATCTCCTGCGCGGTGCGTTCCGGGTGAAGTCTCCAGAGTGAAGCGACGAGCCCGGCCACCAAGGGAGAAGCGAACGAAGTACCGTTGATCGCCACGGTGGAATCACCTCCGTCGTTCACGCCGATCGTACCCCAACCCATTGCCATCACATCAGGCTTCACACGGCCATCGGCACTGGGGCCGTGCGAACTGAACGGTGCGTATTGAGCCATATCACCTACTGCACCAACAGCAAGAATGTCGTGCGCATCCGCCGGTGGACTGATGTAATACCAGTCGCTCTCACCTTGGTTCCCCGCGCTCACCACAGGGATCATCCCCTTCTGCGCAGCGATCGACGCGGCGATGCTGATCCGCGCATTGTTCCCGTTCAGTTCGGTGTAATGGTGATCCTGCGTGGGATCATCGAACCGCGTGTAGCCGAGCGAGGTGTTGATCACATCGCAACCGATGCTGTCGGCGAGCTCGGCACCGGCGATCCAGTTGTCCTCTTCAACGATGAATTCGCTCGCTGCATCCTCGGTGCGGAGCAACACGTAATCCGCCTGCGGCGCTGTGCCGATCAATTGTCCTTCCAGGATCGCCGCCATGCACGAAAGCACCGATCGGCCATGCCAGTGATCTTCATAAACGGATGTTCCTGCATTGACAAGATCGCGCGTAAGAATGATCCCGTTCCGATCGCGCAGCGGCGCAAATGCAGGCATCCAATCAACGCCTTCAAAACCGGAATCGAGCACACCGATCAACATTCCTTCTCCTTGTGACAGCTCATGAAGAAGATGGCCGTTCATCATGCTCACCTGCGTGAACGACCCGCCGTAATCAAGGTCTTTTGCAACAGCCTTTTCAACGTTGAATTTGTCCGGAACGATGCTTTCCAGCTCACGATCGGAAGTGTTCTTGATGTCGATCACGAACGGCAGTTGTGCGATCTGCTGCAACACTGCGATATCCGCCGTGCGCACCGTGATCACGTTGAACCACTTGCTCCGGTTGAGCAATTGCACATCGCCTTGCGCGAGCACCGTATCGATGTAGACCGGATCGACCGGCAGATCAAGCTCATCGAAGCCAATCCCTTGATCGATCCTTCTCTGGATCGCGCGATCGGAGAGGAATTGCTGTGGCTGATCGAGCGAGTACGGTGTGTTGTCCTTATCGGAGAAGAAGATCAGGTAAGTATCCGGAGCGGTCTGGGCCGATGATAGGATCGGAAGGAAAAGCAAAGCGATGACGATGATCCGCTCCATGCCGATCAGTTCCCGTACGCCACCATCACCATGTCATACTTCACCGATCGAACATTCTGATCTGTGAAATCATTCGCCTGACGGTAATACCAGTGGTGTTCGATCATGCCGATCCCGTGCGCGTAGACCTCCTCCAGATCGCGGGTGATGATCGGGTTTCCTTCCACCGTGGTGCGCACTTTCACCGTATTGCTGAAATTCTGATCGTTCAATTGGTGTGCTTCGTTCACATAACGGGCAGCCACCATCAGTTCATCTTCCGTGTTCAGGATATTCATGTCCCAAGTACGTGCTTCACGCACCGGGAATGAAAGTTTCAGTTTCCGTTGATTTTCCTCCGTCACTTCCATGCCAGTCGTCGTACGCGTGGCGGTCCAAACATCGCGGATCACCCACTCATCGTTCTCGTTCAGGATGAACCTTTCGATCCGTTGCGATGGCCTCCCTTCCGGATCGGTGTAATCCGCCGCGATCACCTGCTTCAATCGATAGCCTATCGTGTCATGAACGTTGAAGTCATCATCCCGCCAGATCGAATCCACCTGGTATTCGATCCACGAACCCACCTTGATCGGGAAGTATTCGTGGCCGAGATCGATGGGCTTCGCGCTTTCCTCCTTGCGGCATGATGAGATCGCCAGCATGATCACTGAAAGAAGAAGGATCGCAGCTTTATTCTTCATTTTCCAGGGGCTTTACGATCGATGAAACCGCCACCGATCACATCATCCCCATCATAGAAGACGGCACTCTGCCCCGGTGCGATGCCTGCCACCGGTGCATGAAATTCAATTTTAACACGATCGCCTTCCATGGAAATGGTGCTGGGCGTGCCTCTGTCCTTGTACCGGATCTTGGTAACGGCTTCCATCTCGCCTTTCAACGCAGGGATCTTCTGGAAGTTCGGACGTCGCACCCACATCTCGGTGCGATCGAGATCGGACTTGCGGCCGAGTACCACCACGTTCGTTTCCGGCTGGATGTCAGTCACGTACATCGGTTCGCCTGTCGCGATACCAAGGCCCTTTCGCTGCCCGATCGTGAAGAACGGATAACCGTCGTGCTCACCGAGATCCTCTCCTCCCACGCCAACGAATTTGCCGTGCGCAAGAACTGCGGTCGCTTCGGGTTCGCGCCGCTTCAGGAATCCACGGTAATCATTGTCCGGAATGAAGCAGATCTCATAGCTCTCGCTTTTGCTTGCCAGTTCAGGGAAACCGCTGTCCAACGCCATCTGGCGGATCTCGCTCTTGTGGAATTTTCCGATCGGGAAACGCGTGCGCGCGAGGTTCTTCTGCTCCAATCCCCAAAGCACGTAGCTCTGGTCCTTGGCTGGATCAAGCCCGCGGCTCACCACCCACCGATCATTGTCGGCTTGCCGCACTTGCGCGTAATGGCCGGTGGCGATCAGTTCGCAATCCATCATGTCCGCGCGTTTCAGCAGCGCTTCCCACTTGATGAACGTATTGCAGAGAACGCATGGGTTCGGGGTGCGGCCGGCAAGGTATTCACTGGTGAAATTCCCGATGATCGCTTCACCGAATTCCTCGCGTATATCGATGATCATGTGATGGAAACCACGGCTGACCGCCATGTTCCGGGCGTCGTTTATACTATCCAGATCACAGCAACCGGTAACACGTTTGCCTCCGCTCGTCTCGGAATAATCCCACGTCTTCATGGTGACGCCTATCACCTCGTAGCCTTCCTCATGCAGCATGAGCGCGGTAACGGAACTGTCCACCCCGCCGCTCATCGCCACCAATATCCTTCCGTGCTTGCTCATTCTTTTTTTGGTGAATTGTGAAAAGTGAATGGTGAATGGATCTTTACTTCGATCCGAGCTCCACTCCTGCTTCGTATTTCACCACTTTCACCAGCTTTCCTTTTTCGTCGTACTCCCTTACTTCACCATCGAGCTCACCGTTGCTGTATTTTCCTTCACGCTTCTTTGTCTGGCCGTGAAGCACGCGCTCCACGTCGGCTTTTGCGCCGGTGACCGGATCGGCTGGCACTTGCTTGGTGATCCATTCACCGTCATTGTTGAATTCAACGAACGGTCCATCCAACTTTCCGTTCTTGTAGCTGAATTCAGCCTTCGGCTTCTCGTCAGGGAAATATTCCTTGAAGATACCATTTTCGCGGGTCTCCTTCACCAGAACACCATTCTTGTAAATCAATTTCACATGAAGTGATCCATCATTGTTGAAGTGCAGCCAGGTGCCATCCCTTTCCCCGCGCACCATGTTCCCTTCCAATTCCTTCTTTCCGCTGGGAAAGTAGATGGTGCTTCTTCCTTCAGCGATGCCGTTCACGTAATTCTCTTCCGATGCAAGCATTCCACTTGGGAACCAGGTCTTTCGCACACCTGTGATCGTTCCATTCTCATAGATCGCTTTTTCTGAAGGCTGACCGTTATCGAAATAAGTGATCTGCTCGCCATGCAATTTTCCGGATCGGAATTGTTCGACCTTGCGGGTCTTTCCTTCGCTATCGTAATAGGTCCACGTGCTGTCCTTCTCTTTTCCTGCGTACTTTCCTACGGCCATCAGCGATCCATCGGCATGGAAATGCTGCGCACGGCTATCGATCCCGTTCGGCGCATAGACCTGGATCGTGGTCAGTTGACCATCTTCATTATAATGCTTGAACGTGTCCTTCGGAAGATCATCCTTGAACGCTCCTTCATAACGCAACTTGCCATTCGGCCAGGTCTTCGCCCACGCACCTTGTTTCTTTCCTTTCGCATCGGTCTGGTTCACGACCGATCCCGGTTGCGCTTGGATCGCGACCGCGATCGCACTGAAAATGAATGGAAGTAGTTGGCGGAACATCTGGATCGCAAAGGTACGAGGCGGCTTTTGTAGCACCTTCCGATGGATAACGGAAGATACGCGTTGCATGACATGCGGCTGTCGGCTTGGTGGTACCTTTGCGCCAAGCTTCAGCAACATGAAATTCTTCATCGATACGGCCAGCCTGGCACAGATACGGGAAGCACAGGAACTCGGCGTTCTTGATGGTGTTACGACCAATCCATCGCTCATGGCGAAGGAGGGGATCAGCGGCGCGGATCGCGTGGAGGAACATTACCGCAACATCTGCGAGATCGTGAACGGCGATGTGAGCGCCGAGGTGATCGCCACCGATCTGAAGGAGATCATTCAGGAAGGTGAACACCTGGCTTCGCTCCACAACAACATCGTTGTGAAAGTGCCGATGACGCGCGATGGCGTGAAGGCGCTGAAATATTTCAGCGAGAAAGGGATCAAAACGAATTGCACGTTGGTATTCAGTGCCGGACAGGCCCTGCTCGCCGCAAAAGCTGGTGCCACCTACGTTTCACCATTCATCGGCCGGCTGGATGATGTGAGCACCGATGGTGTGCGCCTGATCGAACAGATCCGCACGATCTATGACAACTACGGCTACGCCACCGAGATCCTCGCGGCGAGCATCCGCCACCCGATGCACATCATTCAATGCGCAGAGGTCGGCGCCGACGTTGCCACCTGCCCGCTCAGCGCGATCACCGCATTGTTCGATCATCCGCTCACCACGATCGGGCTTGAGAAGTTCCTTGCCGATCACCGGAAAGCGGCCACCCAAACAGCAAAGGTGTAAGGCGGCATGCTGCTGAACATCCATCCGAAAGATCCAGAACCACGGAAGATCCGATCGGTAATCGAGAAGTTGAACTCGGGCGGCGTGGTGATCTGTCCGACAGATACCGTTTACGCGTTCGTTTGCAGCGCCCACCAGCCGCGCGCGATCGAAGAGGTGGCGCGGTTGAAAGGCGTGAAACCGCAGAAGGCTGATCTGTCGCTCGTTTGTGCCGATCTGAGCCAACTGAGCACGTATGGACGTGTTGGAACCACGGCCTTCCGCATCATGAAGAAAGCGCTTCCCGGTCCGTACACGTTCGTGATCCCGGCCAGCAGCGAGATCCCCAAATTGTTCAAGAACAACAAACGCACGGTTGGGATCCGCGTGCCGGACCATCCGATACCGATCGCGATCGTGAAGGAACTAGGGCATGCGCTTGTGGTGGCCAGTGTGCATGATCCGGATAAAGTGCTCGATTATACCACCGATCCGGAGCGGATCGATGAACACCTCGGTTACCAGGTGGATCTGGTGATCGATGGCGGAATGGGAAGTCTCGAAGCTTCCACCGTTATCGATCTTTCCGCCGATGAACCGGTGGTTCTGAGAGAAGGAAAAGGCTCAGTGGAAGATCTTTTCTGATCCCTTCCGGAGTTGTTGCCAGGCTTCGGGGATCGAAGCGATCAGATCGGAAACGGTCATTCCATCCATGCCGATCTTGTTGGCAGCGATATCGCCGGCAAGGCCATGCAGGTATACGCCCAGGATCGCGGCATGTAGCGATGAAAGCCGTTGCGCAAGCAACCCGGTGATCAGTCCTGTGAGCGCATCACCGCTTCCGCCTTTCGCCATTCCGGGGTTTCCGGTGGAATTGAAAAAGACTTTTCCACCTGGATCACAGATCGCGGTGCGATGACCTTTCAGAACAACGATGCATCGATGCTTCATCGCGAACTCCAGCGCGGATCGCAGCCGATCGGCACCATCATGGAAAACCGATCCAGAGAGCCGATCGAATTCCTTTGGATGCGGTGTAAGGATCGAATTAGGCGGAAGGAATTGCAGCCATGTGCGTTCTTCTGAAAGTATGTTCAGAGCATCGGCGTCGAGCACGATCCGATCATGGTTCTGGATGAGATCCTTCAGGATTCTCCTGGCGTCTTCAGTCACACCGATGCCCGGGCCGATCCCAACCGCAGTATAAGGTTCGTATTTCCGGGATCCCGATCCATCGCCGATCAAGCACATCGCTTCAGGTGCGGCTTCTTGCATGATCGGAATGGCCTGATCGGGAATACTCGCCGTCACGAGCCCTGTCCCACTTCGCAACGCTGCCTTTACAGCCAGGATCGCGGCACCCACTTTTCCGATCGACCCCGCAATGATCAATGCATGACCGAAAGTTCCCTTGTGCCCGCCGATCGGACGCGGCGGAAGCAGTTCGATCGCATCTGGGCGTTCGATCAGGAAATGATCGGCCGGCTGTTCGGCGATCGCCGCAGGATCGAAGCCGATCTGAACGATCTCCAACTCGCCCACCGCATCAGTAAAATGAGGCTTCAGCAGCGCGATCTTCGGAAGCTCGATGGCAAGCGTGTAAGTTGCATTGATATGGATCGCCCTATCGCTCCAGTCCACGGGGTCGGTCGGCATTCCGGAAGGCAGATCGATGGAGATCACCGGCAGGCCACTTGCGTTGATGGATCTTACCAGCTGGGCAAGCCAGCCTTCCAGGGGCCGCGTGATCCCGATCCCGAAAAGCGCGTCGATGATCAGATCGTCATGGTCCAGTTGAAGGCTTTCCCCTTCACTCAACTCTCCGATCGTTACACCGCTTCCGCGAAGCCGTTCCCAATTCAACGCATTCGCTTCCGAAGGTGAATTGGCATGCCTGATCCGAGTTACACGAACCATGACACCGGCCTTTGCCAGTTCGCGCGCGATCACAAGTCCGTCGCCGCCGTTGTTGCCCATACCGCAGATCACATGGACATCGCGATGGCCGGCACGCGACATATTCCGATCATATAACTCGATGATCCGTGCCGCGCAAGCCTTTCCTGCGGCTTCCATCAGATCGATCGCTCCGATCGCCTGGCGCTCCATTGTGAGCCGCTCCACCTCACGGATCTTTTCGGCGGAAAGTATCGGGAGCATTCGGCCAAGTTAACGGTGGTGCGAAAAAAGGAAAGCCCTCCGTTGCCGGAGGGCTTTCCAAAGATCGGTGGGATCTACTTACTGGAAGTAGAAGTTGAGGCCGATGTTCACGCCGCTAACGCCGGTATCGATGGCGAAGCTGCTGTTACGATCTGCGCCACCATCGTTCGGAGTTCCTTCGCGGGTAACAGATTGAACTGAACCAGCTTGTGGGTTGTCGATGGTTGGAGCACCTACCCAGTATTCACGCGTCTGCTCAGATGCACCTTGGCTGGTCATCGCAAGACCCCAGGTGTACTCGCCGCTCAGAGCCATCTTGGGAGCGAAGAACCACTCGATGCCACCGAAAGCTTGGAGGCCGAGGCCGAAAGTCCCACGGTTCTTGGTCTCCAATGCACGGCCGGCCTGTGTATCACCTTGGTTGTTGAAGCTGAGAGCGTTACCATACTCGTTCGTGGTCTTGCTGCTGCCGAAACCAACGAGCAACTCGCCACCGTAAACACCAACTACGCGGGTGCTACCTACACGCTTCTCGAGACCGGCACCGATCACGATGTTCATGTAGTTGTTCTTGGTTACGTCCTCAACCGTAGGGTTCGGGGTCGGGTGAGTTGGAGCAGGGCTCGGAAGAGGTGCGATGTCAACGAGTTCGGTAGCCTTGGTGCTTCCGAAGCCGATGCGCAGCTTTCCGCGGTATGCGGTGTTGGCATCAACAAGCTTCTTCGCGCCGATGATCACGTTCGATCCGCCCTGGTTAGGCAGGTTGGAGAACAGGCTGGGGGACATGCCGTGGAGGGCAACACCACCGTTATCCGTGTTCGCGTTGAAAAGATTTCCAACGTAGTTCAGGATCGGCTGGGCGTCGAAGATCAGACCCCAATCCCCATCCTGTGACAGCCAGTTCTCACCACGGTTGCTGGTGATCTCGCCCGTTTGGGCGGATGCAGCAGTAGCGGCAATGAACGCTGCGGCTAAAAGTACACTCTTCTTCATGTCGGACGTTTTTGGTTTACGTGCTT